>JAICYB010000124.1 GCA_025934435.1 Actinomycetes bacterium | reverse complement strand
CACCGACCTGATGGACGAGGAACCCGAGGTGGTCGACCCGCCGACGGCCCGCACCCTCGACAGCATCTCCGGACGCGTGGCGTTCGAGGATGTCCGTTTCGCGTACGGCCGCGGGCCGGAGGTGCTGCACGGCATCGACCTCGACGTGTCCGCCGGAACGACGGTCGCGCTCGTCGGCCACACCGGCGCCGGGAAGTCGACGATCGCGAAGCTCCTTGCGCGCTTCTACGACCCGACCGCGGGACGTATCGCGATCGACGGGGTCGACCTGCGCGACGTCTCGCAGGCGTCGCTTCGCCGGCAGCTCGGAATCGTCCCGCAGGAAGGGTTCCTCTTCGCCGGAACCGTGGCGGAGAACGTCGCGTTCGGCCGGCGCGACGCGACGCGCGAGGACGTCGTCGACGCGGTCCGCGCGGTCGGCGCAGACGAGTTCGTCGAGCGACTGGAAGCCGGATACGAGACGCAGCTCGGCGAGCGCGGCTCCCGACTGTCGCTCGGGCAGCGGCAGCTCGTCGCGTTCGCCCGCGCGCTGCTCGCGGATCCACGCGTGCTGATCCTCGACGAGGCGACGAGCTCGGTGGACATCGGCACCGAGCGCAAGATCGAGCAGGCGCTGCGTCGACTCCTGCACGGCCGCACGGCCTTCATCATCGCGCACCGCCTCTCGACGATTCGCGACGCCGACCTGATCGTCGTGCTCGAGAACGGACAGATCGTCGAGCAGGGGACGCACGACGAGCTGATCGCTCGGCGCGGTCTGTACCTGTCGCTCTACGGCGACTGGGCCGCGGACGCGGCGTAACGCTCAGACGCGGATCGGAAGCGAACCGGCCGCCTTGTCGTGCCACGTCTGCCTGTCCCTGTCCCAGAGCATCCAGAGATATCCGAGCAGGAAGACGAGCACCGAGAAGATCGAGACGAACCACCGCAGCAACGCACGGCCGTAGCCGATCGGCTCGCCCGCCGCATCCCTCACGTCGACCACACGGATCCCGAGGGCCGCGTCGCCGAGCGTCTGCCCCGTTCGGCCGTGCATGAACGTGAAGTAGACGAGCGAGATGATCCACGCCGCTCCGGTGCCGCCGGAGATGTTCGTCCCGACCAGGCGGTCGACGACGTTCGCGACGATCCCGACCAGGATGCCGTCGACGAGCGCCGCGGCGAACCTGCGCCAGAAGCCTGCTGCCTCACCGGTCATCTGCGTCGTATGGTGTCATCCGATGGCGAGCGACGAGACTGGACTCGACGCCGAGACCGAAGACCGCATCGAGCAGCCGGTCTCGGAGGAGGCCGAGCGAGAGACGCGGATGACGCCCGCCGAAGCGGTCCGCAACATGCGGATCCGCGTCCCGGTGCGTGCAAACAGAAAGCTCCGCACGGTCCTCGAACGGGTCAACAAGGACGAGCAACTGAAGGGCTGGTGGCACGTCGCGAACGTGAACGCGGTCGCACGGATGGAGATCAACGACCACTCGTGGGTCCACATCCAGATCGTCACGAACATCGCGCTGAAGCTCCTCCGCCAGCTGACGAAGCACGGCGTGGAGCCCAACGTCGTACGCGACTACGGCTACGACCGCGACGACGCCGAGGTGATCGTCGTCCTCACCGCACTCACGCACTGCGTCGGCATGTCGGTGCTTCGCCACGGTCACGAGGACTTCAGCCTGTTTCTCTCCGAGCCGAAGCTGCGCGAACTGCTCGACGGCATCTACTCCGAGCCGGACCTCACCGTCGTCGTGT
>JAICYB010000028.1 GCA_025934435.1 Actinomycetes bacterium | reverse complement strand
AGCACCGCATCGAGGATGCGCTCAGTGCGACGCGTGCGGCCGTCGAAGAGGGCATCGTCCCCGGCGGCGGCGTTGCGCTCGTCCGCGCGCAGAGCGCGGTGCACACCGCCGCTGAGTCGCTCGAAGGCGACACCCAGACGGGCGCGATGATCGTCGCGTCCGCGATGACCGCACCGCTCTGGCAGATCGCGGACAACGCGGGCATCGAGGGGTCGATCGTCGTCGAGAACGTCCGCAACGCGAAGGGCGCGAACGGCTATAACGCGGCGACCGGAGAGTACGTCGACCTGCTGAAGACGGGCGTCATCGACCCGCTGAAGGTGACTCGGTCGGCGCTGCAGAACGCGGCGTCGATCGCGGCGCTCGTGCTGACCACGGAAGTGCTCGTCGTCGAGAAGCCGGAGGACGAACCCCCGGCGGACGCGCACGGCCACCACGGTCACGCGCACTAGCTCGCGTTAGTAGCCGGCGCGGACCGGACGGCGTTCTCAGCGCCGCACACCGGCCCGGACCGTTGCGCGCGGGCGTCGTGTTGCAGGCGACGAGGTCCGAGCCTGCTATTCGCATCGACCGCCATCCGATCCGCGCCGTTCGATCGCGTCGAGCACGACCGATCCCGTTGCGAGGCTCGTTAGTCGGGGAAGGTCGGCGTCATATAGGGGCCGATCACGGCGCCCTCACGGAACGACCGGAGATCGTCTTCCATCGACGGAAGGCCGATCTCCGCGCGTCGAGCGTCGACTTCCGCGGATGAATCGCGCAGTGGCCAGTACAACCGAGCCTCGGAGGCTCCATCCGGCGCGGTCGACCCGTCTTTCCAAAGCGTCCGGCCGTCGGCCGGCCCCATGATCGATCCGAAGACTTGCGGGTTTCCCGCGACGGCCTCGATCCGGTCGATGAGGTGTGCGTACAAGCGCGGATCAGGGATCTCTCCGTCGCGGAAGAGTTCCTCGATCGTCGGCAACAACGTCCGACGCCAATCGTTGTGCGAGTCGGCATGGCCGAACAGGAAATACACGAAGAAGGCCGCGTCGTCGCCGACGATCGCTCGCCTCGGCCAGCCGTACTCGTTGGCGATCTCCTTCAGCCGTTGCGCAACGCCGTCATCGAACGCGGCCTTCCGCTTCACAACATCGGGAGCGCTCTCATCTTCCGCCCACGCGTCGAGCACTCGTGAAGTCCAGAACATGACGTGCTCACCGGCGAGGACCAGCTCCTTCACCCGGTCTTGCTCTTCGGCGAAGGCGGGATCGTTCTCGGCTTCGCCGAGCTCCGTCAGAAGCGCTTGGTCCTCGTTATAGAGCCGAAAGATCTCTAGCCGGAGGTCCTCATCGATGGCGGTGGCCACCGACAGATACTGACGACGGCCCGTCGTGCCGGCAAAGAGGACCTACGCATCGTCTTTCGCGAGTGAGGTCCGCCAAGTTGATGAGCGCTTGATATCGCTCATCGCGAACGGTCCGAACGAGGAGAGCTACCTCGAGTTCAAAGCGACCCATGCGCGCGCGTCGGATCCCCGACGTCGCGTGGCCGCCGGAGAGTGACTCTTGGCGTGGACTGGGCTTCGAGCCGACCGTCGGATGAGGACGCCGACGGTGCGGATCGGGTGGCGGTCGATGCGAATAGCAGGCCTGGACCTTCGTCGCCTGCAACACGACGCCCGCGCGCAACGGTCCGGGCCGGTGTGCGGCGCTGAGAACGTCGCCCGATCCGCACCGTGACCCGAGCGGCTCAGAACAGGCGCACGGTTGTCTTGCTGATGAAGAAGCCGTGCTGCGTCGCGTCGTTCGTGCATGTCACGCCGGTTGTTTCGACGTCGCATCCCAGCACGCCCATGCGGAGCTTCTGACCGTAGGGGACCGCATCACCTTGGTGCAGGACGGTGTCTCCGGCGCAGGTGTAGGTGCCCTTCTTGCCGTCTTCGACGAGCACACCGTTGCCGTAGTCGAGCGGGCAGTTCTTCGGCTTCGGGGGCGCCTTCCACGTCCGGTTGCCGATGTCGCAGCGCGCCATCAGGGGGCCGCCCTCGTTGCTCATCACGCAAGCGATGTTGTCGCTCGGCGTGTGGAAGAGCTTCGTCCCGCTCACGATCATCGGAGTGGGCGACGGCGTCGGGCTCGGGGTTGGGGTCGTCGCGACGGTCGGTGCGGCTGTGCTCGGAGGGAACGTCCCGCTGACCGTCGCCGCCGAGTGACACCCCACGAGCAGGACGAAGCACAGCGCGAGGAGGAGCGTCCTCATGAGGGTTCGGCCGCGTGCGTCTCGGGTTCTTCGTCTTGCACCAGCCACGGCATCTTCGGCGCCACGAACTCGACGAGCGTGACGTGGATGATCGCGGCGACGGGGATCGCGAGGATGGCGCCGGCGATCCCGCTCAGCTCGGCCCCCGCGAGGACGGCGAGCAGGACGACGAGCGCGTTCAGCTGCACGGCGCGTCCGACGACGATCGGATAGAGCACGTGGTTCTTGACCTGCTGGTAGACGAGCATCACCGCGACGACGATGATCCCGGCGAGCAAGGACTTCACGAACGCGAAGAGCGCGACAACCGCGATGCCGAGCAGTCCGCCGATGATCGGGAGGATGTCGACGATCCCGGCCCAGAGTCCGAGGGGCAGCGCGAACGGGACGCGCATCACTTCGAGCGCGAGGAACGTGATGATCCCGTTCAGCACCGCGAGCGCGATGATGCCGATCGTGTAGCTCGTGACGGTCTCGGCGATATGCGTGCCGATGCGGCGCGCCGTCGGTCGTCGCTCGCGCGGAACCATGCGCTCGAACGCATCGATGAGGTGTGGTCCTTCCACGAGGACGAAGACCGTGAGGACGAAAACGATGGCGGTGCGCGCTCCCGTCGAGGCGACACCTCGTCCGAGCGACAGGAGCTTCGAGGGCAGGGTCGACAAGCTTCGCGACACAGCCGGGACGGCTTTGCGCAGCTGACTTTCGAGGTGGAAGCGGTGCGCGAGGCGTCCGACGGGCCCCCGGCCTTGCTCGGCCTGGTGCAGGTACGCAGGCGCGTGTTTCGCGACCCGCGCCGACTGCGATGCGAGCGGCGTGGCGATCGCCGCCGCGATACCGCTGATCGCGAGGAACACGACGAACATGACGACCGTGATCGCGAGCCCGCGCCTCACCCGATGCCGGTTGAGCCAGGCGACCGGCGCGCTGAGGACGACGGCGAGGAAGGTCGCGACGACGACGTCGAACAGGACGTGGCGGAGCTCGAAGAGGAGCCAGAGGAACGCCGCACTCGCGATGGCGAGCCAGATAGCAGCGAGATACCGCTTCCAGGGGATGGCGCCCACGTCCAGACGGTAGCGCGGGGGAGCGACGAGGGGTCCGCTCTATCCGTGCGCGCCACGGAGGCCGGCCGCTTTAGCGGCCCTCCACGCGTCCGACTCATCCCTAGGCGGTTCGTGGCGCGCCCCGGAGGGGGGTCGAGTGGTCGCAAGAAAGGGTGCATTGAGTGGCACCGGCGGTGTGATCGCCGCGCGGTTCGTCCCGACTCGGGTGCTGCACGAGCGTCCGAGCGTTCGGACCCTGCTCGCGGACGACCTCGAAACGGGGTCGACCGTCGTCGTCAAGCTCTCAGACGCGGGCAACGGCGCCGACGAAGGGCTCGCGCAAGCTCGCCTCGATCACGAGGCATCGGTCCTCGAGCGCGTTTCCAGCCCGTACGTCGCCCCGCTGATCGCCCACGGACGAACCGACGACATCCGCTACATCGTCCAGCCTCAGGTCCCGGGCGACAGCCTCGAGCACATCCTCCGGAACGGACCGCTGTCGCTCATCGACACCTTGACGGTGGCGATCGACCTCATGCGGGCGCTTCAGGCTGCGCACGACCTCGGCATCATCCACCGCGACGTCAAACCTTCGAACATCATCGTGACCGCCTCGCCGATCGAGCGCGCGACGCTGGTCGACTTCGGGCTCGCGGTACTGACCGACCAGGACGAGGCCCTGCGCGACGTCCCCGGCGGTACGGCGCTCTACATCGCGCCGGAGCAAGCGGGCCTTCTCGACGGCGGGGCCGACGAACGCTCCGACCTGTACTCGGCGGGCGTCGTCTTGTACGAATGCCTCGCCGGACACCCGCCCTTCGTCGCGGGAACGCTCGGCGAGCTTCTACGACAACACCTCACGGCGAAGGCGCGTGAGCTTCGCGAGATCGGCGTCGGCGTTCCGAGAGCCGTCGATGAGCTCGTCCAACGACTGATCGCCAAGGACCCCCGCGACAGGTATCAATCGACGTGCGGTGTGCTCGCCGACCTCGAGGAAATCGCGGCGGCGCTCGCTCGCGGAGAGACCGAACCGCCGGTCGTCGTCGGTGTGCGCGATCTCCGGCGAACGCTCACCGAGCCCGCCTTCGTCGGCCGCGACGTCGAAGTCGCCGCGATGGAAGCGGAGTTCGAACGTGCGCGGCACGGACTCGGGGGCATCGTCCTCGTCGAGGCCGAGTCGGGCGGCGGCAAGACGCGCTTGCTCGAAGAGTTCGCGCGGCGCGCGTCGCTCCAGGGGGCGCGCGTGTTCCGTGGACAAGGCACGAACGAAGCAGCGCAGCGTCCTTTCGAACTGTTGCGCGGACCCGCGCGCAACCTCATCGAACGCGCCGCGGTTGAACCGGGACTTGCCGAATACATCCGCGGCCGCGTCGGTGACGCTCGGGAAGCGGTTGCCGGTGCGCTTCCGGAACTCGATTCGTTGCTCGAGACGCGTCCGCAGCAACTCGGGCCGGAGGAGTTCGGCGAAGGCCGGACGGTCGACGCGCTCGAGGCGCTCCTTTCGTCGCTCGGCTCCCCGGAGCACCCGGCGTTGCTCGTGCTCGACGATTGCCAGTGGGCCGACGAGTTCACGCTCAAGCTCCTCGCGCATTGGAACGCGGTGCGACGAACCGAGAAGCGCTACGTCGTCGTCGCGATCGCTTTCCGTTCCGAGGAGGTCGGACCGTCGGACGTGCTTCGCTCGATCGAGAACCACGTCCGTCTCGCGCTCGAGCCGCTTCGTGCGGCCGACGTTCGCCGGCTTGTCGAGTCGATGGCCGGACGATGCCCGGACGAAGCGGTCGACATCGTGATCGAGCTCGCCGAAGGCAGCCCGTTCATGGCGGCCGCCGTCCTGCGCGGACTCGTCGAGTCGAACGCGCTCGTCGAGGGGCCCGAGGGCTGGCGCGTCGCTCCCGAAGCGTTGCAAGAAGCGACGGCGTCACGACGTGCCGGTGCGATGCTCGCGCGCCGGCTCGCATTGCTCTCGGAAACCACGATGTCGTTCCTGCGTGCGGCCGCGGTCCTCGGGAAGGAATTCGATGCGAGTCTCGCCGGCGCGCTCGCCGGTTCGCGGTCGAGCGATCTCGTCGCCGGGCTGGACGAAGCACGGCGGCGTCACCTCATCTGGGTTCGCGGCGCGTCCTGCGCGTTCGTGCACGACAAGATCCGCGAAACGGTCCTCGACGGCGTCGACGATCGCACGCGCCGGATCTTGCACGCGCAAGCGGCCGACCGGATCGAGGCGATCGACATCGAGCGCGTGTTCGAGATCGCCTATCACTTGGATGCCGCCGGTGAACCGCAGCGAGCGCTGCCGTTCGCGATGCAAGCGGCTGAACGCGCACGCGCGCAGTACGCACTCGCGATCGCTCAACGCAACTACGAGATCGCCGAACGAGCCGTCGCGGGTGTGGGCGATGCGACCAAGCTTCGCGTTGCCGAAGGACTGGGCGACGTCCTCATGCTGCGCGGCCTGTACGACGAGGCCGAGCTCCGTTTCCGGTCCGCGGCGGATCTCACCTCAGACGCGCTGACGGGAGCGCGCATCGCAGGCAAGATCGGCGAGCTCTCGTTCAAGCGCGGTGACGTCCGGGCGGGGGCCGAGTCGCTCGAAGCTGCGCTCTCGGCGCTCGGATACACAACGCCGCGCGCCTTCCTCGGATCATTGCTTCGCACGCCCCACCAGATCGCCGTACAGGTTCTGCACACGTTGTTCCCGCGTGTCTTCTGCGGCCGGAAGACGAGCGAAGAGTCGAAGCTCCTCGCCGTCCGTATGTTCGACCGCCTCGCCTACGCCTACTGGTTCTACCGCGGGCCGATCCCGGCGCTTTGGGCGCATCTGCGCGGACTCAATATCGCCGAGCGCTATGGACGCACGCGGGAGCTCGCGAAGTCATGGTCGACGCACGTCGCGGCTCTGAGCCTGATCATCGCCGTCTTCCCGAAGCGCGCCCTGCGATACGCCGAGCGCGCGCGAAAACTCTCGCGTGACTGCGGCGATCTTTGGGGTGAGGCGAACGCATTGCATTTCGCCGGGCTTGCGTATTACACGACGGCACGCTTCACCGAGTCGCTCGAGAAGACCCGGGAAGCCGTCAAGATGTTCGAACGGAGCGGCGACCGGTGGGAAGCGAACATCGCCGGCTACCACTCCGCGTCCTCACTCGCGTACCTCGGACGCCGGAAGGAAGCGCTCGAGGAAGCGCGCCGCGTCCACCGCGCCGGAGTTGAGATCGGCGATGCGCAAGCCCGCGGCTTCGGTCTTTCCGTGTGGTCACGTGCCGCCGACGGCGCGATCCCCGAAGATCTCGTCCGGACCGAGGTCGACCGAGCGACCGACGACACACTGACCGCGTCGGTCGTGGTCATCGCGGAAACGGTTCGCCTCGTCGCGCGCGACCGGCTCGACGATTCGGCTGCGCTGCTCAGGAGCGCGATCCGTCGGGTCGTCCGGTCGCAGATGCTTCAGGTTTACGTCGTTCCGCTGTTCGTGTGGCGCGCGACGGTGCTCCGCCTCCGCGTCGAGGCGACGCCGATCTACGGACGCGCAGACATCAGGCCGTGGCGACGTGCGGTTCGCGTCGTGCGCGCCATGGCCGTCCTCTTCCCGAACGATCGCGCGCACGCGCTGCGCGAGGTGGCGCTCGCCGCCGCGGCTCGTGGCCGGGCCAAGCAAGCACGGCGCTTCTTCGACGCCAGCCTGCGCACCGCGGAGCGTTTCGAGCAGAAGCACGAGCGGGCGCAGACGCTGATCGCCCGCGGCAACGTGGGCGTGTCGCGCGGCTGGGCCGGCGCGGCCGAGGACCTCGCGGCCGGTACGGAAGCGCTCAATGATCTCGATCCGAACCGCGTCGTCGAAGACGCCGTGACCGTCTCGCTGCTCGATCGCTTCGATTCACTGCTTCTCGAAGGCCGGCACGTTGCGTCCGCGCTGTCGAAGGACGCCGTGTACGGTGCCGTGCACGAAGCATCGATGAGCTTGCTTCGTCCGGAACGATGCGTCGTGATCGAGGTCGCCGATGGCGGAGAGCTTCGTCCGACCGTCGGCGGGGCCGGAGACTTCTCCGCGACGATCGCGCGGCGAGCGATCGACGAAGGCCGTCCGGTGGTGATCTCCGAGGACGATGCCGTCACGGACCTCAGCGAGAGCCTCATCCTCGCCGGCGTCCGTTCGGGTCTCGCCGCGCCGATCTTCGTCCGCGGACGCGCCGCCGCGTGCTTCTACATCGAACATCGCGGTGTCGCGCGACTGTTCGGCTCGGACGAAGAGCGGATCGCGGGGTTCATCGCAACCGTCGCCGGCGCAGCACTCGAGAACGCTGAAGGATTCGCGGAGATCCGCGATCTGACTCGGACGCTCGAGCGCCGCGTCGCCGAGCGCACGGCGGAGCTCGGCGAGATCAACTCACGGCTCGAAGAGACGCTCGTCGACCTGAAGCGGCTCGATCAGCTGAAGACCGAGTTCATGGCGATGGCCGCCCACGATCTGCGGACGCCTCTCACGGTCATCGCCGGCTTCGCCGGCACACTCCGCGAGAGCTGGGAGTCGTTCGGGGACGACGAGCGCAAGCAGTTCCTCTACCGGATCAACGCGAACACGAAACGGGTCTCCGAATTCGTCGAGAACCTGCTCCACTTCGCCCGGATCGAATCGGGCGAGCTGAGCTACGACCTGCGTGCGTTCGACCTCCCGTCGGTCGTGCAGCGCACCGCGGACGAGCAATCGGCCGCGCTCGGGGCGTCCCCCTTCGCCGTGAAGGTCGCCGACGACCTGCCGCCCGCGCTCGGCGACGAACAGCGGACGTGGCAGGTCCTGACGAACCTCTTCTCGAATGCGATCAAGTTCTCGCCGGACGGCGCGCTCGTCGACGTGGAAGTCTGGGATTGGGACGGATCGATCGCCGTCTCCGTCCGCGATCACGGTCCGGGCATCGATCCTGCCGACCAAGCGAAGCTCTTCCAGAAGTTCTCGAGGATCGAGCGAGCGGACGGTCAGAAGGGTCCGCTCGGCACGGGACTCGGTCTGTATATCTGCCGCTCTATCATCGAAGCGCAAGGTGGAACACTGTTCGTCACCGCAACTCCCGGCGACGGTTCGGCGTTTACGTTTACGCTCCCATCAGCGCCGGCACGCAAGCGAGGCAAGGGTGACACTGAGCGAGACACGCCAGATCTCGGTTCTGATCGTCGATGACGAGGACGACATCCGGACGCTCATACGTATGGTTCTGTCGAAAGCCGGCCCTGATATCGCGGTTGCCGGGGAAGCCGCGGACGGCGGCGAAGCGCTCGAGATCTTCTCGCAGACCGACGTGGACGTCGTCATCGTCGATCAGCGGATGCCGGGCCTGAGCGGGCTCGAAACCGCCGCGCAGATGCTCGAGATGCGTCCGACGCAGAAGATCGTGATGTGCAGCGCGTTCCTCGATACGGAACTTCGCCATGAGGCGGAAGCCGTCGGGATCGCGATGGCCATCGGCAAGAACGAGATCAACCGCCTCCCGCAGGTCGTTCGCGACCTGTGCGGATCGTGATCATCGAAGTCTCGACATTCCGGCTCGCCGAGGGCGTCACCGAGGACGTGTTCCTCGCCGCGGACGCCGCCGTCCAGACGGATTTCTTCCACCTCCAGCCCGGGATCCTCCGTCGAACGACGGCCCGCGGCGACGAGGGCACCTACGCCGCGGTATCGCTCTGGTCCTCGATGGACGATGCTCTCAGCACCGAACGCGTTGCCCCGTCCGATCCCGTCGCGCGGGCGTTCGCCGAGCTCACCCGCGATGTCCGAGTGGAGCGATACGAGTCGCTCGACTGACTCACTGCTGAACGAGCGTCAGCGGGTTGCCTTCCGGATCGGTGATGGCCGCGAGGGTCGCCCCGCCGGGGACCTGCAGCCCCTCGACGACGATCGCACCGCCGAGCGCTTCCGCCTTCGCGAGCGTCTCCGCGAGATCGCGTACCTGGACATACAGGGTCACGCCGCTGCGATCGCTCTTGCGGATATGTCCGGCCGGTCCGGGCTCCGGGCCGCCGATGCCGGGCGCGATGTCCATGATGAAGCCGTCCGAGATGTCCCAGTTGAAGAGCTCGCGATAGAAGTCCGCGATCTTCTGCGGATCGCGAGCTTCGATCTCCCAGTGCACCAGCGGACGCGCCCAGTCGGTCATGACTTCATCGTCCGACGTTCCCACTCAGCTTCGATCGCCGGGACGATCTCGATGCGCCGCTCGGCGAGCGCGTCCGCTCGTTCCTTCCGTTCGTTCACGAAGCGCGAGATCTCGCGGCGAGTCTGATCGGCAACGCTCCCGAGCTGATCGAGGAGTCCGGCGACCCGTCCGAGGGGATGCAGTTCGAGCGTTACGGCTTCGTCCGACACATCGGACATGTCGATGAAGATCGACATGTCGTCGCGAAGGTCGGGACGAAGCTCGAGCTCGATGCGCGCCTTCCCGCTGTACCGGTGGGGAACGCCGGACAACCGCACGGCAAGCTCGAGCTCCGCGAAGATCTGCGCTCGGAACACGAGACCGACGTGTGCGATGAGGTCGACGTCGACGCGCGTGACGCGCCCCGAACCTTCAGCCCGGACGATGCCGGCAGCGAGACGGGTGGACGTCTCGAACGCCCCGCTGACGACGCGCTCGAGCGTTTTCTCGACACGGTCGGCGGTGAGGACGCTCTCGACGAAGCGGCGTCCGAACTCCTCGTAGCTGATGGTCACCATTGGTGGCCGCACGCGCGGCAGACCTTGTCGCCGAGCGACTTGTAGAGCTTCTTCGAGCCGCAGCCGGGACACGACTCGGCGCGATCGATCCAGTCCGTGTGTGCCGTCTGGCAGTCGGGGCATACGAGGACCTGCTCATCGTCCACGACGGCGCGCGTCCAGCGGGACGGACCCTTCTCGGGGTCGGTCGCCTCGGTTCCGCAGATGAAACAACGGGCCACGACTCACGGTAAACGAAGCGATGCGGGGGACCGAAGTCCCCCGCATCGGAAAGAACGTGGCGAGCCTAGGCCGCTCGACGGAGCGGCTTCTTCTCGTCGCGGTGGTAGTAGTGGGCGAAGTAGGCGATCGCCTCTTCCCACAGCATCGCCATACCGCCCGCCATGAAGCCGGTCAGGATCTCGGCCACGGTGTGCGAGCGAACGGCGATATGCCATGCGCCGAAGATGGAGAAGTTCGCGAGGTAGGCGAACCCGACCCCGAGCCCCACCCACAGAACCACTTTGCTGGCACCGCTCATCTCGCGTCCGTAGGACGAGAGCATCCGAACGGCCAGCGCGGTCGCCAGACCGCCAAAAGCAAGGATCGCAAATGCGTGCATCCTCGCCTCCTTTCTCATCCGAGACAGACGCCCCCTGAGTCGCTAAGGTTTCACCGATGTGATTCGTGGCTCGCTTGTTCTCTTGTGAACGCTTGTAGTGACTTGTCAACGGTTGTTAAGTAAAGTGATAAGGCATGCCTAGGAGAACGGCTGGGGCTTTCTTCGCATTTGCGCTCGTCGCGGCACTCGCGGCGGGCCTCGCGCGTCCCGCGGACGCGCAACAGCTCGGCGCAAAGAAGGCGCAGGCCGCCGCCCTCGAGTCGAAGATCGCCTCCCAAGGCGACAAGCTGTCGATCGCCGACGAGGAGTACAACCAGGCGCAGCTGCAAGCGTCCAAGGTGAGCTCGGACGCCGCCACCGCGAAGACGCTCGCGGACGCCGCCGAATCGCGTTACCGCATCCTCAAGGAGCGCCTCGGACAGCGCGCACGTCTGCTCTACATGAACCCGAGCGCTCCGATCGAGGTCTACCTCGGCTCGAAGTCGTTCTCGCAGATGGAGCGCGGCCAGGTACTCGGTGCGTCCGTCCTGACCGCGGACGCCGCCCTCGTCATGAAGACGGAGAAGGCTCGCCAAGAAGTGCTCTCGCGCGCGAAGGAGCTCGACCAGCTGCAGTCGGAGGCGGCGAGCAAAGCCGATCAGCTGAACGGACGACGCGAAGCCGTCGCCGCGGAGCTCTCGACCCAGCGATCGCTCCTCGCGAACGTGAAGGGCGATATCGCGAATCTCATCGCGCAGCAGCAGGCTCAGCAACTCGCTCAAGCGAAGCAAGCGTTGCAGCAGGAATCGCAGACCACGCTGCCCCTCAAGTCATCGAAGTCGTCGAAGTCGTCGGACAACGCCGACAAGACGGACGGAGCACCGGCGCCGCCGCCGCCGGTGAGCGCGGGGGCCGGCAAGGCGCTCGGCGTCGCGCAAGCGCAGATCGGCAAGCCGTACCAGTGGGCGGCCGCCGGACCGGACTCGTTCGACTGCTCGGGACTCACCATGTACGCGTGGGCTGCCGCCGGCGTGTCGATGGTGCACTCGGCGGCCGCGCAGTACGACGAGTTCCCGCACGTGTCGCAGTCCGAGCTGCAGCCGGGTGATCTCGTGTTCTTCGGAAGCCCGATCCATCACGTCGGGATCTACGAAGGCGGAGGCATCATGATCGACGCACCGCAGACGGGTGAGTTCGTGCGGCGCGACTCCATCGCGCGAGCCGATTACGCGGGAGCGTCTCGTCCGTAGCTAGTAGTCGGTCGGCAAGCTCGCGAGGACCGCCTGTAACGCCGAAACCGCGTCCTGGTTCTTGAGCATCTTTCCCATGTTGCCGTTGATCTTGAGCTTCCCCTGCATGAACGCGGCTTGTGGAAGCAGCTCACCGCGATCGCTCGCGGCGGCCGTTTCGTAGTCCTGTGTGAACACGATGTCGGCGTCCGGCGTTTCTCCGATGCCGATGGAAACGGTACCGCCGCCGAGCTTCGTCCAGAAGCGAACTTCGCCGGACGGACCACCGGACACCACCTGCTGGATGGTGAGCTCCGCGTCGCCGATCGCCGCGCGCACATCGTCGGATGCGTTGAGCGCCGTCGTCGCTTCGTCCGCCCACGCCGGTGTGAGGAAAGTGGGCATGGCGGGGATTGTAGTGGGTGGCAGAATGGACCCGTCAGCCCATCCGGAGCAAAGGGGGTGACGATTGGGAGTCCTGAGGATCCTCGGCCCCTCGGGTGACACGGCGGTTACGTGGAACCCGAACGACCTCGACGAAACAAGCGACGTGCGCCGCCGTTTCGACGAGATCATCGACGAGGGATATCTCGTCTTCGAGCTCGATCCGCAGACGAAGGAAGGCGAGCAGGTCCGCACCTTCGACCCGAAGGCACGCGAACTGCGCGCGTTCCGTCCGCTGCAGGGCGGTTAGGGTGCCGTGCTAGCGCGTCTGGCCGGCGTCCTGTTCGGTCCGCAGGAGCGCGAACAGGACGCCGCGTGGCGGCGCGCTGAAGACCTGCTGCGAGATTCGTTGACGGGCGATCAGTTCGAGCAGTACCGCGACCGCGGGTACGTCGAGGTTCGGAGTCGTCTCGATCCCGAGCGCTCCTACCGCGTCGACGGGTGGCGTCCCGTCGCCGTCTACGAACGCGGCAACTTCATCGGGGCGGTGTGTATCCGGCCGAAGGAGCACATCCCTGGTCCCGACATCTTGCTCGCGCGCAAGCTCATGATCGAGGGAGCCGAGCGCGAGTTCCTCCGTTGCGGCAACTGGCTGCAGCCCGCTTGGCGTCCGGTCGGCGTCGCGCCGACGCTCTTCCTGATCCTCGCGCTGATCAGTCCCTGGCTGCTGAGCTTGCGGACGTTCGGCGCCGTGTGGGTCGCGCTCGCGGCCGTGCTGCTCTCGACGCCGCTGCTGTTCGCCTGGTGGCGGCGGCGGGGGGCCGGTTAGTCCGGACGAAGGTTCGGACGATCCGCCAGGTATTCGTCGAGCGTCCGGCGGTGGGGGTTCGTCCCTTCGGGGTCGACGGTCTGCGCGAGTTGGATCAGCACGCCGTTCGTTTCGCGTGGTGACAGGAAGGCTTCTTTCCAGAACTCATTCGACAGGTTGATGTCGACGGGTTCGTACCCGGCGGTTCGAGCTTGCTCGATCGCTTTCGCAAGGTCGGCGACATACATCGTGACGTGATGCATCCCCTCGCCGCGCCGCGCGAGGAAACGGTAGAGGAACCCTTCGCGGTTGATCGGTTCGATGAGTTCGATCTTCCCGCTCGGGAGCTGGAACTGCAGCCACCGGAATCCGGCGTGCGGTTCGTCCGCGCCGTCGACGAACACCGCGCCGAGGACCTCGGTGAGGAGCTTCGCCTGTGCCGTGACGTCCCAGGTCGCCCACGCGACGTGATCGACTTTCAGGATGTCGATGGGCAGGTCGGCCATGAGGCGATACCGTAGCGGACGTGGAGCGTCCGTCGCGTATCTTGCTCGTCGTCGGGATCGTCCTGCTCGTCGCGGGTTGGGCGGCGATCTTCCTCGCGTGGTTCCAGGCCGGACGGCAGGATCTCGAGACCGGGCAGCTTCCTTACGTGATCTCGGGCGGGTTCGGGGGGTTCGGCCTCCTGCTGATGGGGATGGTCCTGATCCTCATCGACATCGTGCGGCAGTCCGAGGTGAAGCTCCGTCAGACCGCCGACCGGCTGCACGAACGGATGGGCCGTCTGATCGACGCCTTGGTCGACGAGGACGCTCCTCCGAGCCCGACGCGACGACGCCGCCGCTCGCCCGCCTAGGACGCTCAGAGGGCATACGCCACTTCTTGTGTCGCATTCGCGCCGGTACCTATAATCGGCGTCCCGCGGGATTCGCCCGCACCCACAGATCGATCGGGAGGATGTATGCCGCTTCTGGAAGGAAAGGTTGCGATCGTCACCGGCGCGGGGCGAGGTGTCGGACGCGGACACGCACTCGAACTCGCCCGACAGGGCGCGAAGGTGATCGTCAACGACCTCGGTGGTGAATACGACGGCACGGGCGACGACAACCGTCCGGCGACGGAAGTCGTGAACGAGATCAAGGCGATGGGCGGCGAAGCGGCCGCGAACTTCGACAACGTCGCCGACTTCAAGGGCGCCGAGAACATGATCAACCAGGCGATCGAGACCTTCGGCGACCTGAACATCCTCATCAACAACGCGGGGATCCTCCGCGACCGCATGACCTTCAACATGGAAGAGGCCGAGTGGGACGCGGTCGTCACCGTCCACGGCAAGGGTCACTTCGCGCCGACGAAGTTCGCCTGCACGTACTGGCGCAACAAGTCGAAAGAGACCGGCAACCCGGTGCACGGACGCCTCATCCACACCTCGTCCGAGTCGGGTCTGTTCGGCAACGCCGGACAGCCGAACTACGACTTCGCGAAGGCGGGCCTGATCTCGTTCTCGCTCTGCGTCGCGAAGGAGATGGTGAAGTACGGAGTCACGTCGAACGCGATCGCCCCGCGCGCGCGCACGCGTATGACCGAAGGCACCTTCGGCAACATCCCGAAGCCCGAGGGCTTCGACGCCTGGGACCCGGACAACGTGGCGCCGTGGGTCGTCTACCTCTGCACCGAAGAAGCGGCGCACATCACGGGCCAGTGCTTCGTCGTCACCGGCGGCGAGGTGTCGCTCATCGAGCAGCACCACGTGTGCAACACGATCAACAAGGGTGACCGCTGGACCGTGGAAGAGCTCGTCGCTAAGTCGGCCGAGCTGTTCGGCGATCGTGCGACCGGCGCGCCCGCGCGCTTCCCGGTCTCGTCCGGCGCCGCACAGTAGTTCTTGGGCGAGGTTCGCTGGACCAAGTCTGTTGGCCCGGCCGAGATCACGAAGGTCTCGGTCGGGCAGATGGACAACAACGTCTATCTGATCGCGGTGGGCGACGAGGTCGCCGTCGTCGACGGTGGATCGGCCGAAGCCGAGTTCGTCCTCGATCAGGTCGGGTCACGTAAGTTCGTCGCGATCTTCCAGACGCACAACCACGGCGATCATCAGCAGTCATTGAAGGAGATCGTTTCTGCGTCGGGCGCGACGGTGTATGCGCATCCGGACGACCCACTCGTCGTCGACGCGACCGCCGTGCGCGATGGCGACACCGTTTCGGTCGGCGGCGTCTCGTTGCAGGTGGTGCACACGCCGGGACACACCCCGGGCGGCGTCTGCTTCCTGCTCGGCGACCAGTTGTTCGCCGGCGACACGTTGTTCCCCGGGGGGCCGGGGAACACGTCGAAGGACGCCAAGCGTTTCGCGCAGATCATGCGCTCACTCGACGAGAAGCTGTTCGTCCTGCCGGGCGACACGAACGTCTATCCGGGCCACGGGGGCGACACGACGATCGGAGCGGAGCGTCCCCACCTCGACGAGTGGCGCGAGCGAGGCTGGTAGCGCGTCAGAGCCTGCGGTGGGCTGGTTAGCTCGTATCCAGCGTCACTCGCACGCGGGGTTCGAAGATCGTTCCGTTCGGACGGATCCACTTGATGTTCGGCCCCGCTTCGCCGGCGAGAGACCAGTGGTGCTCGTGTACGAGGTTGTGATGATTCCAACACAGGAGCACGAGGTTCGAGAGAACGGTCGGTCCCTTCTCGGCGACGGGCACGACGTGGTGGCACTCGAGGTAGATCTTGGACTCGCACCCGGGGAAGACACACATACCGCGGTCGCGCACCTCGACCGCGCGCCGAAGGTTCGGCGGGATGGTTCGTGAGGTCCGCTCGCCGATCTGGATGCGCGAGTCGCACGCCATGCGCTTCGCGGTCTCCGTCGACACGAAACCGCTGGACGAAACGGCGGCCATGTCATCTTCGATCGACACCACGACCACGGCCGGATCGGGCTTCTCACCTGACGCAAGCGCAACGAACGCGCGTGCGGCGGCGTGGTCGTAGTCACGGAGCTTCACGCCCTCCGGGACCAAGGCGTCGATCGCGTTGATCACGACGGCTCCGTCCTCTGGGTGGAGTTGGAATTCGCCGCGCAGATAGCGCTCGTCGCGAGTGTGTTGCGTTCGAAAGAACACGCCGTCGTCGCGACGTTCCGCCTCGCGCGCGCGCTTCTTTCGCGCCTCGCGTTCGAGTTCGCAGATCGAGTAGAACCTCAAGTTCTCGAGCCACACTTCTTCGCATCCTTCGTCGCATAGCGTCTCGAGGGCCCGGCATTGATCGACGGAGAGCGCTCCCTCGGAAAGCGCTTCACCGAGCGCAGGCCGTTCGCGGATCGCTGCCGCCTCGCGCACGAGTTCGCGCGCCGTCTGCCCGGAGATCTGCCAGCGCGCCGCCAGGAATGAGGAGAGGTCGCGAGCGCCGTTGCCCTTCCATGTCTCGCTGGACGCGAGCGCGATGACGCGCTCGATCAGTTCACCGCGAGCGGCGGAGAATCGAGCGTGCGCATCGTCGGCATCAGCGAGAATAGAACACATGTTCGTATGATAGAAGGTAGGTGTGACAAGGGATCCGGCGAACCCGCAAGCCTCTCGCCGCACTCGCCCTCTTCTGGTTCGTGGTCGTCCCGCTCTTCGAGCGTTTCGCGCCTCGCAGGCGCGGATCTCGGAACGCGACGACCCGATCAAGCGCATGTTCCGGGTGAACCCCGCGAACGGCGTCTTCCTGCTGCTCGCCGGCGGGAACAGGCTCAGCGTTCGCGTCGACCTCGATCGAACTAGAGGATGACGGTTGCGTCCCCGTCGATCTTCTTCTCGCCTTTTTCGTTCGTCACGAGAAGCTTCACTTCGGCCGATCCTTCGCCCACCGACGTTACTTCCGCTTTGCACGTGATCGCTTCGTCCGGCCAGACCTGACCCACGAAACGCGTACGGAAACGGCGCACGTTCTCTTCCCCGACCCAGTCGGTCAAGAACGTTCCGAGGACGCCGGCGGTGAACATGCCCTGCGCGAACACCGTCGGATAGCCCGCCGACTTCGCGAAGTCCTCGCTCCAGTGGATCGGGTTGAAGTCGCCCGAGGCCCCCGCGTAGCGCACGAACATCGCGCGGTCGACCTTCTCGATCATCACTTTCTCGTGCGTGTCGCCCTGTTTCATGACGTTGCCGGCTTTCCGGTCTGGATGGTCGTTCCGCGAGCGTAGGCGACGACTTCGCCTGCCTGATCCTTGAAGACGGTTTCAGTGACGACGAACTGCATCGTCCCGCCGCGCTTGCCTTCCTTCTCGTACTGCTCCTTCACATGCGATTCGGTCGTGAGGACGTCGCCCGCACGGAGTGGACGGACGTACTCGAACTCCTGCTCGCCGTGGAGCACGCGGCGCATGTCCATGCGCTCGCGGCCACGCGTTTCGCCGCGGCCGGGCTGCGTCCAGAACGAGATCGTTCGAGGAAACGTCGGCGGGATGACTGCATCGTCCTTGTTGTACGCGTCGCTCGAGTTCAAACAAGCGCGGGCGAACTCCCAGATCTTTCCCCGCTCTATGTGCCAGTCGCTCATGGTTTCACCGTCCCCGGATCGATCGGCGCCCATCTTCGCAAGAACGCGATGATCTCGTCGACTGCGCCCGGACGCGCCGACAAGAGATTCGTCCCGTGCGCATCGCCCGCGTAGACCTTCGTCACCGGATCGGGGAGGTCGCGCGCGAACTGCTCGAGCGCGTCGAAGGCTCCGCTCGGGTCGTCCTTCGCGGCCATCAGCAGGACGGGGCGCTGGATGCTCGTCGTCGACGGAACGGCGTCGAGTCCTTCGAAACGGAGGGGCGCCGAGACGGACACCACGGCGACGGGGTCGTCGGACTGCGCGGCGACGAGCGACGCGGTGCCGCCCATGCTTGCGCCGACGAACACCACGTCGCGAGCACCCGCGCGGCGGAGGTAGTCGCGCGCGGCGCCGACATCGATCGGCGCTTTCGGGATGATCTTCGGACCCTGCGAATCGCCGAACCCGCGGAAGTTGAACGCGAGCGCCATGTATCCGGCGGACGCGAGCTTCCGGGCGACGGGATACCAACTGGTCGCGTCCGCGGGGTACATGTGCGCGAGCGTGATGCCGACCTTGCTCGAACCGAAGAGGCGTCCGGTGAGATGCACACCGTCGGACGTCGTGAACGCGACGTTGCGTTCACGAACGGAGCCGGACGTACCGGCGTCGGGTGCGCTCGTGTGCTTAGCGGTGCACGCGGTCGCTGCGAGGAGCAGGACGAGGCACATCGCGCGGACGACAGGGGTTCTCACGACCGCCTGTGTATCACGACGGGCCCGCCACCGGCCGCTCGGGCGCCTGATAGACTCGCTCGTCATGCCGAAACGAGGACGCAAGCGCAAGCAGCGCCGGAAGAACAAGGCGAACCACGGGAAGCGCCCGAACGCGGGCAAGTAGCGCCGTCCTCTAGCTTCGGAGCTCTTTTTCCTCGGCTTCGATCTCGACCGCGCCGCTCTTCGCCGCCAGTCCGCCGAAGACCAGCGCCGCACCCGATACGAGGAACGCGTACCGGTAGCCGTCCCAGTGCGTGAGCACCGGAAGGTGCACGTGCGCCATCGCCGCGGCGATCCCTCCGACGACGACGCCGCCCATGATGAGAAAGATCCGCGCGAGCACATGCACCGCGGACATGACCCGTCCGCGCATCTCCTCGGGTGCGGTGCGTTGCGCGTAGGTGATGCCGAGCACCATCGCGATCGACAACCCGGCACCGAACCCCACGGACACGACGAGCGCGAGCCACGGGTGCGGGATCAACGCCATCACCATGAGGACGATGCCCGAGCCACCGAGTGCGACACGGAAGATGTCGGCTTCGTGATCGGACGGACGCTGCGTGATCAACGCACCGAGCGCCATGCCGACGCCCCAGAGCGCGACGAGCGCACCGAAGATCGCATCGGATGCGTGAAGCGTCGTCTTCACATACGGGATGCCGATCGCGAAGAGCCCGCCGCCCGCGCCGCAAGCGAGCGCCATCCCGATGATCATGTTGCGTCGCCCGCGATCTTCCATGAGGTAACGAACGCCGGTCATCATGTCGTGCTCGACGGCATGGATCGCACCTTCGTCCGCCGGCTTCGCCGAACGCGCAACCTTCCCGATCAGCTGGGGCAATCCGAAGATGGCGATCGCGGAGACGGCGAACGTCAGCGCGTCGAACCCGAAGGGGAGCGCGAGTCGCTGCCCGGCGAGTCGTCCGATGAACGGTATGTGACGCAGCGCGCCGGCGGCCGCGGACGACGCGACGACGAGTCCGCCCGCGAAGGGGATCGTCCCCCACTGCGCGAGCATGATCATCCCGTTCGCGCCGGCGAGCTCGCTCGGCCGGACGATATTCGGAACGATCGAGTCGCGCGCGGGAAGGAAGATCAAGCTGAGCCCTTCGAGGAAGAACGCGATCGCGTAGACGGCGCCGAGCGAAGACGTGAACGGAACGATCAGGATCAAGCCGCCGCGGAGGAGATCCATCGCGATCATGGTCCGACGGCGATCGAAGCGATCGGTTATGGACGAGGCGACGGGGGCCGCGAGCAGCGCCGGCAGGATGCGGAAGCCGAGGATCCCGGAGATCGCGAGACCTTGGATGGACGAACCACTCGTCAGGTTGCGGACGAACAGCATCAGCCCGAAGGTCGCCACCCAGTCGCCGAGGCTCGAGAGTCCGTGTCCGACGAGCAACCGGCGGAAGGGGCGATTCGCGAAGAGGTCGCCGCTCACCGAGACGTTCTGCGCCAACAAGTCCCCCCGGATGGACGCGCCCTGCCTATCTGGATCGACGTAAGCATACTTTTACGTTGAACCCCAGAACACGACATCCTGTGCCCTGATCATGGGCGTTTTTCTCTGGGCCCTCATCGGCTACGTCTGCGGGACGCTGCCCTCGGCGTGGATCGTCGCCTCGCGTCGGGGTCTCGTCCCCGTGCTCGACGACGTGCGGCGCGATGCGGGAGAGGCCGACGCGCACGTCCTGCTCCAACGGGTCGCGGGCCGGGCGGCCACGATCGCCGCCGTGATGGACGTCCTCAAGGCGTTCACGCCCGTCGTGATCGCCACCCGCATCACCGGCCCGTACGAGATCGCGGCCTGCGCCATCGGGGCCGTCGCCGGACACTGCTGGCCCCCCTACCTCCGGCGGTTCGCCGGGCGGGGACTCTCCGCCGCCGCCGGCGCCTTCCTCGCGTTCCTGCCCGTCGAGATGATCGTCGCCGGGCTCGTGCGCGTCATCGGTTCGCGGGTCAAAGCGGGGGGCCTGGCCTCGACGATCGGGTTCGCCGCGATCCCGTTCCTCGCGTGGTGGCGCGGTCAGCCCCTCCCGTATCTGATCGCGTCCGGCGTGATCAACGTGCTCATCTTCGCGCGACGACTGGAGGGGATCGGCTCGCAGATCGCCGCCGGAGCGTCGCTCGGCGACGCCGCTCTGCGCCGGGTCGTGTTCGACGAGTCGTGAGGATCGGCATCGACATCGGCGGGACGTTCACCGATCTCGTCGCCGCGTTCGACGACCGCATCGTCGTCGTGAAGGTCCCTTCGACACCGGGTGATCCGTCCGAAGCGTTCGCGACGGCCTTGTCACGGATCGATCGACCGGCCGACGAAGTGCTGCACGGCACAACCGTCGGGACGAACGCCGTCCTCACGCGCACCGGCGCCGACATCGCCTTCGTCGCGACCGACGGATTCGCACACGTGCTCCATCTCGCGCGCCAGGACCGGCCGTCGCTGTACGACCTGTCGGCGCAACGTCCGGCACCGGTCGTTTCGCGCGATCGCTGCGTCGGGATCGTGCAACGCACCGCGCCGGACGGAACCACGATCACCGAGCTCGATGAGGACGAGGCACGCGCGACGCTCCGTACGCTTCGCGGCGTCGATGGCGTCGCCGTGACGCTGCTGCATTCGTACGCCGATCCGTCGCACGAGCGGCGCGTCGCCGAACTCATCGCGGAAGAACTGGACGTTCCCGTTTCGCTCTCCTGTGACATCGTGCCGGAGATCCGCGAGTACGAGCGCGCATCGACGACGGCGCTCAATGCGTACGTGCAGCCTGCGTTGTCGCGCTACTTGCGGAAGATCGACGACGCGTCGTCCGACGCGCGCTGCGGAGTGATGTGGTCGGGCGGCGGTATCCGCGGGATCGATCAGACGATCGAGCAACCGGTGCACACGCTGTATTCCGGCCCGGCGGCCGGAGTGCTCGGCGCGGTGTGGGCGGCGGAACGGTGCGGTGTGCGCGACATCGTGACGCTCGACATGGGCGGCACGTCGGCGGACGTCGCACTTGTCAACGACGGCGTCCCCGATGTCGCCGACGAGGCGTCGCTCGACGGTCTCGCGTTCAAGACGCCGAGCATCGATGTGATCTCGGTCGGCGCCGGGGGCGGAAGCATCGCGTGGGTGGACGCCGGCGGAGCGCTCAGAGCCGGGCCGGGTTCGGCCGGGGCCGATCCGGGCCCGGCGTGCTACGGGAAGGGCGGCACCGAGCCCACGGTTACCGACGCGCAGTGCGTGCTGGGCTATCTCGGCCCGTCCCGGCTCGCCGTCGGCGAGCCGGATCCCGGGTGGGGCCTCGCCGGAGGCGAGCTCCGCTTGAACGTGGACGCCGCCCGCGAGGCGATGGCGCGACTTGCGACGGCCGCGAGACTCGATCTCGACGAGGCGGCCGACGGGGTGTTGCGTGTCGTCCGCGCGACGATGGCGCGCGCTGTTCGTTCGGTGTCGGTCGAACGCGGCCGAGACGTCCGTCGATACGCGCTCGTCGCTTTCGGCGGAGCCGGGCCGCTGCACGCGACGGCGCTCGCGCGCGAACTCGACATCTCGACGGTGATCGTCCCGCCGTCACCCGGTGCGCTCGCCGCGCTCGGTCTCCTCGTCGCGTCGCGCCGCGCGGACGCGTCGCTGTCTCGTCCGCAGCTCGCCGACCGATCGCGTGACGTCGAGCTCCGGTCGATCCTCGCTGCGCTGACGAAGCAGGTGCTCGACGAGCTCGCCGTCGAAGGCGTCCGATCCGTCGACGCACGGACGTCGCTCGTCGTCGACTGCCGGTATGAAGGTCAATCGCACGAGCTGCGCATCCCCGTTCAAGGGGGGCCGAGCTTCGCTTTGATCGGCGAAGCGTTCCATGCCGCGCACCTGGAACGGTTCGGGTTCTCGCGCCCCGACGCGCGTATCGAGGCGATCACGTTTCGCGCGGTTGCGCTCGGTCCGGCGCGCGACATCACCGTGGCGGCCCCATCCGGAACGACCATCGAACCGTTCGACAATTGGCGCGTCGGTGGCGTCGACGTTCCGGTGTTCGCACGTTCGAACCTTCCGTCCGGCGGTCGGATCTCCGGGCCCGCGATCGTCACCGAGCTCGACTCGACGATCTGGCTCGACGTCGGTTCGTCCGCCGAGGTGCACGCGAGCGGCGCGCTCGTCGTGGACGTGACATGAGCGTCGACGCGATCACGCTCGAGATCCTGCGCCACGCGCTCGAAGGCGTCGCGGACGAGATGGGTGCCGTGCTGAAACGCACGTCGTACTCGCCGAACATCAAGGAACGCGAGGACTTCTCTTGCGCCGTGTTCTCGCCCGGCGGCGAGCTCGTCGCGCAGGCCGAGCACATCCCGGTGCACCTCGGCTCGATGCCGGCGTCCGTCGCCGCGGCGGTGGCGGCCTTTCCGGACATGGCCGACGGCGACCAGGTCGCGCTGAACGATCCGTTCGCGGGCGGGACGCATCTGAACGACATCACGGTCGTCGCACCGGTGTTCATGGAGGGGCGCCTCCTCGGCTACGTTGCGAACCGCGCGCACCACACCGATGTCGGCGGTATCGCTCCCGGCTCGATCCCCGCCGGCGCAACCGACATCGAACAAGAAGGTCTCCGCATACCGCCGACGCGCCTCGACGACGATCTGGTTGCGCGTATCAAAGCGGCATCGCGCACGCCGGGTGAGCGCGAAGGCGATCTCCACGCGCAGAGCGGAGCGAACGCGCGGGGGGCCGTCCGTCTGCGCGAGCTCGCGAGCGAGTGGGGGATCGACGGGCTGCTCGATGCGGAGCGCGCTCTCGACGACTACGCGGACGCGCGCGTGCGGGCGGCTTTGAGCGAGCTGCCGCGCGGTGAATGGACGTTCACCGACCTGCTCGACGATGACGGCGCCGGCACGACCGACATCAAGATCGTGTGCACGCTCCGTATCGGCGACGGCGTCGAGGTCGACCTGCGCGGAAGTGACCCGCAGGTGCGCGGGAACGTGAACTCGGTGCACGCGGTCGCGTTGTCGGCGGCGTGCTACGTCCTCCGGTGCCTCGTCCCGCACGACATCCCGGTCAATGCCGGTTGCTGGCGTGTGCTCGTCGTGGCCACGCAGGACGGAACCGTCGTGAGCGCGCGTCCGCCCGCGGCGGTCGGCGCGGGAAACGTCGAGACGTCGCAGCGCATCACGGATGCGATCTTCGGCGCGTTCGCGAAAGCCGTCCCCGATCTCGTCCCTGCGGCGAGTCAGGGGACGATGAACAACGTGCTCATCGGCGGGAGCGGATTCTCGTACTACGAGACGATCGCCGGCGGCGCGGGTGCGACGCCGTGGGGCGACGGAGCGTCCGGCGTGCACACGCACATGACCAACACGCGCAATACGCCGATCGAAGCGCTCGAGCATGCGTACCCGTTCCGCGCGCGCCGGTACGAGCTCCGCGACGGTTCCGGTGGTGCCGGTGAGCATCGCGGCGGCGACGGCGTCGTGCGCGAGATCGAGATCCTGTCGGACGACGCAACGGTCACGCTCATCACCGAGCGCCGGCGTCGCGGTCCGTGGGGAGCGAACCGCGGGCGGGACGGAGCACCGGGGCGCAACCTCATCGGCGACGAGGAGGTCGCGCCGAAGATCACGCGCGCCGTCCCGCGCGGAACCATCGTGCGGATCGAGACGCCGGGCGGCGGCGGCTGGGGCCCTGTGCGCCTCGCGCACGGATACACGAACGAGACGGAGATCGCCGGCGGCGTCGTGGTCAAGCGCTATCGCGGCCCGTGGCCCTCCGGGCCCCGTTTCAGTGCAGAGACGCGAGCGCTCGACGTACTTCCGGCGCACGTTCCCGCCTCGCGATGGCCGAGGGCTTCGTCGAACTGTGAGGACGGCGTACGATTGAGTCCTTAGGACCGACGGGGGAGTCCGGGGAACGGCATCCGGACTGAGAGGCCGCGAGGCGACCCCTCGAACCTGATCGCGGTGAGACGCGCGAAGGGAGTCGGACACGATGCAGCGAAGCGAGATCGCAAAGAGCACAACCGAAGATCCACTGATCATCGCGGGTCACGAGTTCTCCTCGCGCTTGATCACCGGCACGGGCAAGTTCTCGTCCGGACCGGTGATGGCGAAGGCGCTCGAGGCGAGCGGCACGGAACTCGTCACCGTCGCCCTTCGCCGCGTCGACCTCGACGCCCCCGAGGGTGAGGACATCCTCGATCACCTCGACCGCGAGCGCTTCGTCCTCATGCCGAACACGTCCGGCGCTGCCGATGCCGGCGAGGCCCTCCGTCTCGCTCGGCTCGCGCGCGCCGCGGGACTGAACGCCCCGGACGGGCGGACGTGGATCAAGCTCGAAGTCACGCCGGAACCGCGGTATCTCCTGCCGGACCCGATCGAGACCGCGAAGGCGGCCGAGCAGCTCGTCGATGAGGGCTTCGTCGTCCTGCCGTACATCGGCGCCGATCCGATCCTCGCCAAGCGGCTCGAAGAGGTCGGTTGCGCAACCGTCATGCCACTCGGTTCTTGGATCGGTTCGAACAAGGGTCTGCGCACCCGCGACGGCATCGAGGCGATCGTCGCGATGTCGTCGGTACCCGTCGTCGTGGATGCCGGCATCGGCGCGCCGTCGCACGCGGCGGACGCGCTCGAGCTCGGTGCGGACGCCGTACTCGTCAACACCGCGATCGCGACGGCGCGAGATCCGATCGAGATCGCGCATGCGTTCCGCCTTGCCGTCGAAGCTGGACGGCGCGCATACCTCGCCGGCCTTCCGGCAGCGGGTGCGGCGAGGGCTTCGTCCCCGCTCACCGGTTTCCTCGATGATTGATCTCGCGCTGTTCGACGAGCTGAGTGCGTGGCAGCCGACGGACGCCGACATCGATCGCGCGCTCACGGGAAGCCGGCTCGAAGACGTTGCCGCGCTCCTGCGCGCGGAGCACCGGATCGAAGACATCGCACGGCGCGCCCAGCAGGAAACGATCAGACGCTTCGGCCGGACGATGCACATGTTCGCGCCGCTCTATCTGTCGAACGAGTGCGTTTCCGCGTGCACGTATTGCGGGTTCCAGGTGTGGAACCGCGACATCGTCCGTAAGACGCTGACGCCCGCGCAGGTTGCGACCGAGACGCGTTACCTGAAGCACCTCGGGTTCCGCCACGTCCTGCTCGTCGCCGGCGAGCATCCGAAGCACGTCAGCGCCGATTACATCGCTGCTTGCATCGAAGCGGCCGCGGCCGAGATCGCCGACGTCTCCGTCGAAGTGCAGGTGTGGGACGAACCGACGTACGCGCGCTTCGTCGACGGCGGATGCGACGGGCTCGTCGTGTACCAGGAATGCTACGACCCGCGCCGCTATCCCGAGTTCCACCTGAAGGGCCCGAAGAAGCATTACGACTGGCGTTTCGACGCGCCGGACCGCGCCGCGCGCGCCGGTATGCGTCGCATCGGTCTCGGGACATTGCTCGGTCTGAACGACAACTGGCGGTGGGAGGTGCTCGCGCTCGTCGCGCACGCGCGCTATGGGCTCAAGACGTGGTGGCGAAGCGATCTCACCGTCGCGCTACCGAGGCTCGAACCGGCGGCGGGATTCGAGCAACCGCCGCAAGTCGTGACCGACGCGCAGTTCGTGCTCGCGATCTGTGCGCTTCGGCTCGCGCTCCCGGATGTCGGCATCGTCCTCTCGACGCGCGAACCGGCGCGGCTCCGGGATGGGCTCGCGCACCTCGGCGTCACGCACATGTCCGCGGGTTCGCGGACGGAGCCCGGCGGCTACAGCGATCCGGGCGGAGCCGAGGAGCAGTTCAAGATCTCCGACGAGCGCACCCCGGCGGACGTCCGCGCGTCGCTGGAGGCGTCCGGCTTCGACCCGATCTGGAAGGACGCGAGCCCGGTTTTCCGCCGCGCGACCAGCGGGAACCGCTTCTAGCCCCACCGCGTCGAAAGCCGTGGAACACTGGGCCCGTGCGGCGGCTCGTGCTCGTAACCCTGGTGGCGCTCGTGGCTTCGCTCGTGACCCTTGCTCCGCACGCGGACGCCGCCACGCTCGCCCGGGGCGGGTGTTCGGCCGGGATCTCGGGCGACTTCAACGGCGACGGCTACATGGACGCGGCCGTTGGCGCTCCGTTCGGCGACAGCGACACGGTGCCGAACGCCGGTGTCGTGAACGTGTTCTACGGGGGTCCGGCCGGCCTCGACACGGCGAACACTCCCGCTCCGCAACTGTGGTTCCAAGGCCCGAAGCACACGAACGGCGCGGGTGATCTTCTCGGTAGGCCGCACTCCGGCGACAAGTTCGGCGGATGTCTCGTCGCCGGCGATTTCAACGGCGATGGAAAAGCCGATCTCGCGATCGGCGCGTACGGCGACAACGTGAGCGGACACAAGCACGCCGGCGGTGTCAACGTGATCTACGGCAGCGCGAGTGGGCTGACGGCGACCGGCAACCAACTCTGGACGCAGAACTCTACCGGTATCCCCGGCGTGTCACGTCCCGGAAACGGATTCGGTGCCGCGCTCGCTTCGGGTGACTTCAACGGCGACGGGAAAGCGGATCTCGCGATCGGCGCTCCGACCGAAGGGTTGAAGGACGCCGCGCAAGGCGGCAGCGTCACCGTGATCTACGGATCGGGAACCGGACTCGGTGCGGCAGGCGCGCAGCGCTGGCATCAAGGCCGCACGCATTTCGGGCGCTTGCAGGGCCACCCCGAGGGGGGTGACCGGTTCGGCGCGGCTCTTGCCGCCGGCGACTTCGGCGGCGTTGGTCGCGACGCGCTCGCGATCGGCGTTCCCGGTGAAGGGATCTTCGGGCACGAACGCAACGAGGGTGTCGTGCAGATCGTCTACTCCAACACGAGCGGCCTGAAGTCCGGCGGCAACCAGCTCTGGTTCCCGGGGCAGCGTCACGTGCAAGGCACGTCGTCGGCCGGTGACAACTTCGGCGCGTCGCTCGCGACGGCGGACTTCAACGGCGACGGAGCGGCCGACCTCGCGGTCGGGATCCCGTTCGCGGACGTGAGTGGCGTGACGAACGCCGGTGCGGTGAACGTGCTGTACGGGGATCCGACGTCGCACGTGATCTCGTCGGCGAACGATCAGCTCTGGACGCAGAACTCGCCGGGCATCCTCGACCAAGCGAACGCCAACGACGACTTCGGCGCGTCGCTGACGGCGGCCGACTTCGACGGCGACGGCACGGGCGATCTCGCCATCGGTGCGCCGTTCGACGATCAGCAAGCGACGGACGATGGCGCGATCAACGTGATCTACGGTTCGTCCGCGGGACTCGACTCGTCCGCCGTACGTGACAGCCAGCTCTGGCACCAAGGCGGGAGCAGCGCCGGCGGCCACGGCGAGGACGGCGACCACTTCGGCGCCGCGCTCGCGTCGGGCGACTACAACGACGACGGAATCTTCGATCTCGTGATCGGTGTGCCGGGCGAGAACGGACAGGGCGACGTCGTCGCGATGCTCGGTTCCGCCACCGGGATCACGTCGACGGGCGTGCGGGCGATCGGAGCGGGATCGACGAACGTTCCCGGCGAGGCGCATGCGGGCGATCAGTGGGGCGCGGCGCTCGGGTAACCTCCGAGCCATGGATCTCCGCATCTTCACGGAACCGCAGCAAGGCGCGAGCTACGACACGCTCCTGCAGTGGGCGAAAGCGGCCGAAGAGCTCGGCTACGACGCGTTCTTCCGTTCCGACCACTACCTGAAGATGGGAGGCGTCGACGGCCGTCCCGGTCCGACCGACGCATGGATCACGCTCGCCGGCCTGGCCCGCGAGACGTCGCGTATCCGTCTCGGCACGCTCGTGACGTCGGCGACGTTCCGGCTGCCCGGTCCGTTCGCGGTTTCCGTCGCCGAGGTGGACGAGATGTCCGGCGGACGAGTCGATCTGGGGATCGGCGCGGGTTGGTACGAAACCGAGCACACCGCGTACGGCATCCCGTTCGGTTCGTCCTTCAATGAACGGTTCGAGCGTCTTCGTGAACAGCTCGAGATCATCCGCGGGATGTGGACGACCCCGGAAGGCGAAACGTTCTCCTTCGAAGGCAAGCACTACACGGTGAAGGATTCGCCGGCGCTACCGAAGCCGAAGCAGAAGCCGCACCCGCCGATCATCATCGGTGGCTTCGGTCCGAAACGGACGCCGCGACTCGCCGCGCGTTATGCGGACGAGTACAACGTCGCGTTCGCGCCGCTCAACCTCGTCGAGGATCGATTCAAGACGGTGAAGCAGATGTGCGAGAAGGACGGGCGAGACCCGGAGTCGATCGTCCTTTCGACGGCGCAGGTCGTGTGCGTCGGCTCGGACGAAGCCGAGTTCGTGAAGAGGGCCGAAGCGATCGGCCGCGCGCCCGACGAGTTGCGCGCCGGAGGTGTGGCCGGAACGCCGGACGAAGCCGTCTCGAAACTGCAGCAGATCGCCCAGACCGGCGCGACGCGGGTCTACCTGCAATTCCTCGACCTCAGCGACCTCGAGCACGCAAGGCTTGTGGCCGCTGAGGTCGCGGGAAAGGTCTAGCGTCCTCCGAACAGGAGCGACAGCGGATTGTTGCTGCTGGAGCTCGAGCTTCCGTTCATGTAGGACTGGACGGCCTTGTTCGCCGCGTCGTCGACGGCCTTCGTGACGATCGCGTTGAGGTCGATCTTGTTCAGTTGGTCTTCGACGAGCTTGTTTATGTTCACCGAGCCGACGAGGTTCTTCGCCATCGACGCGAGATCGATCTGGTTGACGCGCTGCTCGACCGTCGCGATCACTGCTTGCGTGACCTGATCGACGATCTGGTTCGTGTCGATGCCTTGGATCTTGTCGAGGCCCGCTGCTTCGACCTTGCTCTTGACGTCGGAGAGCAGCGACGCCGGGTTGACGCCGTCGAGCTTCTTGCCGGCGATGTTCGTCAGGTTGCCGACGAGCTGGCTCTTCGCGGCGTCGAGCGTGCCGCCCTTCTTCGTCAGCTTGTCGACGACCTTCTGTGAGATCCGGTCGAGAACCTGCTGGGACGAACCCGTCCCGAAGACCTGCTTGGCGATGTGGCTGCCCATCGCCTGCACACCGAGCGCCACGCCACCCGTGACAGACAGCATCGACGCGAGGATGAGCGCGACGGCCACTGCGCGCGGCTTCCGCATGGTTGCGGACGCGTTCGACAGACGTTCCCAAACCTGCTTCATGAGCCCCTCCGGCTATTTGGTTATCGGGTTCGAATCGGCCGTCCTCGGCGGCGATTGAGGACGAGCCGTGCGAGGGCAATACGATGGGAACGTGACGGACGACCAATTCGGGCCCAACGACTGGCTCGTCGACGAGATGTACCGGCAGTACAAAGCCGATCCGACCTCGGTGTCCGAGTCGTGGCGTGACTTCTTCGACGACTACAAACCCCGAGGTGAGAGCGTTCCTGCGACGCGTGCGCCGGAGGCCGCGCCCGAGCCGAAGCCACAACCGAAGGCCCCGGAACCCGCGGATCTGGGCGACGCCGTACCGCTGCGGGGCCCGGCTCAGGCGATCGTCAAGAACATGGAGGAATCCCTCCACGTCCCGACGGCCACGTCCGTGCGGACCATCCCGGCGAAGCTCCTCGAGGAGAACCGCCGCGTCATCAACGACTATCTGCGGCGGAGCCGCGGCGGGAAAGTCAGCTTCACGCACATCATCGGGTGGGCGATCGTGCGTGCGCTGCAGTCCGTTCCCGCGCTCAACGCGAGCTTCGAGTCCATCGACGGGAAGCCGCACGTCGTCCGCCACAAGAGCGTCAATCTCGGACTCGCCGTCGACCTCGAGCGAAAGGACGGCTCGCGGACGCTTCTGGTCCCGAACATCAAGGGCGCCGACACGCTCGATTTCGCCGGCTTCCACGCGTCGTACGAAGAGATCATCCGCAAGGTCCGCGGGGGCAAGATCACGCCGGACGACTTCGACGGCACAACGGTCACGCTGACGAACCCCGGGATGATCGGGACGGTGCTCTCAGTGCCGCGTCTCATGAGCGGTCAAGGCGCGATCATCGGGGCCGGCGCGATCGATTACCCGACGGAATACAAAGGGACGGATCCGGCGACGCTTGCCGCGATCGGCGTCGGCAAGGTGACGACGCTGACGTCGACCTACGACCACCGCATCATCCAGGGCGCCGAGTCCGGCGAGTTCCTCGACGTCATCGAGAAGCTGCTGTCCGGCGGGGATCGTTTCTACGACGAGATCTTCTCCGCGCTCGACATCCCCTACGAACCCGTTCGTTGGTCGCGCGACACGGGCGGGCTCCCGGGCGTCGGCGGTGACGTTGCGGACGTCAAAGCCGGCCGCGTCCTGCAGTTGATCAACATGTACCGGGTCCGCGGTCACCTGATCGCCGACCTCAATCCGCTCGTCCACGAGGCGCGGCGTCACATCGAGCTCGACCCCGCGTACTGGGGCCTCGGCGTGTGGGATCTCGACCGCGATTTCTACACGGACGGGTTCGCCGGGAAGTACCGCTCGACCCTGCGCGAGGTGCTCGACGTGCTGCGCGCCGCGTACTGCGGAACCGTGGGCATCGAGTTCATGCACATCCAAGAAGCGGACGAGAAGCGCTGGATCCAGGAGCGCGTCGAAGGCGCGAAGCGCGAGGTCGACCGAGAGGAGAAGCTGCATCTGCTCGACCGCTTGAACGCCGCTGAGGCGTTCGAGCGATTCCTGCACACGAAGTTCGTCGGCCACAAACGGTTCTCGCTCGAAGGAGCCGAGAGCCTCATCCCCATGCTCGCGACGCTGCTCGATGCGGCGACGGAAGCCGGATACGACGAAGCGGTGATGGGCATGGCGCATCGCGGGCGCCTCAACGTGCTCACGAACATCGTCGGCAAGAGTTACGTCGAGACGTTCCACGGATTCGAGGGCGACATCGATCCGAGATCGACGCAAGGTTCGGGCGACGTGATGTACCACCTCGGCGCCGCCGGGACGCACACAGCGCCCGACGGGCGGCAGATCGCCGTCGAGGTGGCGTCGAACCCTTCGCACCTCGAAGCGGTGAACCCCGTCGTCGAAGGCATGGTGCGCGCGAAGCAGAACCTCATCCCCACCGACGACTTCCGCGATCGCGTGCTCCCCGTGCTCATCCACGGTGATGCCGCCTTCGCCGGGCAGGGGGTCGTCCAGGAGACGCTGAACCTCTCGCAGCTGCACGGCTACCGGACCGGGGGGACGGTCCACATCGTCGTGAACAACCTGGTCGGCTTCACGGCGGGCCCGGAGTCGACGCGCTCGAGCGTCTACGCGACCGACGTCGCGAAGATGATCCAGGCCCCCATCTTCCACGTGAACGGGGACGACCCCGAAGCGTGCATCTGGGTGACGAAGCTCGCGTTCGCCTTCCGCCAAGCGTTCCACAAGGACGTCGTCGTCGACCTCACGTGCTACCGCCGCTGGGGACACAACGAAGCGGACGAACCGGCGTTCACGCAACCGCTGATGTACGCGCGGATCGATGAACATCGCTCCGTCCGAAAGCTGTACACCGAAGCGCTCGTGAACCGCGGCGACATCACGCTGGACGAAGCCGAGAAGGCGCTCGATGATTTCCGCTCGAAGCTCGAACAAGCACTGGACGAGACGCGCGCCGCCGCGCCACCGTCGAAGGTCAAAGCACCCCCGCCGCTTCCGCCGAAGGGTGTTCGTCCGCACCTGACGACCGCCGTGTCACTCGAGGTGCTCGACCAGATCGTGACGACACTCCGTCACTATCCCGATGCCTTCGAGCCGCACCCGAAGCTTGCGAAGCTGCGCGAACGCGAGCTCGACCATTTCGCCGCGGACCAGATCGATTGGGCGCTCGGCGAGTCGCTCGCGTGGGGATCTTTGATCCTCGAAGGGAAGACGGTCCGGTTGTCGGGACAGGACTCTCGTCGCGGGACGTTCTCGCAGCGGCATGCGGTCCTGATCGACCACCGCACGGGAGCGGAGTTCACGCCGCTCCGCCAGCTCGAGGAGGGCACGGGCGGACGACTCCTCATCTACGACTCGCTCCTGTCGGAGTACGCGGCGATGGGGTTCGAGTACGGGTATTCGGTTGCCGACCCGAGCGCGCTCGTGATGTGGGAGGCGCAGTTCGGTGACTTCGTCAACGGTGCGCAGATCGTCGTCGACCAGTACGTCGTCGCGTCCGAGGACAAGTGGTGGCAGACGAGTGGACTCGTCCTGCTGCTCCCGCATGGCTACGAGGGACAAGGCCCCGAGCACTCGAGCGCACGTATCGAGCGGTTCCTCACGCTTTGCGCGGAAGACAACATCCAGGTGACATATCCGACGTTGCCCTCGCAGTACTTCCATCTGCTTCGGCGGCAGATGTTCATGCCGGCGCGCAAACCGCTCATCGTTTTCACGCCGAAGTCCCTGCTCCGCCATCCGATGGCCCGCAGCGCCCGGGACGACCTGACACAAGGTTCGTTCGAGGAGGTGCTGTCCGATCCGGCGGCGCCCGACCCGTCGAAGGTCCGCCGCCTGCTCTTCTGCACGGGCAAGATCGCCGTCGACCTCATGGCGCGTCGGAACGAGACCAAAGCCGAGAACGTCGCAATCGTTCGGATGGAGCAGCTCTACCCGTTCCCGCACACCGCCGTCGACGCGGAGATCGCGAAGTACCCGGATGCGGACCTCGTCTGGGTGCAGGAAGAGCCGGACAACATGGGAGCGTGGACGTTCTTCTTCCAGCGGATGCAACAGCACGAGTGCACGATCGAGCTCATCTCGCGTCCGGGGAGCGGCTCGCCTGCCGTCGGCAGCAAGACGATCCACTCGCAGGAACAAGAGGAGATCGTGGACCTGGCGCTTGCTCAGGATTGAGTGCGTGCGTGGTGACATCACCGCGCAGTCCGACGTCGACGCGATCGTGAACGCGGCGAACTCGCAACTCGCGCCGGGTGGCGGCGTCGCCGGCGCTATCCATCGAGCGGCCGGACCGGGTCTTTACGAGGAGTGCAAACCGCTGGCACCGATCCACACGGGATCCGCCGTATTGACGAAAGGACACAAGCTTCCGGTCCGCTGGTGCATCCACACCGTCGGTCCGGTCTACGCGTCGTCTCCCGACCCGGCCGGCGAACTGGCCGCGTGTTACGACTCGGTCCTGACGATCGCGGCCGAGCGCGACATCGCACGGATCGCCACACCGGCGATCTCGACGGGCGTTTTCGGCTACCCCGTCGAGGAGGCTGCGGCCGTCGCTGTGGAAGCCGTGACTTCTCGAGGCGAGTCGTTACAGTCGGTGGAGCTCGTTCGATTCGTCCTGTGGAGCGAGCACGACTACGACGTGCACGTGAGAGCACTGGAGAACAGATGAGGATCGCCGCGATCGTGCTTCTGCTTGTTGCGGCCGCCTGTTCGAAGTCGAACCCGTCGTCGTCGCCGTCGCCGTCGAGCTCTGTGGCCTCGGCCGCGACGCCGACCGCAACACCGTGTTCGGTGACGGGAGCATCGGCGGCGAAGGTTTCGTCGCCGTCGTCGGCATCCGAAGCCGCCGTGAGCGACGTCCGTTACAGCGACTCGGGTTGCCCGAGCATCGTCTTCCAGTTCCAAGGCGATCACACACCGGGGTACACGATCGGCTACGCGTCGCCGCCGTTCTCCGACTGCGGCTCGGGCGCCGAGGTCGCGACGTCGTCGTGGGGGGCCGATCACTACCTGCAGATGAAGCTCGAGCCATCCGGCGGCGTCGATCTGTCGAAGAGCCCGAACCCGACCTATACCGGCCCGCGCGACATCGCCGTGAATCGTCCGACGCTGAAGCACCTGAAGGTGACGTGCGACTTCGAAGCGGTGTTCACATGGATCGCCGGTGTGCACGGACAACCGGGGTTCAAGGTGCAAACGCTCGGCTCTCCGCCGCGCATCGTCGTCAGTCTCTCCCAGGGTTGAGCGAGACCGGTCTCCCGCTCGAGGCGTGCGCGCCTCGGGTGGGCGATGGACAACGTCGCCGAGATCAGACGCGCTGCTTCGAGTCCTTCCAGTACTCGTCACGGAGGACGCGCTTGAGCAGCTTGCCGGACTCCGTACGCGGGAGCTCCGTCCGGAACTCGAAGCTCCGCGGGACCTTGTAGCCGGCGAGGTGTTCGCGCGCGAGCGCTCCGAGATCGTCCGCGGTCGCGGTCTGCCCCGGTTTCAACTGCACGATCGCATGCACCGACTCGCCCCACTCTTCGGACGGAACACCGATCACACCGGCGTCCATCACCGCCGGATGCGAATGGAGCACCGCTTCGATCTCGGCGGGGTAGATGTTCATCCCGCCCGAGATGATCATGTCGCTCCGCCGGTCACAGATGTAGTAGAAGCCCTCGTCATCGCGGTAGGCGATGTCACCGACGGTTCGCCATCGCGGATCGCCGTCGAGCATCGTCTCCTCGGTCTTCTCGGGCGCTTTGTAGTACTCGTCGAAGACGGACGGTGACTTGATCCACATGACGCCGGGTTCGTTCAGATCGGCATCGGTTCCGTCCTCCTTGATGAGACGGATCTCGATGCCGCCGTACGGCTGGCCGCACGAGCCGGGCTTCCGGAGTTGGTCTTCCGGTTTGATGATCGTGTCGACGCCGAGTTCCGTCGATCCATACACCTCGAACAGATGGCCGTCGCCGAAGGTTTCGATCCACTGCTTCTTGAGTGCGAACGGAACGGGCGCGGCGTTCGCGATGACGGTCGACAATGACGACACGTCGTAGCGCTTCCGCGTCGCTTCGTCGACATTCACCAGTCGCTTGAGCTGTGTCGGTGCGGTGAACGTCGTGTTCACCTTGTGCTGATCGACGAGTCGCAGCCACTCGGCGGGATCGAACTTCTGCAGGACGACGATCGTGCCGCCCATCACGTGCGTCAGGGCCGAGAACGCGCCGGGACCCGAGTGGTACAGGGGGCCGGTTGTGATGTGGGTCTGTCCGGGGCGGAAACGAAGCTCGGCGATCAACGCGGCGGCGAGCGTCGGATCCTGTGTCGTCCGGACGGCCCCCTTCGGCTTCCCGGTCGTCCCCGACGTATAGATCATCGATCCACCCAGGGTCTGGTCGTCGACGTCATCGAGCGGAGCGCCGGACTTCGAGGAGATGAACTCCTCGGCGCGGTCGTAGTCGACGACGTTCGGCGCGCCGAGCGACTCCAGCGTGTCGCGATAGGCAGGGTCGCAGAACACCATGCGACAGTCGGAGTTCGTGATGATGTAGCTCATCTCGTCGGGCGTGAAGCGATAGGAGAGCGGGACGGAGATCAGCTTCGCCTTCCGCGCCGCGTGTCCCCAGAGCACGATCTTCTCGTGGTTCGGTCCGATCCACACGGCGCGGTCACCGGGCCGAAGGCCGAGCGCGATGAGGCCGCGGGCAAACGCGTTGGCGCGGGCGTTGTGTTCCGCGTAGGTCCATGTCTCGTCGCCCTGGATCACGGCGACGTGGTCCGGCTGCGCCTGCGCGAAAACGTCGAGCACGTCTGGCATCAGATTTCGCAGCCTAGATATCGTTCACGCCATGGGACAACTTGAAGGCAGGAAGGCACTCGTCACCGGTGGTGGCTCGGGGATCGGCCGCGCGACGGCGAAGCGTTTCATCGACGAAGGCGCGAGCGTCGTGATCGTCGACATCAACGAGAAGAATGGCAAGGCCGTCGCGAGTGAGATCGGCGCGACGTTCGTTCAAGCGGACGGATCCGATCCGTCCCAAGTGACCGAAGCGTTCCGGCAGGCGAAGGACGCACTCGGCTCCCTCGACATCGCGTACATGAACGCGGGCATCACGACGTACATGCACGGCGAGCGCCAGCCGGGCCAGGCCTTCGATATCGCCGAGCTCGGCGACGACTTCTACCACCGCATCCTCGGTATCAACGTCCATGGTGTGTTCTACGGCGTCCGCGAAGCGGTTCGCGCGATGCGCGGATCCGGCGGCTCGATCCTGTGCACCGCCTCGCTCGCCGGCCTCATCGCGTACGCGGGAGACCCGATCTATGCGCTGACGAAGCACGCGGTCGTCGGTCTCGTCCGCGGGCTCGGACCGGCGCTCAAGGAACAGGGCATCACGATCAACGCGATCTGTCCCGGCATCGTCGAGACGCCCCTCGTCGGCGAGCAGGCCGCCAAAGCGCTGAAGGACGCCGGCTTCCCACTCATCGCGCCCGAAGGCATCGCCGAAGCGTGCGTCTTGGCGATCACCGGCGGGCGGTCCGGTGACTGCTGGACCATCCAGCCCGGACGAACCCCTGAGCCGTATCACTTCCACGGCATACCGGGCCCGCGTACCGAGGGCGCCGTGGGCATGCGTCCGCCCGGCGCGCTCGATCGCCAGATCTAACGCTTTAGCGGTCCGCGAATAGGGGTACTTCTTTCTTCGAGGAAAGGAGTACGTCATGCCTCAGAAAACCTGGTCGAAGAAGCGCGAACGGCAGTACAAGCACATCAAGCAAGGACTCCGGAAGCGCGGCCGTTCCGAGGACGTCGCTGAGGAGATCGCCGCGCGCACGGTGAACAAGGAGCGCGCACGTCACGGCGAATCGAAGACTCGTTCGCGTTCGTCGGTGCGCGACATCTCGTCGGGGCGTCGCGGTGGGTTGCGCTCGCATCGTGGCGCCGGCGGACGTACGCGCGATCAGCTCTACGAAGAAGCGAAGGACATGAACATCTCCGGGCGCTCGAAGATGAACAAGTCGCAGTTGCTACGCGCGGTCAACCGGAAGAGTCACCGGAAGTCCGCCTAGGGCTGCGGAAGAGCGGACGTAGCGCTTCGTCCGCATCGACGGCCGCTTTCGTGAATCGTTGATGCGGCGCGATGAGGTTGAGCCGCGCGACCATCCGATTCACCGCTTTGATCCGTTCGCGTAGATCGTTCGCCGCACGTTCGCGGCGCGCGATCGCGCGACGGATGTCCGGTTCGCTCACGAACGCGTCGGTCTCGCGAGTGACGCGTTCGAGGACGGCCCTTGTTTCGTCCGTGATCGCCGACGACAGGTCGATCCACTCCGGCGGGGTTGCTTCTTCGTCGGTGTAGGCCTCAGTCAGGTTGGCCTTGAACGTCTGGCGCCGAGCCTTGCGTGCGGCGTGCGTGTCCATCGGCGTCAGATTACCGTGGTACAGTTTCCGCGTTGCCCGGTTGAGCAACGAGCCGGTGCGGGCCGAAGGGGCCTCAGGTTTCGCTCCCGGGTTCCCTCCGTCCCCCGTGCCGTATGAGCTCGAGGAGGATGGGCTTGACCGAACGATTCGAAGGCGCCGCGCGTGGGTTCTCGTGGGCCGCGGAGGCCCGCGAGGGCATCCTCACCGTGCTGCTCAAGGGCGAGCTCGACCTCGCCGTCTCGAGTAACGACGCTCATGGTTTGCACGAACTCGGCGACCGCGACGAACGACTGATGGTGGTCGACCTTCGTGCGGTGACGTTCATGGATTCGAGCGGTCTACGGTTCCTCGTGACGCTCCGCAACTCGGTCGGCGATCGGGGCGCGCGGTTGCTTCTAGGGGAATTGTCGCCTGCCGTGAAGCGCGTGATCCAAGTCGCCGGCCTCACGGAATGGTTCGAGTACGTCGATGGCGCCGCATTTTAAACGTTACCCGCCGTTCGGCGGACGGGTAACCAGTGCCTATGACAATGACTGACGACGGCATCGCGACCGAAGAGCTCGTCGAGAGTCTCAACCGGTTCGCGACCGTGCTTCTCAGCGAAGAGACGTTGAGCTCGGTGCTGTCGCTCGTCGTGCATCTCACAGAGCAGACGATCGCCGGCGCAGACGGCGTAAGCGTCACGATGATCCTCGACGGCCGGTACTCGACCGCAGCGCAAAGTCACGACTGGGTGGAACGCATCGACAAGCTGCAGTACGACGCGAAGGACGGGCCGTGCCTGTCCGCGGCCGAAGAGAAGCGGATCTTCCGGATCGACGACGTTCCGACGGAGGACCGCTGGGCCGAGTTCTGCCGGGAAGCGACGGATGCCGGCGTGAAGAGCGTGCTGTCGATCCCGTTCATCCCCTTGAACGAACCGATCGGCTCACTGAACATCTATTCGTTCTCACGTGCGGCGTTCGACGACGTTCGCGAGCAGGTCGCGAACCTGCTGGCGCAGCAGGCGGCGATCGTTCTCGCGAACTCTCAGGCTTTCGCGGGTGCGTCCGAGTTGAACGGTCAACTGCGCGAAGCGCTCGCGTCGCGCGACGTCATCGGTCAGGCCAAGGGCATCATCATGGAGCGCGAGCGCGTCAACGCGGACGCGGCATTCGACATCCTGAAGTCGCTCTCACAGCGGTCGAACCGCAAGCTGCGCGATGTTGCCCAGGAGGTCGTGAAGTCCGCTACGCCGTAAGTGTTCCGGCTTCCTTCGCGAACGCGGTCGTCAATCTGATCGCCGCGTCCAGGTCTGATGGACGAAGCATCGAGAGCGGTGCGTGGATGTCTCGACTGAACAGACCATCGGATCGGGCTTTCATCGACCTTGACAGACGTTCGAAACTGGTCGGTGGTCCGTACTCGCGACTCGAGAGGGGTGGACGCATGGCTGGCGTCGCGTTGATCCAAGACGTCTACGACAAGATCGCTTCGCAGGACATCCCGGGGCTCATGGACCTCCTCCATGATGATGTCCGGTGGACGATCAACGTCGCCGATCCCGGCCCCGTTCCATGGTTCGGTGACTTTCGCGGGAAGTCCGAGGTCCCGAAGTTCTTCCAAGGGCTCGGCGCAGTCGAGTGGAAGGACTTCTCGCCTCGCGCCATGGTCGGAGACGATGACACCGTGATGGCGCTCCTCCATGTCGCATTCGAAACGCCATCCGGCAAGGGGGTCGACATGCTCGAGGTGCACGTGTGGGGTCTGCGCGACGGTAAGGTCGCGTCCCTCGACGCGCTCGAGGACACCGCCGCGGTCAAAGAAGCCCTCAGCTGAGATCGCTCGAGGCCGTCGTGTTCGCGGTTCGGATTCAGAGCAACGACGCCGCTGACCGCACGAATCCGGTCGTCAAACGGATCGCGTTCTCAAGGTCGGGCAAGAATAGCATCGACAGTGGCGAGTGGATGTACCGGCAGGGCACCGAGATCACTCCGACGAGAACGCCTTCTCCCACCGGTTGGATCGCGGCGGCGTCCGTGCCTCCGCCGCCGGGAAGCTTGCGCTGATACGGGATGTTGTCCTTCGCGGCGACATCTTCGAGTAGCGCGACGACCTGACGCGACGCGATCGCCGAACGATCCGCGATCGTGACGGTCGGTCCCTTGCCCATCGACGCCAGCTTGCGCGCACCGTGCACGCCGGGGACGTCGACGGCCGTCGTCCCTTCGAGTGCGAGCGCGACGTGCGGCGCGACCTGGTTCGCGACTGTCCGTGCGCCGCGGAGGCCGAGTTCCTCGGACGTCGTGAACGAAACGGCCAGCGTCATATCTAGATCAAAGCCTTGCAGTGCATCGAGCGCGCACGTTGCGATCGTGCAACCTGCGCGGTCGTCGAACGCTTTGCCCATGACGAGGTTGTCGTTGATGCGTTCGAACGGGTAGCCCGGAACGACGGGCGTTCCCGTATCGATACCGAGCGCAAGCACTTCGTCTTTCGTGGAAGCACCGATGTCGACGAACAGGTCGTCGAGCGCGAAGGCTTTCGAGCGTTCGGCCTCGGCGGTGATGTGCGGCGGCAGCGTGCCGACGATGCCGCGCACGATCGTTCCGTCCTTCGTGCGGACGTTGAGCGCGTGGCCGGGAAGCACGCGCGCGTCCCAGCCGCCGAGCGGAAACAGGCGGAGGAATCCGGACTCCTCGATGTACGACACGAGGAAGCCGACTTCGTCCATATGCGCATCGAGGAGCAGGACGTCGTCGCGTCGGCCGCGTCTCGTCCCGATGACATTGCCCATACGGTCGACGCGCAGTTCATCGACGAGCGGTTTGACGACGTCGACGATCAGATCGCGGACGTCGTCCTCGACGCTCGACGGTCCGAAGGCGTTCGAAAGTTGCTCGAGGAGGTCGAGCGCGTTCATTCGGCGGCCGCTTGGAAGGCTGCTCCGGTGTTGATCAGCTTCTCGATCTCGTCGGGGGAGTAGCCGGCTTCCTTCAGCACGTCGGCGGTGTGCCCGCCCCCGATCGGTGCGGCGTCCGTCACGGCTCCGGGCGTGCGTGAGAAGCGGGGGACCGGCGCCGGCTGCACGACACCGAACTCGCCTTCGACGTGCGTACCGCGCGCGGCGTTGTACGGATGGCTCGGGGCTTCCTTCGGCGAGAGGACGGGATAGGTGCACGCATCGCGGCTCTCGAAGATCTGCGTCCACTCGTCGCGCGTTTTCGTCTTGAAGATCTCGGCTGTGCGACGTTTCAGCTCCGGCCACTGCGAACCCTCGTGCTGTT
>JAICYB010000097.1 GCA_025934435.1 Actinomycetes bacterium | reverse complement strand
TCTTATCCGGTGCGGGTGCGCATCGCCGACCCCCGGGGTTTGCTCCGCCTCCCCGTGGGGTCCGGGGCGCCGGCGGGCCGGCGCCCCTGACTGCGCTCTTACTTCTTCTTGTGCTTCTTCTTGGCGGGCGTCACTGCTTTGTACGCAGCCTTCCAGAGCGACGTATCGGCAACGTCTTTCCAGCCCGGCGGATTGCCGGCGGGGATGTTCCCGAGCTTCACGTTCTCGAAGATCGTCCGCGTCAGCGGCGCGACACCGAGGCCGCTCCGGTTCAACGGCCACCAGTTGAGCTTCAGGTACTGCTTCAGCGCCGTCTTCGTGACGGCGAGGTTGTGACCGACGACCATCCCGATCGACGCAACACGGTTCAGCGCCCTCGGGTTGTTCATGTAACGGATCGTCTGGATGTCGGCCTTGAGGAAGTTGATGATCGCGGCACGCTTCGCCTGGATGTTCGAGCGAAGACCGACGAGCATGTCGTAGTGCTGGAACGGATCGGTCTGCGCGATCGACACGACCGTCTTGACGGGCGTTCCCTGTGACGCAGCCTCGGCGAGGTCGTCGAGGTGGAGGACAGACGCGTGCAGCTGACCGGCCAGCATCGCCTGGATCGCGGTGCTACCCGGGAAGACGACCGGATGCACGTCCGAGATCGTCAGCTTGCATTTCGTAAGCATCGCCTGCAGAGCCTGGTACCGCGCCCCGCCGATCGAGTCGACGCCGATGTTCTGCCCCTTCAGCTGCGCACAGGTCGAGATGCCGGCGACGTTCGAGCCGATGACCCAGTCCACGTGGTCCATTCCCTCGATGCCGACAAGAGGCGTCCCCTTCGAGATGAGCGTCAACGCGAACGGGGTCGGCGACCAGGCGAGATCGATCTGGCCCGCCTGCACTGCGCGGACGGCGTCCGTCCCCGACGTGAAGCCCTTGATCTGGACGTTGACGCCGTACTTCTTGTAGTAGCCCTGCTCGAGCGCGGTGTAGGGCATGACGCCGAGAAACACCGGCGGGATCCCTGGTACGCCGAGCGTGATCGTGGTCAGCTTCTGCGCTTTCGGCGCCGCTGTGGCAGCACCGGCGCTTCCCCCAAGTGCGGCAACTGCCGCGAGAACGACGGCGACACGCACCGCATGTCCACGGAACTCCCCTTGCATGAATGACCCTCCTTGGTGAGCGATGCTGGGATGCACTTGCCTTACCTCACCTCTTGGAGCTCGCGCTCCGCTTGCTCGGCCTCGTGCATCAGCCGAGACCACACGTGGTCACGCACCTCGTTGAACCGGGGGCTTGACAGCACGTCGCGCGTGCGTGGGCGCGGCAACCCGGTTTCGATGACCTCGTGGACCGACGACGGGCGGCCGCGAAGCACGACGACGCGGTCGCCCATCAGGACTGCCTCTTCGATCGAGTGTGTGACGAACACCATCGACATCGGCCGGCTCTCCCAGATCCGCAGCAGCTCGAATTGCAGGATCTCGCGTGTCTGGGCGTCGATCGACGCGAACGGCTCGTCCATCAGCAGCACGTGCGGGTCGGTCGCCAGCGCGCGGGCGAGGCCCGTGCGCTGCTGCATGCCGCCGGAGAGCTGGTACGGGTACGCCTTCTCGAACCCCTTGAGCCCGACGAGCTCGATGTGCCGCGGCACGCTCTCCCGGATGTGCTCCTTCGGCGCTTTCGCGAGACGGAGCCCGTAGGCGACGTTCTCGTAGACCGTCTTCCAGGGGAAGAGGCCGAAATGCTGGAAGACGACGGCGACGCCGCGCGGTGGACCGGTCACGGCCGTGCCGTCGATGCGGATCTCGCCCTCCGTCGGCTTCACGAGGCCGTCGATGCAGCGGAGGAGCGTCGTCTTGCCGCAGCCGCTCGGGCCGACGATCGAAACGATCTCCCGTTCACCGATCTCGAGGTCGATGTTCTGGAACACGCGCAGAGCGCCGAACTCCTTCCCGACTCCGGCGATGCGGATCCGGACGCCCTCCGTGCTCACTCCGACCTCCGGTACCAGGGAAGGAACCGCCGCGTCGCGAGGTCTGCGACGCCGTTGATCGCCACGCCGAGCACCGCAAGGACGAGTACCGCCACCATCATCTGCGGCTGATGGAACGTGCGGCTGTCGAAGACGATCATCGAACCAAGCCCCTTCAGGTTGACGATGTATTCCGCGACGACCGCACCGACGAGCACGCGGCCGACGGCGAGACGGAAGCCCGCGAGGAGGTACGGCAGCGACGAGGGCAGGGCAATCCCGAACCAGACGTTCCACCAGCGCGCGTGGTAGGACTGCGCGACCTCGACGAAGCTCGACGGAACCGAGCGCGTTCCGTCGTAGACGTTCAGGCACACGGGAAGAAACGCGCCGAGTGAGACGATCGCGAGCCGGACGGTGTTGCTATAGCCGAACCACAGCGTCATCACCGGCACGAGCGCGATGATCGGCATCGCGAAGAACGCGCTGACGTAGAACCGAAGCAGGCGGTCGGCGGTGCGGAGGCGTCCCATCGTGAGACCAACGAGTGCGCCGCCGGTGACGCCGATCGCGAGCCCTTCGAAGACGGCGATCACCGTCGCCTCGACGCTCCCCCAGAAGGTCGGCGTGCCCGCGGGCACGTGGTTTGCAAGCACATGTGGCAGCGCCCGGGCCACCGTCACCGGCCGGGCGACGAACGGAGGCGCGAGCCAGCGCACGAGCACCTCCCACAGGACGAGCAGCAAAACGCCCGTACCGATTCGGATGAGCGTGCGCTGCGTGCCGGCTCCAAGCCGCCACGGCCTCGGGTATGCAACCGCGTGCGGGACCGACGTCACTACACGCCTGCCTTCCAGCGCGCGAAGTAGTTCTCGATTGCACGACCGATCGCCATGAGAATCGTGGCGAGCACGGTGATCACGAGAACCGCGGCGAGCACGCGGGCCGTGTCGAAGCGGTTCGTGTACGTGAGAATGAGGTTGCCGAGCCCCGTCGCGGCAAGCAGATACTCGCTTGCGAGCATGCCGACGAGCGAGCGTGCGATCGCCTGTCGGACGCCCGTCATCGTGTACGGCAGCGTGTAGGGGACGATCACGTGGCGCCAGAGCTTTGCCTCGGTCGACCGGTAGGACCTCGCGACCTCGAGAAGGTCGGCGCTTACGCTTCGAGCGCCCTCGAGCGTGTTGATCAGGATCGGCCACACGCCGAAGAGCGTCACCACGATCACCTTCGCCCTGAACTCGAAGCCGAAGAGCGAAAGGATGAAGGGGATCAACGCGAACATCGGGGTCGCGTACAGCATCAGGATGTACGGCTCGAGACCGACGCGGAGCAGGCGGATACGCGCGAGGAGCAGGCCGACGACGAATCCGATCACGAGCGCGAAGCCGAGGCCCGCTCCGAAGAGCTGGAGAGAGGACTCGAGCGCGCGCGGCAGCTCGCCGCTCTTCGTGATGCTCCAGAGCGCCTTGACGGTCTCGGAGAACGGCGCGAAGGACGACGCCTGCGTGTGTCGGCCGATGAGCTCCCAGATCCCCGCGCCTGCTGCGAGCCCGGCGAGCGACACGAGACCGCCCTGCAGGCTCTGCGGGACGATCATGCGCGGCTTCGGCTCGTGCGCCTGGACTGCGCTCACGCGTCAGGCCTCGTGTTGATCGTCAGCAGCTTGAGCTCGGTCATCTCCTCGATCGCGTAGCGGAGCCCCTCGCGGCCGCTCCCGGACGACTTGACGCCGCCGTACGGCATGTGGTCGATGCGGTACGTCGAGACGTCGTTGACCATCAAGCCGCCGACGTCGATCCGGTCGAACGCCCTTTCGATCACCCGGATGTCGTTCGTGAAGATCCCGCCCTGCAGGCCGAACTCGCTGCGGCCGGCAGCGTCGATTGCGGACTCGACGTCCGAGAACTTGTTGACCCCCACCAACGGCGCGAAGACCTCTTCGCATGAGACGCGCAGATCGTCGCGGAGGTTGGCGAGGACGGTCGGTTGCCAGACCGAGTTCTCGCGCTCGCCGCCGGTGAGCACCTCGGCGCCCGAGGCTCGTGCCTCCTCGAGCCACTCTTCGATCCGATCGGCGTTCGACGAGTCGATCACCGGGCCGACGTCGACGTCCTCGTCGAGCGGATCACCGACCTTGAGCTCCTCGACGCGGCGGACGAGCGCCTCGACGAACGACTCATACACGGAGTCGTGCACGAAGACACGCTGCACAGAGATGCACGTCTGCCCCGAGTATGTGAAACCGCCCCATGCGACGCGCTCTGCGGCGTACTCGACGTCAGCGTCGCCGTTGACGATCACGGCGGCATTGCCACCGAGCTCGAGCGTCACGCGCTTGCGGCCCGCCCGCGCCTTCAGGCCCCAGCCGACGGCGGGCGAGCCGGTGAAGGTGAGGAGCTTGATGCGCTCGTCCTCGACGAGCGGCCGCGCGGTCTCGGTGGAGCACGGAAGGACGGCGAAGCCGTCCTTCGGCCATCCGGACTCGTAGACGATCTCGGCGAGCTTCAGCGCCGCGAGCGGCGTCTGCGACGCGGGACGCAGCAGAATCGAGTTGCCGGCCGCGAGCGCGGGCGCGACCTTGTGGGCAACGAGGTTGAGCGGAAAGTTGAATGGGCTGATCCCGGCGATCACGCCGAGCGGCACGCGGCGCACCTCTGCGCGCCTGCCGTCGTTCCCCGGCAGCCAGTCGAGCGGAACGATCTCGCCGTAGATGCGCTTCGACTCCTCGGCCGCGACCTTGAAGGTGAACACCGCGCGGTCGACCTCGCCGAGCGCGGTCTTCACCGGCTTGCCGGCCTCGTAGGCGATCGTCTCGCCGAGCTCCTGGCGGCG
>JAICYB010000006.1 GCA_025934435.1 Actinomycetes bacterium | reverse complement strand
GACGCGGACTTCTGATCGATCGAGATGGCCGGCGACAAGCCTTCGATGATGTCGACGTCCGGCTTGTCCATCTGACCCAGGAACTGGCGCGCGTACGCCGACAGCGACTCGACGTAGCGACGCTGGCCTTCGGCGTAGATCGTGTCGAACGCGAGCGACGACTTCCCGGACCCCGAGATGCCGGTGAAGACGATCAGTGCGTCCCGCGGGAGATCGAGCGTGACGTTGCGGAGGTTGTGCTCCCGCGCTCCGCGGATATGGATGTTCTCGCTCGGCAAGCTCAGCCCTCTTTCGTGGACGAACGCCCGTTCGCCCGAACCATGTTTCTAACCCACGGGTAGGACACGAATGTAGGACGAAACCCTGTCAGCCCCCGTCGTGTTTCCCGAGCCTATCCGTGAAGTTCCCGCTGCGTTCCACTCCGCGGAGCCTTGCGAAAGACGCCATGGTCCGCGACATTGACTGTGACGTCGATCGCCACGAGGAGGCGCCGATGAAAGGCCGAGGCGAGCCCAAGAAGGGCCAAGAGAAGAAGAAGGGCAAGTCCATCAAGGAGAAGCGCAAGGCCAAGCGGGAGAAGAAGGCGGGAAACTAAGCCTTGACCCGCATCGGCGTCTTCGTCTTCGACGGCGCGGAAGAGCTCGACTTCGTCGGACCCTGGGAGGTCCTCACGATGTGGGCCAAGTCCTTCCCGGACGACGACGTCGAGGTCTTCACCTTCGCTCCGGGGGCCGAAGTCGTGACGTGCGCGAAGGGGCTGCGGGTCGTCCCCGATCAGACGATCGACACGGCCGGACGGATCGACGTACTTGTCTACCCCGGCGGCGAGGGCAACCGCGCGCACCTCAGTGACGATGCGATCAAGGGCTGGCTCAACAAGCTGGCCGCGGACGGAACGCTCATGACGAGCGTCTGCACGGGTTCGCTGGTGTACGCGGCGGCCGGACTCCTCGACGGCCGGCCGGCCGTCACGCACTGGGCGTACCTCGAGGTGTTACAGGGCCTGGGACAACGCGTCGACGTGCGCAAGGACGAACGCTTTGTCGACGACGGCAACGTCATCACGGCGGCGGGGGTATCGGCCGGCATCGACATGGCCCTGCATCTCGTACAACGGCTGACCTCCGTGGAACGCGCGCGCGAGGTCAAGAAGCTCATCCAGTACGACCCGCAACCGCCCGTCTGACGCTTCCATCCTCATCCCCTCCTTCAGCTCGTGTGCACGATCAGGACGCTGCAGGGCGAGTGATGGCTGATCTTGTTCGGGACGCTCCCGAGGACGAACCGCTTCACACCGCCCATCCCGCGATTGCCCACGACCACCAGGTCGGCACCGCAGTCCTCGCAGACATCGATCAGGGCTTCGGCGGGGTCGGCAGCGAGACCGTGGGTCTTCACTTCGATCCCGTCCTTCGCGTAAAGCTTCTCGAGCGCGTCGAGCCGCGCCTCCACCTCTTCCGCGACGTGCGAGTCGACTTCACTGAGGGCGGTCGCCGCGCCGTAGGCCATCGCCTCGAGTGATGTGCCGGCGATGGAACTCGCCATGGCCGGCTTGAACGCCGTCACGATGTGCAGCTGCGCTCCGAACGACTTCGCGATAGCCGCGGCCTGAGCGACCGCTTTGTCGGCCGTCTCGGAGAAATCGGTCCCGACGACAACGTTTGCGTACACGTGCCCCTCCGGTCGCTGGGGGCGCCCTCGGCGCATCCCGGCTCCTACGACCAGACCGTAGCCCGGCTCGGGCAGCGCGACCAGGTATTCCTGCACACTCGCAGCGTGAACCGAACCTTCGTCTCGCTCGGCCCCCGCGCCGGCCACGGGTCGTTCCAGTGCCAGGGCATCTACTACGGCGAGCCGGGCGCCCGAACGGCACTCATCGCGACGCACTACGAGATCGACTTCAGCGAGCACTATCTCGCGGAGTACATGGCCGCTCGCGGCTTCGGCTTCCTCGGCTGGAACACCCGCTACCGCGGCAACGGTCAGTACTTCGCGCTCGAAGGAGCCCTGGACGACATCGGCAAAGGCGTGGCCTGGTTGCGCGACAACGGCGCCGAGACCGTCGTGATCCTCGGCAACTCCGGAGGTGCGTCCCTCATGTCGGCGTATCAGGCGCAGGCCGCGGAGAAAGCCGACTTCTTCATCTCGCTTTGCGCACATCCGGGACGGCCTGAGGTGCACACGGCGTGGATCGATCCGTCCGTCACCGACGAGGACGACCCACTGTCCGTCGATCCGTCCCTCGACATGTACAACCCGGACAACGGCCCTCCGTACGCCGTCGAGTTCATCGCGCGCTACCGAGCCGCGCAGGTCGCGCGCAACGAGCGCATCACGGCGTGGGCGAAGGAGCAGATCGCCGCATTCGAAGGAGAGGGTCTCTACGACCGCGTCTTCAACATCCACCGTGTGTGGGCCGACCTCCGGATGCTCGACCTCGCGATCGATCCGTCCGACCGTGACGTGGGCTGTTATTTCGGCGACCCGAAGCGCGCGAACTACGGACCGTTCGGCATCGGATGCGTCTCCACCATGCGGTCGTGGCTGTCGATGTGGAGTCTCGAGACGTCGGGATGCCGCGGTGCACCGAACCTCGCCAAGGTCACGGTTCCGTCCATCGTCATCCAGTCGACCGGCGATCAAGGCGTCTACCCGAGCGATGCGCAGCTCATCTTCGACTCGCTCGGCGCCGCCGACAAGCTCGTCGAGATGATCCCGGGCGACCACTACCTGCTCCGGCCGGACGGCGCACGGGACGCGGTCGCCGACCGCATCGCCGATTGGCTGCACGACCACGGCGCGTAAGACACTCGCGGACGTGCGCGCGTCGCAGGAAACGCTCGATCTCATCCGCGGCTACTACGGGATGCTGGACGACGGGACCCTCGCCGGATGCGAGCGATACTTCGCACCCGACGCAACGATGCAGATCGCGCACTTCCCCAAGCTCGAAGGGTGGCCGATGATCGAGCGCGTCATGAGCGCGGGACTTGCGAATGAGAAGGTGAAGCGCCTCACGCACGAGGTGCGGAACGCGTGGGACGAGGACGACTGCTCCATCATCGAGGTGCATGCGCATTACGAGATGACGGACGGACGAGAGATCGTCGTTCCCGGCGTCGTGATCGCTGAGATCGCCAACGGACGGTTCACTTCGCAACGCATCGCCGCCGACCTGTCACCGACCTTCTCATGACGGTCTTCCGGCGCGGCGAGATCCCCCGGCGCTCGCACGGCGTCGACGAACACCCGGACGAGATCTACACGCTGCAAGGATTCTTCGGTGATTGGGTGCACGTCTTCCGCGAGAAAGGGAACCTGGGTGTTCCGAAAGCGTGGTCGAACGACGACCTGATGTACGCGGGCGTCGACACCGGGCGCGCCGGCGAGATCGTCCTGCTCGAAGGCGATGGCATCCGCGTGCTCATCTCTCACGGCAACAACCGATACGAGCGGAACGTCGACTACAACCAGATCCGCTTCTACCATCAGGGCGATTTCGAGATCGACACCGAGCTCGGACGGATGACGGCCACAACGGGCGACTTCGTCGTCGTCGGAAAGGGATTGATCTACCGGGAACGAGGCGAGGGGTTCGTCCTCATCTTCGAGATCGCCGATCCCGTCGTGTGCGCCGAGAGCATGTGGGACTCCGTCGGCTTCACGAGCTTCTTCGTCGACTACTCGGACCTCTCGATGCCGCAGCCCGCACCGCAGCCGTCGGGCGACACCGATGTGCACGTCTGGTCCGAAGGCGCGTGGCACACGATCACCTACGACTTCGATCCGTGCGCGGACGTCGTCGGCTGGATCGGCGACCCGGTGATCTACCGGCTGAACGTACAGGACGTCCCGGGCATCGGCACCGCGCGGGGCTTCCTGCCGCCGCCCGCGCATGCGGTCTTGATGAATCCGGACAAGTCGTTCTTCTTCAACGTGCTCGGCGTCCCGCCGTCGCCGACGTATCCGGCGCCCGAAGGAAGCTTCGGCGCACCGGCGCATCTGAACGACTACGACGAGGTGTGGTTCAACCATGCGTCCGAGTTCCTGCCGGGCAACCTCGGACACCTGTGGCTCTTCCCGCGGACGATCCCCCACCCCGGGTTCAAGCGTCCGCCGAGTCATCCGCCGAATCCGCCGCGCGCCTACAACGAGATCAAGATCAACTTCGACACCCGCGCGAAACTCCGTTGGACGGACGAAGCACGCGCCGCGTTCCTCGAAGGCGACGTTCGTCGCAACGTGTTCCTATCGCTCTACGGCATGCCGCCGGAGTTCGTCGACACGAGGATTCCGGAATGATCCGCTACGAGGTTGCCGACCGCATCGGGACGATCACGATCGATCGTCCGGAGAAACGGAATGCGATGACGTACGCGATGCTCGCGGAGTTCATCGAAACCGTTCGCGAGGCCGGCGCCGACGACACGGCTCACGTCGTGATCGTGACCGGGTCCGGCGGGTCGTTCTGTGCGGGGACGGACCTCTCCGATCTCGCCACGATCCCCGGCCCCTCGCGCGGCGTCCGCGGCGAGGCCGAGCAGGCCGATGTCTGGTGGCCGATCGTGCAGTGCCCGAAGCCCGTCATCGCGGCGATCGACGGAGCGGCCGTCGGGATGGGAGCCGAATTCACGTCGCAATGCGACGTGCGCATCGCTTCGACGCGCGCCCGGTTCGCGTGGAACTTCGCGCACCGGGGCCTCGTCCCCGACACGGGAGCGGGAACGTGGCTGCTCCCCCGCCTCATCGGACTCCCCGCCGCGTTGCGCCTGCTGTATTCCGGTGAGTTCCTGAGCGCCGATGAGGCGCTTGCGCTTGGTTACGTCGCGCAAGTCGTCGAACCCGAAGCGCTGCCGGACGCAGCCCGTGCGGCGGCGGAACGATTCCTCAAGGGCTCGCCGCTCTCACACCGCCTGATCAAGCAGCTCGCGTACGAGGGGCTACAGCGTGATGTCCTCGCGCATATGAAGCATCACGTCGAAGCGCTGCAACAGTGCTTCCGTTCCGAGGACCACAAGGAAGGCGTAGCCGCGTTCCTGGAGAAACGCGAAGCCCGGTTTACAGGCCGCTAACCGAGACCAGCTCGATGCCGAGATCGGCGACGGCCTTCTTCAGGTCGTCCGATGTCAGTGCGGCGAGATCGGTCACGCGGTACTCGAGCGCCCACTGCAGATGATCGGGTTGGCCCTCGCGCTCCGCTGACATGGAACGAAGCTCCGACGATTCCACCGCGCAGTGCGCGACGACGAGATGCTTGCCGCCGTCCATCTTGGACATGCGGTCCTTCATGTAGTCGATCTTCGTCGCGCCCGGTTGCGAGCTCAGCATGTGGATGGAATCGAAGCCGACGGCTTCGTCCCCGATCGGATAGTCGAACGGTTTGTCGTAGCGGCGGCAGATCTCCTGGTAGGGCTCGGGCGTCACGACGCCCATGTGGCAGTCGAAGTACTCGGGCTCGAGTCCGGTAGAGCGGAAGAGTTCCACCTGCGCGACGAACTCGTCGAAGATCTCGTTCGGATCTGCGTTCGCGCGTACCTCTTCGATCGTCTTGGGGAACCGGCCGTCGGCGGCTCGGAGCGTCGCACCGGAGGTCAGGGGGCCCCAGCGGAAGTACTCCCACTCGGACGTCGTCATGAGGTGGACGCCGACCGGGATCTGGTGCTCCTTCGCGAGGCGCGCGGCTTCGCCGAACCACGGGCACGCGACCATCACGGACGCCTGCGTGAGGATCCCGCTCCGGAAGGACTCGACGACGCCGATGTTGCCTGAATGGCACATCCCGAAGTCGTCGGACTGGATGACGAGCTTCGCCCCGGGCATCGTGCGACCATAACGGACTGATGCGTTGCCTCGCTTGCGGGAGGGAGAATCGCGAGGGCGCCAAGTTCTGCGACGAGTGCGGGTCCAAGCTCGTCGAGACGGCCGGCGCCCAGTCTCCGCGCGTCCACGTCCGGCCCCCGTCGCACATCGTCGAGAAGATCCTCTCGACGCGGGCGTCGATCGAGGGTGAACGCAAGCACGTCACGGTCATGTTCGCCGACGTGAAGGGTTCGATGGACCTCTCCGAGGAGTTCGATCCCGAAGAGTGGCGCACGATCATCGAACGCTTCTTCGAGATCATGAACGAGGGCGTTCACCGGTTCGAGGGAACGGTCAATCAATTCCTCGGCGACGGCATCATGGCGCTCTTCGGCGCCCCGATCGCACACGAGGATCACGCGCAGCGCGCGTGCTTCGCCGCATTGCACCTGCGAGAGACGCTCGGCCTGTACGCCCGCGAGCTCCGGCGCGAAAGAGGTCTGTCCTTCTCCGTGCGGATGGGACTCAACTCGGGTGAAGTCGTCGTCGGCGGCGTCGGCGACGACATGCACATGGAGTACACAGCGGTCGGGCACACCGTCGGGCTCGCCGCGCGAATGGAGCAGCTCGCCGCGCCGGGAACGGTCTACATCACCCAGGAGACCGCCGACCTCGTCGCGGGATTCTTCGACCTCGAAGATCTCGGCGTGTTCCCGATCAAGGGCGTCCGGGAGCCGGTGCGTCTCTTCGAGTTGAAGGAAGTTGGACGGCATCGCACGCGTTTCGACGTCGCGGCGGCGCGCGGACTCTCACGGTTCGTCGGACGCCGTGAGGAAACGGCCGCCCTCACCGAGGCCCTCGAGGCCGTCGAAGGCGGACGCGGTCAGATCGTCGGCATCGTCGGAGAAGCAGGTGTCGGCAAGAGTCGTCTTTGCTACGAGTTCGTCCAGCGCGCGCGCTCGTCGGGGGTGAAGGTCTTCGAGGCGCACGGCCTGCCGCACGGACGCGGCCTCCCGTTCCTTCCCGTCCTCCAATTGCTGCGCGGGTACTTCGGGATCGAGGACGTCGACGGTCCCGTCGCCGCACGCCAGAAGATCGCCGGCTCGCTGCTGCTGCTCGACGAAGGATTCCGTGACGATCTCGCGCTCGTGTTCGACTTCCTCGGCGTCCCGGATCCGGATCTCCCGTACCCGCAACTCGATCCGGACGCTCGCATGGCCCGCCTGTACGGCATCCTCGGACACCTCATCCGTGCGCGTTCCGATCGCGGACCCGCCGTGATCCTCATCGAGGACCTGCAATGGCTCGACGAAGGCAGTCTCGCGTTCGTCGAACATCTCATCGAAGCGGTTCCAGAGACGCGAACGATGCTCGTCGTGAACCATCGGTCGCTCTTCCATCCGGGCTGGACGGCGCACACGACCTATCGCCAGATCTCCCTCGGTCCGCTCGACACCGACGACATCGCCGAATTGATCCACGACAAGCTCGGGGACGACGCATCGCTTCGTCCGCTGGCCGTCTACGTCTCGAACCGCACGAGCGGGAACCCGTTCTTCATCGAGGAGCTGCTGCGATCGTTCGTCGAGTCGGGAGTGCTCGCCGGCGAACACGGCGCCTACCGTCTGGTCGGACCGCTCGACGAGAGCGTCGTCCCGCCGACGGTGCAAGCAGTCGTTGCCGCGCGCGTCGACCGGCTCGGTGAGCGCGAGAAGACGCTGCTGCAGACGGCAGCCGTCGTCGGACCCGAGATCCCGCGCCGTGTGCTCGAAGATGTGTCAGAACTACCGCCGCACGAACTCGACGCCGCGCTCCGGGTGTTGATCGACGCCGACTTCCTCGTGGAGCGTTCGGTCTTCCCCGAAGCCGAATACGCGTTCAAGCATCCGCTCACCGAAGAGGTCGCCTACCGGTCGCAGCTGAACGAGCGGCGTCGTCGCGTCCACGCAGCTGTGGCGCGCGCGACGATAGACGTCTTCGGCGACCGCATCGACGAACGCGCTTCGCTCCTCGCACATCACTTCGAGGAAGCCGGCGAGCGCCTCGAAAGTGCGCGGTGGCACCGCCGCGCGGCTGAGTGGGCGGCGCACAACGACACCGGCGCCGCACTGCGTCACTGGCGTGCCGTCCGCGATCACACCGGCGCCTTCCCCGCGGACTCGGACGCCGAAGCGCTCGCCCTCGCCGCATGCATCGGCATCTTGAACCTCGGTCCCCGCCACGGGCTCGGTGACGCGGAGGCGCAATCCCTCTTCGACGAAGGACGAACCCTCGCGCAGCATCGCGACGATCAACGTTCGCTCGCGCGGTTGCTGCTCGTCTTCGCGCGTCATCGCGGTGTGTCCGGAGACATCACCCAGGCCAGTGTGCTTTCGCTCGAGGCCGGCAACATCGCGCAACACGTCGGGCTTCGCGGACTGCGCCTCGCCTCCGCCGTGAACCTCTCGACGTGGGCGACGCAGTTCGGCGACCTCACCCGCTCGCTCGAGATCGTCGAGGACGGTCTCGACGACGTGCCGGGAAACGTCCGCGTGGGGGCCGAGCACCTCGGCTACAGCCCGTACATCTGGCTCGCGATGCATCGCGGACGCCTCCTCACCTACATGGGACGAACCACCGAAGCGCGCGAAGCGCTCGACCGCGCGCTCGACCTCGCACGCGACAACGGCGAGCTCGAGATCGTCTGCTGGGCGCACCAGGGACAGGTCGACCTCGCGTGTCTCGTCGGCGACGAGCTCACCGCGATGGCACACGCGCGGCTCGCCGTTGAGGTCGCCGAGAAGATCGCGACACTGTTCGCGCTCTGGAGCTCCTACCACGCACTCGGACGCGCACAGACCGTCGCGGGTGAAGCGTCCGAAGCGATCGCCGCGCTCTCGAAGGCGCTCACGCTCATGCGCGATCGCCGGACGGGGCTTCACCTGCAGCTGCTCGTCCTCGCGTCACTCGCCGAAGCACATCTCCTCGCCGGACAGCCGGACCGCGCGCGTTTCTGCGCTGAAGAAGCGTTGAACGCGACGGTGCGCGCGGAGATCGACTCACCGCTGGCCGCACGGGCGCGGATCGTCCTCGCGAGAGCGCGCCGGCTGTCGAAACAAGGCAACCCGGCGCTCGAAGAGCAAGACCTGCGCCACTGCCTCGAGGTTCTCCGCGCGGCGAGCTACCTGTCGCTCGAGCCGGACGTCCACGTCGAACTCGGCGAGCTCGCGCGCATGCGAGGCGACGACGCGACGCATCGGGCCGAGATCGCCGTCGCGCGAGCGCTCCTCGACGAGATGGGGGCAACGGACCGGGCGGCCGCGCTCGTCTAGGAGCGCCGCCCGGGTCACGCGGCGGGACTGTGTCCCGCCAACGGACCCCACCGGTCGTCGTGCAAGCGGAGCGGGGTCAAGAAACGGTGCCGTGTCCCACTCGGTGACCCCAAGGCGACTAACGATGCCAGGTGATGAGGCACTTCCCCGTCTCGCTGAGCTGCGAGCGGTCAGACCGGCTGATGGTGGACTTCTCGGAGTTCGCGCTTCAGGTCTTGCACCTCGTCGCGTAATCTCGCGGCGTATTCGAAGCGGAGATCGCGTGCTGCGTCCTTCATCTCCTCTTCGAGCACCATGATCAGCCGTCGCAACTCGTCGAGCGGCATCTCGACGACCTCTTCGCGGCCGCGGCGGCTCCGTCCGCGCGTTCGTCCCTTCGCGGGGGCCGGTGCGCCCTGGCGCGTCTGCAGGATGATGTCGTTCACGTTCTTCCGGATGGTCTCCGGCTTGATGTTGTGCTCGGCGTTGTACGCCATCTGGATCTCGCGGCGCCGGTTCGTCTCGTCGAGCGCTTGCTTCATCGAGTCGGTCATGTTGTCCGCGTACATCAGCACCTGGCCCTCGACGTTGCGAGCGGTTCGCCCGATGATCTGGATCAAGGACGTCGCACTTCGGAGGAATCCTTCCTTGTCGGCGTCGAGGATCGCGACGAGCGTGACCTCAGGGAGGTCGAGCCCTTCGCGGAGGAGATTGATCCCGACGAGGACGTCGAACTCACCGAGTCGCAGGTCACGCAGGATCTCGATGCGCTGGACGGTGTCGACCTCCGAGTGCAGGTACCGGACGCGAAGCCCCATCTCGAGCAGATAGTCCGTGAGGTCCTCCGCCATCTTCTTCGTCAGCGTCGTCACGAGGACGCGCTGCTCTTTCTCGACGCGGCGTCGGATCTCGCCGATGAGGTCGTCGATCTGCCCGCGCGTCGGGCGCACGATCACCTCGGGATCGATCAGCCCCGTCGGGCGCACGATCTGCTGCGCCACCGTCTTCGACTTCTTCAGCTCGAAGTCACCCGGCGTCGCGGAGACGAACAACACCTGGTTGATGCGCTCCATGAACTCTTCGAAACGAAGCGGCCGGTTGTCGAGCGCCGACGGGAGCCGGAAGCCGTGCTCGACGAGCGTCTCCTTCCGCGACCGGTCGCCTTCGTACATGCCGTGGATCTGTGGAACGGTCAGGTGCGACTCGTCGAGGAAAACGATGAAGTCATCCCTGAAGTAATCGAGCAGCGTGTACGGACGCTCGCCGGCCTTACGTCCATCGATGTGGCGTGAGTAGTTCTCGATCCCGGCGCACGAGCCGATCTCGCGCATCATCTCGAGGTCGTAGTTCGTACGCATGCGCAGCCGCTGCGCCTCCAGCAACTTGTTCTGTGACTCGAGCTCGCGGAGGCGCTCGTGGAGCTCGATCTCGATCTGTTGCATCGCACGTTCCATGCGCGATTCCGATGCGCTGTAGTGGCTCGCCGCGTAGATGCGCATGCCTTCCGGCTGCGCGGTGACTTCTCCCGTCACCGGGTCGATCCAGATCAACCGTTCGATCTCATCGCCGAACATCTCGACGCGCAACAACGACTCTTCGTACGCGGGGAAGATCTCGAGCGTGTCGCCGCGGACACGGAACCGTCCGCGCGTCGTGTTCATGTCGTTCCGCTCGTACTTGAGCGAGACGAGCTTGCGCACGAGATCGTCGCGCGGCATCTCGGCCCCCTTGTGGAGGTAGAGCATGTTCTTCTCGTACTCCTCGGGAGTACCGAGCCCGTAGATCGCCGAGACGGACGCCACCACGAGCGCATCGCGCCGCGTCATCACCGCGGCCGTGGCGGAGTGACGCAAGCGATCGATCTCGTCGTTGATCGACGAATCCTTCTCTATGTATGTGTCCGACGAGGGAACGTAGGCCTCGGGCTGGTAGTAGTCGTAGTAACTGACGAAGTACTCGACCGCGTTGTCCGGGAAGTACTCCTTGAACTCGCTCGCGAGCTGCCCGGCGAGCGTCTTGTTCGGCGCCATCACGAGGACGGGACGGTTGAGCCGTTCCGCGACGGCCGCCATGGTCGCCGTCTTCCCCGTGCCGGTCGCGCCGAGGAGCGTGACGAAGCGCTCGCCGGCATTCAGCGCGCGCGAGATGTCATCGACCGCTCGCGGCTGGTCGCCGGCAAGCTCGAAGCCGGGCCGGAAGGAGAAACTGTCCGCCATGGGAGAACAAGCCTAGCGACGGAACGGGACAAGAACGGGCCCCCGACCTTTAGGTCGGGGGCCCGTGACGAAGCAGCCTCCTCAGGCGCTAGATCCGATCTCGACCGTGATGGATTCCATTGCATCCGTTATGCGACATGCGCGAACGAAACCCTAGAGGCCGGGGGCAGGAATCAGGCGGGACTAAAGTCCCTCGGAGATCTCGACCAACTCGCTGAGGGTCGAGATGCGCGGGTACTCGGCTTCGAGGTCCGTCCACCGGCCGTGTCGGTCGAGCAGAACTCCCGTCATCCCAAGATCGTGCGCGGGCTGCGCGTCGAAGTTCGGGCTGTCGCCGACGTGCAGGCTCGCGGCCGGTTTCACGCCGGCTTCGTCCATCGCCCACTCGAAGATCCGCGCGTCGGGCTTCTCCCAGCCGAGATCTCCGGAGATCGCGATCACGTCGAACGACTCGCGGATGCCGAGGACGTCGAGCAGCGTCTTCAGCCAGCCTTCGAAGTTCGAGATGACACCGAGCTTGACTCCACGCGACCGGAACTCCTCGATCGTCGGAAGGGCGTCGGCGAACAGCGCGTAGTTACTCGGATCGGAGAACGTCTCGTACAGGACCTGCGGCGCGCCCTCGTCGGCGATCTCGAGGAAGGACAGCATGTCGGCGTAGAGGGTCGTCCAGAAGGCGTGTGATTCGCCTTGCGACGTCGAGAAGAGGCGGCCTTCTTCCGACGCGCGGATGAAGTGGTCCCCGCCGTAGCGCCACGCTTCGCGCATCTGCTCGAGCGTTACGTGGTGGCCGCGGTCGCCGAGCACCTTCACGGACAGTTCGGACCATGACGGCTGCGGTGAGAGCAGCGTCTCGCCCGCGTCGAAGAAGACGGCCTCGATCACGGTCTCAGGCTCTCCCACAGTGCGTCGACCTGCTTCGCAAGCTCGTCGATCGTGCCGTCGTTCTGCAACACGAAGTCCGCGATCTTCAAGCGGTCGTCCCGCGAAGCCTGCACGGCCATGCGCGCTTTCGCGACGTCGGCCGGCACGCCCTTCTCGGCAAGGTGCCGCAGCTGCGTGTCTTCGGAGGCATCGACGACGACGATCTTCTCCGCGAGACGCCGGCTCCCGTCCGTCGCTTCGGCCATCAGCGGCACGTCGAGGATCACGACGTCGCTTCCTCCGGCGCTCTCGATCAGCTCGCGTACACGCTCACCGACACGCGGCCACACGATCGTCTGGAGCTGCTGACGCTTCGCGTCGTCCGCGAACACGATCGCGCCGACCTTCGCACGGTCGAGTGTTCCGTCCGCTCGGAGGATCTCTCGCCCGAACGCTTCAACCATCTCGTCGAACACGATTTCACCCGGACGCTGCAACTCGTGGACGATCGCGTCGGCATCGACGATGATCGCGCCCTTTTCGGCGAGCATCGCCGACACCGTGCTCTTGCCGGAACCGATGCCGCCGGTGAGACCGACGATGCGCGCCAAGGTCTCGCTAGGACTGCATATCGCGGACGATCGCTTCGAGCGTGTCCGCGGTGGAGTCCTTGGACGCTTCGTCCTTTTCCTCTTCGTCGTCCGATGCTTCCGGCTCCGGAACGATGTCCGGCTCAGGCTCGATCTCCGGCTGCTCTTCACGCGGAGCGACCGACGTCGCCGGTGCCGTGGAGTAGTACTCCTCCTGCGAGATCGGCGCCGGCTCGTAGCCCTCGGGCGCTTCCATCGTCTGCTTCACCGAGAGCGAGATGCGGCGACGCTTCGGCTCGATGTCGAGGATCTTCACCTGCACCGGATCGCCGACGGCGACGACTTCGGCGGGCGCTTCGACGTGACGGTGCGCGAGCTCCGAGATATGGACGAGGCCCTCGAGCCCTTCACCGACTTCGACGAACGCGCCGAACGACACGAGCTTCGTGACCTTGCCGTCGATGACGTCGCCCGGAGCATTGCGTCGTCCGAACGCTTCCCACGGATCTTCCTGGGTCGACTTGAGCGAGAGCGAGATGCGCTCACGCTCGAGGTCGACATCGAGGATCTCGACGTCGACCTCCTGGCCGACCTCGACGACTTCCGCCGGGTCCTCGACGTGCTTCCACGAGAGCTCGGATACGTGGACGAGACCGTCGATACCACCGAGGTCGACGAACGCACCGAACTTCACGATGGACGAAACCTTGCCGCGCTTGATGTCGCCCTTCTTCAGCGAGTCGAGCAGCTCCTTGCGCGATTCGGCTTGCGTCTCTTCGAGGAACGCGCGTCGAGACAGCACGACGTTGTTGCGGTTGCGGTCGAGCTCGATGACCTTGCACTCGAGACGCTGTCCGACGAAGGGGTGCAGATCGCCGACGCGGCGGATGTCAACGAGCGACGCCGGAAGGAATCCGCGCAGTCCGATGTCGAGGATGAGACCGCCCTTGACGACTTCGATGACGGTTCCGACGACCGACTCGCCCTTCTGACGAAGTTCTTCGACGCGCCCCCACGACTTCTCGTACTGGGCGCGCTTCTTCGAAAGGATGAGTCGTCCGTCCTTGTCTTCCTTCTGCAGGACGAGCGCGTCGATCTCCTCGCCGACCTTGACCTCTTCGTTCGGGTCGGTGTCGTGACGGATCGAAAGTTCCTTGAGCGGGATGACGCCCTCGGACTTGTAGCCGATGTCGACGAGCACCTCGTCCTTGTCGATCCGAAGGACGTGTCCCCGGACGACGTCGCCGTCGTCGAATTCCTTCAGGGACTCGGCGTAGGCGCGTTCGAGCTCCTCGCCTTCGAGATCTTTTTCCTGCACGTTGCTAACTGCGGTGTCCGCTTGTTCCAAGTGGGGTGAAGCCTCCTGTGAGCGGCCGTCGCGCCTTGGGAGCGCGGATGCCGCATGTGATGTCCCCCAGGCCCGAAAGTCCGGGAGCGCACCAATGATAGCGCAGGTCAGCCGCCCGGTATCCTTCCGGCCTGTGAGGCTCCTCCGACGGCTCGTCCTGCTGCTCATCGTCCTGTGGCTCGTGGCCGAGGTCATCGCGATCCCCGTGGTCAACCGGATCGTCGCGAACGATGTCGCCGATCGCACCCGGGAGGCGGCGACGGTCAAGGCGAGCGTGGGCGACTTCCCGGTCATCGCCCGCCTCGTCCTCCTCCAGCGCGTCAATCGCGTCGCCGTGACCCTCGACCGCGTGACGGGGCAGACGGTCCCCTTCGCGCGGATCACCTTCGACGTGCGGAACGTCGCCATCGATCGCGCCTCGGTCTTCCAGGGCAAACCGCACGTGACGTCGGTCGGCAGCGGCACGATCACGGCGATCATCGACCTCGCGGACATCTCGCCGCTCGCCGCACGTGTCGCGTCCGCCGTCCACATGGAAGGACGCAGCCTCGTGATCGGAGGGCTCCCGACGGCGATCAGCGTGCGCTCGCGGTTCCTGCCGTGCCTCCCGGCGGCCCAGCTCGCCGGTCGGCAGGTGATCCTCACGTGCACGATCGACCACGTGCCGCCCGTCTGGCTCGCTCCCTAGACGCACCGGCCGTCACGCATCGTGACCCCCGGAAAGACCTCAACCGCCGAACGATGAGTCGCTCGCGGCGCTCTACGCCTCTCGCCGCACGTCCTGGGCCGGAGCGGAGCCTCGCTTGCGCCCAGGATGCGCGCCGGACGGCGCTAGGCTCACCGCCATGCCTGCCTCGCCCGCGGACTTCGTCGGCCCCGTGTGGCGACGGTTGCCTCGCTCCGTCCGGCGCTTACGCGCCTTCCGCTGTCTCCGAGAACGGGCGCTCGGGGTGCGCGTCGTGAAGACCCGCGACCAGCTCGACGCCGAACTTGCCCGTCTCGACGGCGCCCCGTACGCCGAGGAGAAGTCGATCTTCGCGAACTTCCGTATGTCCGTCGATCGAGGGGAAAAGCTCGATCCGGCCTCGCCCGCCTACCGCGACCGAGAGCTCGCCCTCTACCGGTTCATCAGCGGGAAGGACTACGAGCCGAGGAACGACATCACATGCTTCGATGTGGACGAAGCCGCACAGCGACCCTTCCCCTACTCGACGCAGAGCTCGCACGGTGTGGGCGAGCATCTCATCGCCGTCGGTTTCGCGATCAAGATGCTCGATCTGCCGGCCGGCTCCGCCGTGCTCGAGTTCGGTCCGGGGTGGGGCAACCTCACCATCGCCCTCGCACGCATGGGACACCACGTGACGGCGATCGACATCGCGCCTGACTTCCTCGAGCTGATCCGACGCCGCGCGAAGCAGGAGCGTTGCGACGTGACGCTCGTCGACGGCGACTTCTCCATCGCGTCGACCCTCGGGAAGCGGTTCGACGCCGTGGTGTTCTTCGAGAGCTTCCACCACTGCCTCGAACACCGCGCGCTCGTTTCGCAGCTGTCGTCCCTGACGGACCGCGTCGTCTTCGCCGGCGAGCCGATCACCGACGATTTCGATGTGCCGTGGGGCATCCGCCTCGACGGCGAGTCACTCTGGGCGATACGCCGGAACGGTTGGTTCGAATGCGGATTCCGGGAGGACTACTTCCGCGGGCTCATGACGGCACACGGGTGGACGATCACGAAGCACGTCCTGGACGGCGTGCCCGCCGGAACCGTCTTCGTCGCGACGCGCTAAGCGTGCGCGTCGGACCAGTTCTTCCCGGTGTGAGGCTCGACGACGAGGCCGCACCGTAGTTCGGTCGCCGCTTCCATGACGCGCTTCACGGCGTCCGCGGCTTCGTCCGCCCGTTCCTCGGGGACTTCGAACACGAGCTCGTCGTGGACGGAGAGCAACATACGGCCGAGCTGGGACGGCACTTCGCGGTCGGCGTCGATCATCGCCTTCTTGATGATGTCGGCGGCGCTGCCCTGGATCGGCGCGTTGAGCGCCATCCGCTCGCCCATCGCGCGAACGCGATAGTTCGACGACTGCAACTCGGGCAGGTAACGGCGGCGTCCGAACATCGTCGTCGTGAAGCCTTCCTTCCGCGCTTGATTCACCTGCGCGTCGAGGAAATCGCGCACCTTTGGGAACTGCGCGTAGTACGCGTCGATGAATTCCTGCGCTTCGTCCGTATCGATGCCGAGGCGCTGCGAAACGCCGTACGCGCTCATGCCGTACGCGATGCCGTAACTGAACTGCTTCGCGTAGTCGCGGTGCCGGGACTGCACCTCGTCGACTGCGACGTTGTAGACCTTCGCCGCGATCGAGGCGTGGAAGTCGTGGGACGACGCGAACGCTTCGAGGATCCCCGGGTCCTCCGAGAGGTGCGCGAGCACGCGGAGCTCGATCTGCGAATAATCCGCCGAGACGAGGACGTGGCCCTCGGGCGCGATGAATGCGCGGCGGATCTGGCGTCCGAGCTCGCCCCGGATCGGGATGTTCTGCATGTTCGGGTTCGTCGATGCGAGACGCCCGGTCGAGGCCGACGCCTGCAGATACGTGGTGTGGATCCGTCCCGTCTTCGGACTGATGAGCGGGAGGAGCGCGTCGGTGAAGCCGGTCTTCAGCTTCGCCACTTCCCGGTATTCGATGAGCGCCTCGACGATCGGGTGCGCTTCCTCGATCTTCGCGAGCTCGTTCTGGTCGGTCGACCACCCCGTCTTGATCTTCTTCGTCTTCGGGACGTCGAGCTTCTCGAACAAGATCCGCTGCAGCTGCGGGGTCGAGTTCACGTTGAACTCCTCGCCGGCGTGTTCGTGGATCTTGTGTTCGAGCGTGTGCATCTTGCTGCCGAGGTCCTCGTTCAGTTCCTCGAGGTACGCACGATCGACGGCAACGCCGGCGTGTTCCATGCGCGCGAGCACGCCGATGAGCGGGAACTCGAGCGTGTTCGCGAGCTCCCACATCCCGCGGTCCTTCAATCGTTGCGTCAGCAGGGGGCCGAGGCTCCGCACGGCGGACGCACCACGCGCGGCGCGCTCCCCGTCGTCACCGTCGAGATCGAGCGTGGCCTGCTTCGTCCCCTTCTTCTTCTCTTTCGCTTCGTCGAGCGCGACACCGAGGTAGCGCTCGGCGACGTCGTGCAACGGGTAACCGCCCGGGTTCCCCGGTTCGAGGACGTAGGACGCGATGAGCGTGTCGCACACGACACCGTCGAGTTCGGCCCCGGCATCGAGGCCGTGCCGGACGAGGGGCTTCGCGTCGTGCACGAACTTCGGCTTGGTGGCGTCCGCGAGCCACTCCTTCATCACCGACAACCCTTCGTCGAGCGCACCGACGCTCGCGCGATCCTCGGCGTCCGAGAAGGCGAACCACGCGCCGTCCCAGTAGACGCCGGCGGGTTCGTCCGGCGCGTCTTTCGCCGACAGCCGCGAGACGTTCGACACTTCGATCGTGGTGGACGCACCACTCGTCACGAGGTTCAGGTCGCCGAGCCGCTCGTAGAGCGTGCGGAACTCGAGCGAATTGAAGAGCGTGCGGACGGCTTCGTCGTCCCAGGGTTCGAACCGGATCCCGGAGAGGTCGATGTCGAGCGGGACGTTCTCCAGGAGATGACCGAGCTCCTTGTTGATCCTGATCTGGTCGGCCATCTCCTTCACGCCGCCGCGGATCTTCGGCGTGAGCTCGTCGGCGTGCGCGATGACGCCTTCGATGTCGCCGTAGCTCTCGATCAGCTTCGCGGCCGTCTTGTCGCCGATGCCCGGAACACCCGGCAGGTTGTCGGACGTTTCACCTTTCAGCGCGACGAAGTCCGTCCACTGGTCGGGCGTGACGGCGTACTTCTCCTTGACGCCGTCCGCGTCGTAACGAACGATGTCGGAGATGCCGCGGCGCGTCATCATCACCGTCACGCAGTCGCGCACGAGCTGCAGCACGTCGCGGTCGCCGGAGACGATCACGACTTCGTCGCCCTCCGTCTCGGCCTGGTTCGCGAGTGTCGCGAGGAGATCGTCGGCCTCGAAGCCCTCGAGCTCGATGATCGGGACGCGAAGCGTCTGCAGCACTTCGCGGATCAGCGGCAGTTGCTCGCTGAAAGCGTCCGGCGTTTCGCGGCGGTTCGCCTTGTACTCCGTGTAGCGCTCGTGACGGAACGCGGGACGTCCGCGGTCGAAGCACACGGCGACGCCGTCGGGCTTCTCGTCGCCGAGCATCTTGATGAGCATCGCGGTGAACCCGTACACCGCGTTCGTGATCTGTCCGGACGACGTCACGAGCGTCTCCGGGAGCGCGAAGAACGCGCGATACGCAAGCGAATGACCGTCGAGGAGCATGAGTTTTCGGGCCATGTGAGGCAATCCTAGCCCCGGGTAGTGGCACCATTAGCCGGTGATCACGGCGCGGAATCGTAGGACGGCGGCCGCGGTGACGAAGGTGATGGTGCCCGGCGACGACGCGCTGGTCGGCGAGGTCATCGCACTCCTCGACTCGTATCCGCCACGGGCGCAACGACGACTCCGGTGGCTCTTCTTCGCGACCGAGTACCTGCCGCTCGTGAGCGGCTACCGCCGCCGGTTCCGAGGGCTTCGTCCCGAGCAGCAGATCGCGTTCCTCGATGGGTGCAAGACGCCGTTGAAACGGCTGGTCGTCCAGTACTTGAAGCAGCAGGTCTACTCCACGTACATCTCGCAGCCCTCGACCGAAGCGATCGTCGGATACACAGGTCGATGTCTGATCTGACCCCGTGGGGCACGAAGGTCGGACCGGCGACGCTCGGCGGCGCCTACCCGCGGTCGATGTGGGAGCGGACGGATCCCCGTCCCGAAGGAAGCGCCGTATCGGTCGTCGGACCCGACCCACGGCTCGACGTCGTGCAGTACCCGGACGTGCACGGCGACGTGGTCGAACACTGCGACGTCGTCGTCATCGGTTCCGGAGCCGGCGGCGCCGTCGTCGCGAAGGAGCTCGCCGAAGCCGGACGAAGCGTCATCGTGCTCGAGGAAGGCTCCTACTTCACGAAGGACGACTTCACCGGCGCTCCGTTCAAGCGCTTCCAGAAGATCGCGCGGGACGCCGGGACGACGCAGACATTCAGCCGCTCCCCCATCCCGATCCCACTCGGCAAAGCCGTCGGCGGGTCGACGGTCATCAACTCGGGGACGTGCTGGCGAGCGCCGGACAAGGTCCTTCGGAGCTGGAACGTCGACCCCGAAGCGATGCGCCCCTATTTCGAGCGCGTCGAACAGACCGTGAACGTACGGCCGGCACCGCGCGAGCTCTGGGGCAGCAACGCGGAGATCACGCATCGCGGCGCGATGAAGTTGGGCGTGTCGGGCGGGGCCTTGATGCGGAACATCACCGACTGCCACGGCTGCGGCACATGCGCGATGGGATGTTCGACGAACGCGAAACAGGCGATGCACGTGTCGTATCTGCCCCTCGCGGAGCGCGCCGGCGCCAAGATCTACGCGCGCACCCGAGCCGAGCGAATCGTCGTCGACCGCGGACGCGCGCAGGGCGTCGTCGCCTTCCTCCTCGACGAGCGCGAGAACGTTCGCGGACGACTCACCGTGCATGCGGATGTCGTCGTCGTGTCGGCGGGCACGATCCACACGCCGGTCGTCCTGAAACGGTCGGGACTGGCGGGACGATCGCGCCAGCTCGGGCGCAACCTCCGCATCCACCCCGCAGTGGGTGTCGCAGGCGCATACCCGGAACAGATCGATGCGTGGCGAGGAACGCTCCAGCCATACTTCGTCGACGAGCTGTTCGATTCGCACGACATCATGCTCGAGACGACGGCGCCGGTTCCCGCGCTTGCCGCCGCCGCGCTTCCCGGGATCGGGCAGGCCGCGCTGAACATGATCGGCGGCATGCGTCACGTCGCGTCGATCGGTCTGTACGTTTCGGACACATCGTCCGGACGCGTCCGGCTCCTACCTCGATCGCGAGAACCCATCATCACGTACAAGATCAACGACGCTGATTTCCGCAAGCTGCTGATCGGCATGCGGCTCGCGGCTGAGATCCATCTCGCGGCCGGTGCGATGGCGGCGCTGCTCGGATTACCCGGACTCCCCGCCATCACGTCGACGAAAGAGCTCGACAAGATCACCGACGGCAACTGGGATCCGACGATGGTGCATCCGACGGCTTTCCATCCGATGGGAACGTGCCGGATGGGCGCGAAAGGCGATTCCGTCGTGGACATGAACGGCGAGCATCACGACGTGCGGAGCCTGTTCGTCGCGGACGGATCGATCTTCCCGACCTGCGCCGGCGTCAACCCTCAGGTCACGATCATGGCGTTCGCAACGAGGATCGCCGAGCAGATCGCGACCAAGTCGTAAAGAAGGACCGGGGGGCACGCGCCCCCCGGTTCTTCGAAGATCGTTACGCGACGACGAGTCGACGCCGCATCCGCAGCGCAACCGCGCCGGCGGCGACGAGCGCCACGCCGGCGGCCGCCATGTCACCGGCGTTCGCGCCGGTGTGGGGAAGCGTCCCCGGGGCCGTCATGCTGCCACCGGTTCCCGCGCTTCCCGGGATCCCAGGCGATCCTGCGGTTCCCGGAGTCCCAGGAGTTCCGGGAGACCCCGGACTTCCGAGCGCCCCAGGAGATCCCGGAGATCCCGGAGATCCCGGACTCCCAAGCGCTCCCGGGGACCCAGGAGATCCCGGAGATCCCGGAGATCCCGGACTTCCCGGAGATCCTGCGGTGCCGGCCGTTTGGGCGATGGCCGCGGGCGTCAAAGCACACGCCGCGGCGACGAAGACAGCGAACACGCCCTTCCTCAAGCTCATCAGAGCCTCCTTCCCCAAGGTGCCCTCTTCTTCGACCCCGACCTACGGGCCGAAGGACATATGCCCGGCCTGTGGATACCTCAATCTTGCTGGTCAGGCCCTCAGCTTGAGCTGCCGGGCGGCCCGCGCCTCGTCCAGGCGGGATACGGGGAGCGTGTGGGGCGCGCTCCGGAGTTCGTCGGCGTGGCCCGCTTCGGCCTGCTCGGCGATCTCGAGCAACGCCTGCGCGAAGGCATCGAGCGTTTCCTTCGATTCCGTCTCCGTCGGCTCGACCATCAGCGCTTCACGCACCGTGAGCGGGAAGTACACCGTCGGCGCGTGGAACCCGTGGTCGAGCAACGCCTTCGCGACGTCGAAGGTCCGCACGCCGCCGAACTTACGGAGGAAGTCGCCCGAGGCGACGAACTCGTGCATCGTCCCTTCGCTGTAGGGAACGCGGTAGCGCGCGTCGACCTTCTTCTTGACGTAGTTCGCGTTGAGCACGGCCATGCCGCTCACGCGGCGGAGGCCGTCGAGACCGAGCCGGCGCAGGTAGGCATACGCACGCACGACGACCGCGAAGTTCCCGCCGAACGAGTGGACGGGGCCGATCGTCGACGCGTGATCGTGGTCCCAGGCGAACGTCCCGTCGTCCAGACGCTTCACTCGCGGGACCGGTAGGTAAGGCTCGAGCGCTTCGTCCACACAGAGCGGGCCGGCGCCGGGACCGCCGCCGCCGTGCGGTGTCGAGAACGTCTTGTGCAGATTGATGTGCACCACGTCGAAGCCCATGTCGCCGGGAAGCGCGCGTCCGACGAGCGCGTTCAGGTTCGCGCCGTCGCAGTACGCGAAGCCGCCGGCGTCGTGGACGAACTTCGTGATCTCGTCGATGCGTTGCTCGAACACGCCGAGCGTGTTCGGGTTCGTGATCATGAGACCGACGACGTGGGGGCCGAGGAGCCCCTTCAACGCGTCGACGTCGACCTGGCCGTCCGGTCCCGACGGCACCTCGGCGACCTTGAAGCCCGCGAGCCGAACGGATGCGGGGTTCGTTCCGTGCGCGGAGTCCGGGATGATGACCGTGTCGCGACTCCGGTCGTTCGCGAAGTGCTTCCGCCACATGAGGAGCGCCGTGATCTCTCCGTGCGCTCCGGCAGCCGGACAGAACGTCGCCGCGGTCATGCCGGTGATCTCGCAAAGATCGCGCTCGAACGTCCAGAGCAGCTCGAGAGCGCCTTGGATGTCGGCGAGAGGTTGGTCGGGGTGCAGGTCGCGGAAGCCGGACAAGGCCGCGAGCTCGTCCTGAACCTTCGGGTTGTACTTCATCGTGCACGAGCCCAGCGGATAGAACGCGTTGTCGATCGCGAAGTTGCGCTCGGAGAGCTGCGTGAAGTGGCGGATCAGTCCGCCTTCGCTCACCTCGGGAAGCTTCGGCGCGTCACGCCGAGCGAACTCGGACGGAACCGGCTCGACGTCGAACGGCGCTTCCGGAAGCGACCACGACCGGCGCCCGGGACGAGACAACTCGAAGATCGTGTCCGGTTCGCGAGTCATGTCTTGCCGATCTCGGTCAGTGCTTCGACGAGAACCTCGACATCCTGCGGGGTGCGTTTCTCCGTGAACGCGAGGTTGAACGTATCGTCGTCGAGCGCCGGGCCCGCGAAGATCCCGCGATGGCGCAACTCCTCCAACGTGTCGCGCGGACCGCGCACCGCGAATTCCCTCACGAAGGGACGCGACGACGCGATCTCGAAGTTCGTCTCCGACGCGATCCGCCGCGCGGCTTCGTGCGCCAGCGCACCGGAGATCTCACCGACGCGACGCAGCCCTTCGGGCCCCAGCCACGACAGGTGTACCGCGACGCCGAGCGCGAACAACGTCTGGTTGGTGCAGATGTTCGATCCGGCCTTCTCGCGTTTGATGTGCTGCTCGCGCGCTTGGAGCGTGAGCACCCAGCCGCGCCGTCCGTCGGCGTCGACCGTCTCGCCGACGAGACGTCCGGGCATATGACGCGCGAATTCGTCGTTGCAGGCGAAGAGACCGACGCACTGCCCGCCGAAGGCCATCGGGTTGCCGACCGCTTGGCCTTCGGCGATCGCGATGTGCGCTCCCCACTCCCCCGGCGGCGCGAGCACGCCGAGCGTCATGGGGTCGGCGATGCCGATCACGACGGCGCCGGCTTCGCCCGCGGCTGTGGCAAGAGCGCGAGCGTCCTCGAGGAAGCCCCAGGCGTTCGGTTGCTGCACGACCACGGCGAGGACGTCGTCGCTCCCGATCGCACTCGGGTCGGTAACCATGTCGGTGGTCGGCAGCACGCCGACCTCGATGCCGAGGCCGTCGGCGTACGTTTCGAGCACCCGGCGGTAGCGCGGGTTGACACCGCCGCAGAGCAGGACGCGCCGTCCGTCCCGTCGCATCGCGGCGAGGTTCACCGCTTCGACGAGGCCCGTGCCACCGTCGTAGAGCGACGCGTTCGAGACGGCGAGGCCGAACAGCTCCGCGATCATCGTTTGGAACTCGAAGATCATCTGAAGCGTCCCCTGCGAGGCTTCGGCCTGGTACGGCGTGTAGGCCGTCGCGAACTCTCCTCGCGACTGCATCGCGCGGACGGCCGCGGGCACGTAGTGGTCGTACAGGCCGCCGCCGAGGAAGTTCACACCGTCGCCGGCGGGAGCGTTCCGCGATGCGAGAGCGCGCAGGTGCGAGACGACACCCGGCTCGGGAAGCGCTTCCGGCAGCGAGATCGAAGGATCACGAAGGGCGGCGGGGATCACCGTGAAGAGGTCGTCGATGGACGAGGCACCGATGACGCCGAGCATCGCTTCGATGTCGTCCGGCGTGTGCGGAACGAAGTCGCCCGCGCTCACGTCTTCGTCTTCTTCTTCTTCGGTCGCTTCCGTTCGATCAACGGCAACGTCCGAAGCTCGCATGGGATCTCTTTGCCACGGGTGCGGAGGCTAACCGGTCCGGGCGACGTGTCCGATGGGACGAAGCCGAGCCCGATCGGCTTGCCGAGCACGACCGAGGTCCCGCCGCTCGTCACGGTGCCGGACCCGATCTCGTCGCCGGGCTGCGGCACGGCAGGCTTCTCGCAGACGAAGCCCATCAACTTCCGCGGTGGTCCGTCCTGCGCGAGCTTCCGAAGTGCGTCGGAACCGATGAAGTCGCGGTCGTCCAGCGAGACGGCGAACGCGACACCGGCTTCGAGCGGCGAGATGTCCAGGCCGAGCTCGTGTCCGTACAGCGGGTAGCCCATCTCCATGCGCAGTGCGTCGCGCGCGCCGAGACCACACGGGACGACGCCCGCTTCGCGGAGCGCTTCCCACAGGCGCGGGCCGGCCCCCGCTTCGCAGACGAGCTCGACGCCGTCCTCGCCCGTGTAACCGGTGCGTGACACGAAGGCGGCGACGCCGGCGATCGTCGCGCGTCCGACACCGAAACGAGGAAGCTCGGGTACCTCGCCGAGGGACGACACGATGCCGCGGGCTTCAGGACCTTGCACGGCGATCATCACGGTGTCCATCGTTTCGTCGACGACGGTCGCGTCCTTCGTGCGGGCTTCGTCCTCGAGGTGCGCGAGATCGTCGTCGCGGCGCGACGCGTTCATGACGACGATGAAATCGTGGTCGGCGATCCAGAGATCGATCAGGTCGTCGATGGCGCCGCCGTCGGGCGTGCACCAGAGCGTGTACTGAGCGCGGCCGGGCGCGACCTTCCGGAGGTCGTTCGTGCCGAGCCGCAGCAGTACGTCGAGCGCCTCGGAACCCTGCAGCCGGACGCGGCCCATGTGCGACACATCGAACATCCCCGCGGAGTTCCGGACGGCGCGGGCTTCGTCGAGGATCGATCCGTACCGGACGGGCAGACGCCAGCCGGCGAACGTCACCATGCGGCCGCCGGCTTCGACGTGTTCGCCGTACAGCGGCGTCCGGAGGGCGGCGTCGGTCATACATCGAATCCTATCGGCGCCTCAGGACTCCCCCAGATACGCGCGCCGGACGTCCGGCGACGACCGCAGCGTGTCGGTCGCGTCGGCGAGAACGATCGTCCCCGTTTCGAGGACGTAGCCACGATCCGCGAGATCGAGCGCCATGTTCGCGTTCTGCTCGACGAGGAGGATCGTCGTCCCTTGCTCGTTGATCTGGCGGAGCGTCTCGTAGATGCGCTGCGTCAACACCGGCGAGACACCGAGCGATGGTTCGTCCAGCAGCAAGACCTTCGGATGCGCCATGAGCGCGCGTCCGATCGCGAGCATCTGCTGCTCGCCGCCGGAGAGCGTTCCAGCGGCTTGTTTCGCTCGTTCCGACAGAACGGGGAACAGACTGTAGATGCGGTCGAAGTCGTCGGACGTCGAACCCTTCCGCGTGAACGCGCCCATCTCGAGGTTCTCCCGGACGGACATCGCCGGGAAGACGTGGCGCCCCTCCGGTGCCTGCGACACACCGAGGGCGACGATGGCATGTGCCGGAAGCGAATGGATCGGACGACCCTCAAGCGAGATGGTGCCGGAGCGCGGCCGGTTGAGTCCCGCGATCGCACGAAGCGTCGTCGTCTTGCCCGCGCCGTTGCTGCCGATGAGCGTCACGCACTCGCCACGACGCACCTCGAGGGAGATGCCTTTGAGCGCTTCGATGTTCCCGTAGAAGACGTGGACGTCCCGCAGTTCGAGGACGGTGTCGGTCACGCCGGCCTCCCCAGGTACGCCTCGATGACCTTGGGGTTCGTCTGCACGTCCTGCGGCAGGCCCTCGGCGATCGCTTCGCCGTGGTCGAGCACGAGGATCCGGTCGGAGATGCCCATCACGAAACGCATGTCGTGATCGATGAGGATCACGGTCTTGCCGTCGTCACGGATCTTCCGCACGAGATCGGACAATCCCTGCTTCTCGGCGGGGTTCATCCCGGCGGCGGGTTCGTCCAGCAGGACGAGCTTCGGATCGGTGCCGAGCGCGCGGGCGATCTCGAGCCGCCGTTGATCGCCGTACGACAGGTTGCGCGAGAGATCGCGCGCGTGACGCTCGATCCCGACGAACCGCAGCAGCTCGTTCGCACGGTCGATCGCGTCGCGCTCCTCGCGCCGCTGGCCGGGCGTCCGCGTGAGCGAGCGGAGCACACCGGAGTGGTGGTGCGCGTCGAGCCCGACGATGACATTCTCGAGCGCCGTCATGTTCCCGAAGAGACGGATGTTCTGGAACGTCCGCGCGATGCCGCGCCGCGTCACCCTGTACGGCTTCCAGCGCGTGACGTCCTCACCGTCGAAGGTGATCGAGCCGCCGTCCGCGGTGTAGTAGCCGGTGATGCAGTTGAAGAACGTCGTCTTGCCGGCCCCGTTCGGGCCGATGATCGACCGGATCGCGCCCTCTTCGACGCGCAGGTCGACGTTCGTCACGGCGACGAGCCCTTCGAAGCGCTTCATCACCTTGTCGCAGACGAGGATGCTCATCAGGCCCCGGCCTTCTCTTCGTCCGCCACGCCGACCCCGTGCTGCTCGGCGGCGACGCGCTTCGACGGGAACAGACCCTGCGGGCGGAAGATCATCATCACGACGAGGATCGCGCCGAACACCATGAACCGGACGCCGGCCGGCACGTAGTCGCGCAATGCTTCGGGGATGATCACGATCGCCGCGGCGCCCACGATCGGTCCGATCATCGAACCCATGCCGCCGAGGATCACCATGCACAGCACGAGGACCGAGATGATGATCATGAACGAGCTCGGCGAGACGAAGTTCACGCGGCTCGCGTTGATCACGCCCGCGGCGCCCGCGGTCGACGCGCCGATCGCGAACGCCCACAGCTTCATGCGGAACGTGTTGATGCCCATCGCTTCGGCCGCCACCTCGTCCTCGCGGATCGCGACCCACGCGCGTCCGATACGCGACCTGTTGAGATTGCTGATCAGGAAGACGGCGATACCGAGGATGACGAGCGTCAGGTAGAAGTACGGCGTCGGGGACGAACCGAAGTTGTACGCACCCACCTGCGGGTGCGGGATGTTCGCGATGCCCTCGGCGCCGCCCGTCACGCCTTCCAGGTTCGACGCCGTGATGCGGATGATCTCGCCGAAGCCGAGCGTGACGATCGCGAGGTAGTCGCCGCGCAGTCGCAACACGGGCGAACCGAGCAAGACGCCGGCCGTCATCGCGACACCGATCCCGATCGGCAGGACGACCCACGGCGTGAAGTTCGTGATGTGGATCGGCCCGGCTCCCGAGAAGATCGCCATCGAGTACGCACCGATCGCCCAGAACGCGACGTAGCCGAGGTCGAGGAGGCCGGCCAACCCGACGACAACGTTCAGTCCTACCGCGAACAACGAGTAGGACGCCGCCTGCGTCAACACGTCGACCTGGTACGCGTTCGCAAACAGGGGGAGCAGCACAACGATGACGACGACGATCGCGACGATGATGTGACGCCACGTCGCAGCGGAGCGGAGACGCCGGATCGGCATTCTCATACCGTTTTCTCCCCGAAGATCCCCGTCGGACGAAGCATCAATACGCCGACGAGCAACACGAACGCGACGACGTCACGCCACTGTGTACCGAAGCATCCGGCCGAGACGTTCTCCATCAGCCCGAGGACGAGTCCCCCGACGAGCGCGCCGCGGATCGAACCGATGCCGCCGAGGACCGCGGCGGTGAACGCTTTGATCCCCGGGATGAACCCGATGTTCCACTGGGTTCGTCCGAAGTTCATCCCGAAGAGGACGCCGGCGACACCGGCGAGCAGTCCGCCGATGAAGAACGTCACCATGATGATGCGGTCGATGTTCACGCCCATGAGCGCGGCGGCTTCCGCGTCCTGCGCGACGGCGCGGAGCGCGCGACCGGTCTTCGTCCTGCGGATGAAGGTCTCGAGCGCGAAGACCATGGCAAGGGACGTGACGATGATGATCACGTCGGTGTTGAACACACTGACGCCGCCGACATGCAGCCACGCCGTCGGCTTGATCGTCGCCGGGAACTCTTCGGGGTTTACCCCCCGCCACACCTGTGTCGTGTACTGCAGGAAGAGCGACATACCGATCGCGCTGATCAGGTACGCGAGTCGCGGCGCGCCGCGCTTCCGCAGCGGACGGTACGCCACGCGCTCGATGGAGACGGCAAGGATCCCGGACGTCAGCATCGCGGGGATCACGGCCGTCACGAGCAGCAGGGGGCCGAGCGTGTGCGGAGGGAACGCGCCGAGGAAGAGCGCGCCGGCAAGGATGCCGGACATGAAGACTTCCGAATGCGCGAAGTTGATCAGCTGCAGGACGCCGTAGACGAGCGTGTATCCGATCGCGATCAGCGCGTAGACCCCGCCCGAGGACAACCCACCGACGATGCGGAACGGCAGCTCGCTCGTCAGGCAGGACGGCATGTGGTCAGAAGATAAAGGAGGGGGTCACCACGTGACCCCCTCCTCCATGAACGATGTCTTTACGGTGTCGCCGACGCCGTGGCGGACGAACCACCGCTTAGATCTGCCGCCTTGCCGAGCAGCGTGTACTTCCCGCCGACGATCTTGTACACGAACGTGATGTCACCGCCGACGACCTCGTGCGTCGGCGTCCAGTTGAAGGTCTTCGACAGACCCTTGAAGTCCTTCAGGTTCGTGATGTAGTCGAGCACCGACTTCCGCGTCGTGTTCGCGCCCGACGAACGGATCGCGGCGATGAACATGTTCGCGACGTCCCACGCTTCGGCCGAGTAGATGCCCGCCGGTTCGCCGTAGGCCGCGATGTAGTCCTGCGCGAACTTCTGCGGCGCTGGGTCGCTCGACGCGTTCGGGTCAAGGCATGGACACGTGAGGATCGCTCCGTCGACGGCCGAGCCGCCTTCCTTGAGGAGGTTCGTCCCCTTGTCGCCGTCGCCCCCCATCAGGAGCGCGGTGCCACCCTTCTGTCGGTACTGCTTGAACAGAAGCGGTGCGTCCTTGTCGTAGCCGGCGTAGTAGAGGATGTCCGGCTTCTTCGCGATCACCGAGTCGACGATCGTCGTGTAGTCGGTCGTCGGTTCGATGCCCTGGTTGAGGACGACGTTGCCGCCGTTCGACTTGATGCTCGCGACGACCGCCGTCGCGAGTCCGGCGCCGTAGTCGGACTTGTCGTTGATCACGGCGACGTTCTTCTTGTTGAGGCTCTTGACGATGTACGCGCCGGTTTGTCCGCCTTGCACCGCGTCCGTCGCAAGGGCGCGGAAGAACGTCGGCCAGCCGTTCTTCGTGAGGTCGGGATTCGTCGCGGACTGCGTGATGTCCGTGAGTCCGGCCTGGCAGAACAGCGCGCCGGTGGCCTTCGACTCTCCGGAGAACGCCGGTCCGATGACGCCGACGACGGACGGATCACCGATCAGCTGCTGCGCGAGCGCCGGAGCCGTGTCCGCCGATCCGTCCTTGTTGTCCTTCGCGTCGAGCTGGATGTCGACGGGAAGATCACCCGCTGCGTCCGCCTGCTTCACCGCGAGCTGCGCCGACTTGTACGCCGAGACGACGAGGCCCGCGTTACCGCCGGTGAGGTCGCCGAGGAATCCGAGCTTCACGACTTTCTTGCTGCCGGTCGTCGTGCCCGACGTGCCGCTCGTCGCCGCGGGTGACGCGGTTTCCGAAGCCATCGGTGACGCGGACGGCGACACGCTCACCATCGGTGACGCGGAAGGAGACGCCGAGGCCTGCGCCAGCGTATGACTGGCGGCGAGACGGAAGTCCCTCGCCGTTCCGAGCGCCGCGGGCTTGTTGCAGCCGCTCGCCGACGTAGACGTCGTCGGCCCTGCCTTCTGGTTCTGGCATGCCACAGCAAGAAGCGCGACCGCCGCGACAGCGGCGACGAACAGCCGTTTCTTCCTCACGAAGTCCCTCCTTGGGGCGGGAAGCGTCCGCTTGGTGATATCACTCCCCGCCCGCGTCGAGCTACTCAGGGGCCGGGAGTTCGCCCTCGATGACCAGGCGCGCGACCTCGGCGAGCTTCAGTCCGCGGTCCATCGCGGCGCGCTGCATCATGCGGTACGCTTCGGCCTCGCCGAGACCTTGCTCCATCAGCATCCCCTTCGCGCGCTCGACGACCTTCCGCGCCTCGAGCTGCTCGGCCAGCTGGGTGACCTCGCCCTCGAGCCGCGTCATCTCGCCGTAGCGCTCGACGGCGACGTCGATGGCCGGCAGGAGATCCGACTTCTGGAACGGCTTCACGAGATACGCCATGGCGCCGGCCTGCGCGGCTTGTGCCGCGAGGTCGCGCTGGCTGAACGCCGTCAGGATGAGGACCGGCGCGATGCGTTCGCGCGTGATGATCTCCGCGGCGCGGATCCCGTTCATCACCGGCATCTTGATGTCGAGGATCACGAGATCGGGGTGGTGCTCCCGAGCGAGGTCTACGGCTTGCCGTCCGTCTGGCGCTTCACCGACGACGTCGAAGCCTTCTTCCTCGAGCATCTCTTTGAGGTCCATCCGGATGATGGCCTCGTCCTCGGCGATGACGATCTTCTGGACGCTCATCGTCCGGCGACGTAGCTCGACAGCAGTTCGGCCTCCGAGTTCATGTTGTCTTTCAGTCCATCGGCGATGACGTTCTCGACCCGTCCGCCGACGAGCGGAACGCGGACCTTGAGATCGACGTCGACGACCCGTCGTGTGGCGTCGTCGCCTTCGGGCTCGAACGCGTACCGGCCGTTGCACGTGATCCGTCCGGCGAACAGATGCGGACGGATCTCGAAGTGCCACTCGTGGCTGTCAGGGTTGAAATCGCCGACCTCGTCCCATCCGATGACGCTCCCGCCTATCGCTTTGACGGCCGCGGGCGGGATCGGACCGGTGAACCGATAACGGACGACGCGATGGATCGATCCGTCCGCGTGGACGTCGCGCTCGCGAACGGTGCGTTCGGCGACGTTCGGGAGACTCGCGAGCTCTTCGTCCAGTCGCGGGTCGAGGGAAGCGCGTTCGACGAGTTCGAGCGGCGCTTCGATGCGATGTTCGAGATGGATGCGCACGAGCCGAGGTTACGTTTCTCGCGTAACCGATGCGTTGTACCCGGGGCGGGATTCGAACCCGCAAGCCCTCGCGGGCAGATGGGTTTGAGCCATCAGCGTTTTCCTGGTTTCGCCACCCGGGCCTGAAGCACTTTCCAGCGGTGTCGGTACCTCATTCTATATTCGAACATACGTTCCATGACTCGACCAATCAGAGAGGTAGAGGCGGCACTCGACTTACGCGGACAGGGGCTCGGCGCACGAAGGATCGCGGCAGCGCTCGGAATTCCGGTCAAGACCGTGCAAGAGTGGATACAGGATCCGAGCCACGCGCTTGCTCGGAGCCCACTCGCAGGCGTCGCACCGTTCACTGCTTGTGCCGGGTCGTGCAAGCCGTGGCTGCGCGTCGATCCAGCGGTGTATTCGTACTTACTTGGCATGTATCTGGGAGACGGCCACGTCGTGCGAATGCCGCGTTGCTACCGCCTATCGATCTTCTGTGACCCGAAGTATCCGGCGATCATGGAAGAAGTCGGCGAGGCTATCGCTGCGGTCTTTGGAGCGAAGGTCGGGCGACGCGTGCATGCGGGGGCGATTGCGGTCACCGGACACTCGCAACACATCCCGTGTTTCTTTCCGCAACACGGGCCGGGGATGAAGCACAATCGCAAGATCGAACTCGCCGGCTGGCAGAAGGAAGTCGTAACCGCAAAGCCGCGTCCGTTCATCCGTGGATTGATCCAAAGCGACGGCTGGCGCGGCAAGAATGTCGCCGTGCGCCAGACCGACCTGGCGATCGAGCGGCGTCATTACACGCGCTACCAATTCACGAACCACTCGGAAGACATACGCAACCTCTTCTGCTGGGCCCTCGATCTCCTCGACGTCCACTGGACGCGGTCGAATCAGTGGACGATCTCGGTCAGCCGGAAGAAAGACGTCTTCTACCTCGACTCCTTCGTCGGGCCGAAGCGATAGGGGCCTTTAGACCCTGTTATCCGTGCCGGGACACATCCGATTCTGAGATATGTCTCTGAACGGAACCGTCCTCGTCACAGACGACGACGAAGACCTCCGCCTCCTCTGCTCGCTCCACCTCGAGATGGCCGACTTTCGCGTCACGCAGGCCGCCAACGGGCGCGAAGCGCTCGAGATCGTCCGGTTCGACCGTCCGGACCTGATCCTCCTCGACCTGATGATGCCGGTGATGGACGGCTGGGAGTGCCTCTCGGCCCTCAAGTCGGACGGAGCACTCGCGACGATCCCCGTCTTCATCATCACCGGGAAGAGCCAGCAGCAGGACCAGGAGCACGCCTACTCGCTCGGCGCCAGCGCGTTCATCTCCAAACCGTTCCAGGGTGCCCAGCTCATCGCCCGTATCCGCGCCGAACTCGCCGCCTAGTCCATGCACAACGCGCGACGCATCGCGCGGTTCGTCGGATCGTTCGGACGGATCGCTCTCGCCGTCGCCCTGCTCGGCGGACTCTGGGTCGGTACGGTCCAAGGCGTCGAGCGTGCGTCGCGACAAGCGGACGAACGTCGTGCCGCCGATCGCGCCACGGTCGCGAACGGGTACGCGCACGCGCTCAGCGACTGGCTCGACGCCGGCAAGAGCGAAGCGCTCTCGCTCTCGCGTGAGGTCTTCCCCGGCGCCGGGGTGACGACGGCGCTCCAGACGTTCGTGTCAGAGAAGCAGACGTTCACGCGCGACGCCATCGTCTTCAACGGACCGACCGTGATCGCCGCGACGCAGAACTACGACATCCTGGTCAACAACGACCCGAAGCCCTGTGTCACGACGGGCGAATCCGGCGGAGCTCAAGCCGACACCCATCTCACGCAGCTGGTCGCCGCAGCGCGGGCGGCGCGGGGGCCTGTGGTGTCGCCGATCTTCTCGGTTCCCGGTACCTGCCGCTCCGCCGTCGGCGTCGCCATCTCGACGAACCGAGCCGTGCTCGTCGTGCTCGGTGATCTGCAGGACGCAACACAGCGCGTGATGGCCGCGTCCTACGACAACGCACGCCTCTTCGTCGTGACGGGCGGCGTCGCGCTCGATCCGCAGAACGGGATCGTGACGCCACCGACGCGCGTCGCGTCGTTCGTTCAACGTGTTTCGTCCGGCGGGCCGCAGGTGACGCGGTATCCGTTCGGGACGACATCCATCCTCGCGGCGTACGCGCCGGTCGCGCCCGGATGGTCGGTCGTCTTGGAGCAGGACGCCGCCGACTTCGACATCCAGCTGCAGCAGCAGCCTTCCGTCATCGTCGCGAGCATCCTGACGGTCGTCTTCGCGATCGTCTTCGCGCTGATCGCCTTCTTCGACATCCGCCGGCGACGCGCGCATCGCCGGGCCGAGGTGGCGAAGAACGCATTCTTCTCCATCGCCGGGCACGAGCTCCGAACGCCGCTCACCGTCCTCAAGGGGTTCGCCGAAACGTTGTCCGCGAACTGGGGCGCCCTCGACGACGAACGCCGACGAACGCTTGTCGAGCGGATGGTGCCGCAGACCCGGCGGCTCGACCGTCTGGTCGAGCGCCTCCTCGTCGCGGCGTCGATCCAAGCCGAGACGCACGCGCGCCCGAAGCCGGTCGCTGTGGACGTCCTCCCGATCGTGAGGGAAGCGGTCGACCAGTTCCGTACGCAGGCGCCGCTCCATACCTTCAGCGTCCGAGCCGCGACGAAGGAGACGATCGCCGAAGCCGATCCGGCCGCGCTCGATCAGGTCCTCCAGCACCTCATCGAGAACGCCGTGAAGTACTCACCGTCCGGTGGCTCCGTCTTGGTGGAGGTCGTTGCCGACGACGACCTCGTCGGGATCTACGTCGACGACGAGGGGATCGGACTACCAAGTGACTACCGCCGGATCTTCGACAAGTTCGCGCAGGGCGAATCCGTCACGAAACGCGTCCACGACGAAGGCGGCGTCGGACTCGGTCTGTACATCGTTCGAACGCTCGTCGAAGAGATGGGTGGTTCCGTTCGCGCCGAACCACGCGAACCCAACGGCGCTTCATTCGTCGTTGCACTGCGTCGAGCTGCGAAAACAGGTGTGTCTGAGAAGGTCGGACTAGTCCGCGCAAGTGCGGGCTAGATCGATCGTGGTCCGTGTTGAGCCATGAGGGCCGAAGGTCCCGGATCCGACACTCCCCCCGTCGGGACGTCGAGTTGGAAGGAGGCTCGTGTGGGAGCAGGTAGGCAGCTGTCCGCGAAACGCCGGCTAGCACTGGCGAGCGGGATCTTCGTTGTGATGGTGGGATTCGTCGGCCAGCAGGCCTTTGCCGGCAGCACGCTCATCACCTTCACGACGTCTGTGAACAGCGGTTCACGCACACTGGCGGAGCTTCCGCCGGTGTTCTCCGGAAGTACCACCGACCTCACGGCGAACGGCGCTTCGCTGTCGACGGTGACCGCGGCAACGACGACCGTGACTGAGATCCTCGCTTCCGGTGTCAATCCGTTCTCGGTGACCGCTCAGGTGTGCGGGCCTGCGAACCTCACGACGCCGGCCGCCGTCAACGGCGAGGACTGCACGAACCTGCCGAACCAGCTCGACGCACTTTCGGGCGGCGCGGTGACGTCGGTGATCCAGGGATCACAGATCGCCGCTACCAACAGCACGCTGACGCACGTCGGCACGCCGCAGGGAACCGCAGCGAACGGCGCCAACAGCACGATGAGCGCGCCGATCACGCTCCTCTCGGTGACCGGTGAGTCCCCGACGACGGCGTACAACGGTGTCTACGCGAACCGCACGGCGCTCGCCGTCTCCAACGTGTTCGACGCCGGTACGTACTACGGCTACTGGATCACGACACTCGTCACATAGTGAAAGCACGCCGGATCATCGCATCCATCGCCATCCCCGCCCTCGCGGCGGGGATGGTGGCGTCCGTCGCATTCGCGCAGGTCGCCTCCCCAGAAAACACCGTCGACGTGAAGCCGGTGGGCACGTCGAGGCTCGACCCGAACGGCGGCCGGTGGTTCGTCGCCGATCTCTCCCCGAACGAGTCCAAGACCTTCCAGGTCGAACTCTTCAACCCCACTCGCGTTGCCCACACCGTCACCCTTTTTCTTTCGGACATGTCGTTCGACAAGAACGGCAACCCCTTCGTCACCAACGTCGCGACCGACGTCGGCAAGTGGGGGCACTTCGAACACTCGACGGCGACGATCGCGCCGCTGAAGCGCGAAACGGAAACTTTCACGCTCACCGCACCGAAAGGTGCGGATCCGGGCGATCACATCGGTGCCGTCGTGGCCGAGCAAGCTGCTACCGGTGCCGGCTCCGTGAAGAACGTCGAACGCGTCGCCGTCAGGCTCTACGTCACGCTTCCCGGTGACGCGCGCAAGGACTTCGAGATCGAGAAGGTGACTGCCGCCCGTCATTCGGTGTTCTTCCCGCGGCAGCTCGAGATCACCGCGCAACTACGCAACACGGGCCGCGTCCGTCTCGAACCGAAGGTGACGATCAACAAGGCGGCGGCGACGGGGTCCGTCATGCTGATGTCGCAGTCGGCCGAGCAGTACAAGCTGACCCGTCCGATCCCCTTCTGGGGCGGCCCGGTCATGCTGCACGTGAGCGCGACGACGAACTCGCTCGGGCTCCCCGGCCCGGCACGCCAGGCGAACGTGCTCGTGTGGGTCATCCCGTGGCACCTGTTCGCGCTCTTGCTTCTGCTCGCAGCGATCGCCTTCGCCATCCGTCGCTACTGGCGCAGGCGCATGGCGAGGGTCGAGGCGCTCAAGTCCGACTTGCGACGGATCGAACGGCTGATCACGTCGTCGGCGCAGAGCGGCACCGCGCCGGACGGTGTCTCGCCGCCGATCGACCCGAACGCGGCGATCCGTGCGGCGATCAAGCAGGCACGGCGCGCGGGCGATGACGAAACGGCTGCACGCCTGTCAGCGATGCAAACCACTGAGGAAGAGAAGAAACAGGGCGCACCGGACGATCACGCGGCTCGCATCGCGATATTCGCCGCGGCGAAAGAAGCGCGGAAGCGGGGCGATGTCGAGGCGGCACAGCGGCTCGAGCAGTACCTGGCGGAAACGGCTCGCCACATCAGCGCAGGCGAGCCGTCCCCATCATCACAAGTTCGCCGGACCGGTTGACGGCTTTGACGTCGTAACCGTCGGCGCCTTCTACGGCGCTGACGGTTACGACGTCGCCATGCAGGACCGGCTTCGTGAACTTCACCGCGATCTCACCCCGCGCGAGCCACTCCGCGCCGCACACCTTCGTCATGAGCTCCGACGCGAAGGCCAGCGTCATCATCCCTTGTGCGATCGGCGCCTCGAGTCCCGTCCTGCGGGCAACGTCGATGTCGGAATGGATGTTTCCCGGACCGGAGTACAAGGTCATGTCGTCTTGCGTCACGTGCTTCGTCAGCTCCATCAGACCTCCCCGCGCAGGTGGACCTCGGGCCAGATGCACGTCATGCGCGCCCACCACACCCGGTCGTCGCCGAGCGTGAAGTCGCAGTCGATCGCCACGTAGGCCTTGTCGCGACGCATCTCCTTGAGCGAGAGCACGCCCGTCCCGACGATGGTCTCTCCGACCGGCACCGGTGCGAAGTACTTCAACTCCTGGTGCGAGTGGATGATCGGCCCGGGATAACGTTCGCCCAAGAGGTAGATCGCGAAGTTCCCCGCGACGGACGGATCGAAGAAGCGCTCGTGTTCCGGGACGTCGTTGTGCGTCCCGTCGATGTAGCGATGCTGGAGCTTCTCCGTGAGCCGGAACTCCATCGGCCCGAAGGCCTCGCCGACGTGCGCGTCGGTCCATCTACCCAAAGCGTCCGCCCCCGCCGTCGTAGTCGATCTGCTCGCTCAGGAGGTCGTCAATCAATAGCTTCTCGCATCTGCTTCACGAGGGACACCGCAGCGTCGACGCCGTCGCGCTCCGCCGCCGCGAGGATCGCGCTTCCGACGACGACGCCGTCGGCGAACGAACATGCTTCCGCCGCCTGCTCCGGAGTCGACACGCCGATACCGACGAGGGCCGGACGATCGGTCAGCTCACGCACGGCGTCGACGACGTCTCGCGCGCGATCCGAAAGCGACGCACGCACGCCGGTCACACCGAGGAGCGATACGCAGTACACGAACCCGCTCCCGGCCGCGACGAGCGCTTCGAGGCGGTCGCGCGGCGTCGTCGGCGCGGCGAGGAACACCGGGGCGAGATCTTGCGCCCGGGACGCAGCGATCCACGACGTTGCTTCGTCCACCGGAAGGTCCGGCACGATCACACCATCGGCGCCCGCCGCCCGCGCGCGTTTCGCGAACTCTTCTTCACCCATCGCGAGGATCGGGTTGTAGTACGTCATGTAGACGAACGGGACCGAAGGCGCGAGCGCTTCGATCGTGCGCAAGGCGACGGCCGGACGAACCTCGTTGCCGAGCGCGACATCGGCGGCGCGCTGGATCACCGGACCATCCATCAGCGGATCCGAGAACGGGATACCGATCTCGAGCATGTCGGCTCCGGCGTCGATGACTCCGGCGAGAAGGTCGGGAAACGCTTGCGGTGAAGGGAACCCGCACATCAGGTACGGCGCGAGGATCTTCCGTCCGCGCTCGCGCAGATAGGTCTCGAGCGTCACGGCCGGACCTCGCGCATGTACTTCGAGGGCTCGAACGTCCCGCCTTCGATGACGATCGCCTTCAGGCCGCCCTCCGTCCCCGACTCGTGTTCCTCGCCGCGGTCCCAGAAGGCCGCCTGTCCCGACTTGATCGGCACGCGCCGGCCGTCGGTCCCGGCGACCCATCCCTCGCCCTCGACAACGGCGAAGAGCTGCGCGACCGTGGCCGGATGCCGAGGAAGGAACCCTTTGGCGCGGATGTATATGCACACGACCCGGGCCTGGGCGGCCTCGGCGAACAGCGGCGCCACGACGGCTTGTGACGTCTTCGGGTCGACGCGATGCGACACGCCGTTCTCGTCCGTCCATTGCGTGACGGGACGGCCTGTGGTCATCTCGAAGGAGAACAGACGCATCGGATGACGATACCTAGAGGGCCTTGCGCATGAAGACGTTCACCTCGCCGCGAGCGACGTCGTCGTTCGAGTAGAAGGACGAATCGATCGCGCCGATGTCATAGCCACACGCACGATAGAAGTCGATCGCCGGTACGTTCGACGACTGCGTCTCGATGGAAACGCCGCGGAGTCCGCTCGAACGAGCGGCATCCTCGACGGACGCGAGGAGCCCGCGTCCGATGCCGCGGCGCCGGTAGTCGGCGGCGACGTGGAGCTCCCACACGATCGCGAGACCGTTCCACTGTTTGTCGGCGATGGCGATCCCGACGAAGGCGTCGTCGTCGATCGCCTTGAACGACAGCCCGACGGTGACGACGTGCTGGTAGTAGCCGATCATCGCCGCGGGCAGCGGGAACTTCTTCTCGAACGGACGCTGCACCAGATCGAACACGATCTCGGTTCGCTCGCGCGACTCGGTCTTGGTGTAGCTGTACATCTCCGTCGTGTCGTAACCGACGATCAGACGCCGGAGGTCGGCTTCGTCCAGTTCGCGGAGCGGCTCGATGCGCACTACGTCAGGAGGGGCGCCCGTCCGGCGCATCCTGAGACGCGAGATTCTTGACTGTTTCGACGTCCTTGTCGCCGCGTCCGGAGAGCATCAGGATCACGTCGCCGGACGGACGCTCACGCAACAGCCACGCGATCGCGTGCGCGGCTTCGAGCGCGGGGACGATCCCCTCGAGCCGGCTGAAGGTGTGGAACGCCTCGAGCGCCTCTTCGTCCGTCACCGATGCGTACTCCGCGAGACCGCTCGCGCGCAGGTACGCGTGCTCCGGGCCGGATCCCGGATAGTCGAGACCCGCCGACACGGAGTGTGCTTCGCGGATCAGCCCGTCCGGGGCTTGCAAGATGCGTGTGCGCGCGCCGTGCAACACGCCGTCGCTTCCCGCCGAAACCGATGCACCGTGCTCCTCGGTGGCGAGACCGAGCCCGCCGGGCTCGACGCCGACGAGGCGCACGCCGTCGATGCCGACGAAGCCCGAGAAGATGCCGATGGCGTTCGATCCGCCTCCGACACACGCGACGACCGTTTCCGGGAGCTTTCCCGCTTGCGCGAGCATCTGCTCGCGCGCTTCGTCCCCCACGACGCGCTGCAGCTCCTTCACCATCCAGGGGAACGGATGCGGGCCGACAACCGAACCGATCACATAGTGCGTGTCCTCGACGTTGGCGACCCAGTCACGGAACGCTTCGTTGATCGCGTCCTTCAGCGTGCGACTGCCGGATTCGACGCCCACGACCTTCGTCCCGAGCATCTCCATCCGGAAGACGTTGAGCGCTTGCCGCTCCATGTCGACGGCGCCCATGTACACGACGCAGTCGAGCCCGAAGCGCGCGGCTCCCGTCGCTGTGGCGACGCCGTGCTGGCCGGCTCCCGTCTCGGCGATGACGCGCGGCTTTCCGAGACGTCGCGCGAGCAGGCATTGACCGAGGACGTTGTTCAGCTTGTGCGACCCGGTGTGCATCAGGTCTTCGCGTTTCACCCACACCGTCGCGCCGATGTGCTCGCTCAAACGGTCCGCGCGGTACAGCGGCGTCGGACGACCCGCGTAGTCACGACGCAGCGTGTTGAGCTCCGTCCAGAACGCATCGTCGGTGCGAAGCTCGCGCCACGCGCGCTCGACCTCGAGGAGGGCGGGCATGAGCACTTCGGGGGCGTAGCGTCCGCCGTACTCGCCGAAGCGGCCGTGCTCGTCCGGCTGGATATCGATCGGGGATGTCGTCACCCCGTCAGTCTATGAGCGGGCTCGCCTCACGAAGTCAGCCATCGCTTCATGGTCCTTCACGCCCGGAGATATCTCTACGCCGGACGAGACATCCACGCCCGCGGGGTCCAGGCGCGCGATCGCATCCGCGACGTTCGACGGCTTGAGGCCGCCGCTGATCACGAACGGCACGCCCGGACGGTGCGCTTCGATGACCTCCCACGGCGCGAGCACACCCGTTCCGCCGAGCGCGCCCTCGACATAGGCGTCCAGGTGCAGCGCGTCGCACTTCAGGCGCTCCACTTCGACGAGATCTTCGGCGTCACGGACGCGGATCGTCCGCAGGACCATCACTCCCCGCGGAGTGAATCGTCCGGCGACGAGCGCTGCGGGGAACTGCACGCCGTCGAGGGACAAGCCTTCCGCGATCTCACCGACCTCGCGCGGCTGCGAGTCGTCGAACACGCCGAACGCGGACACCTCGGGAGGGATCGCAGCACGGATGTCCTTCGCGAGATCCACGGAGACACGCCGGGGGGACGGCGCGAAGATCATCCCGACGGCCGATGCACCGGCGGCTACGGCCGCGGCTGCATCGTCCGGCGTCGTGACGCCGTCGATCTTCACCCAGATCCCGCGCGAGTCGCTAAGCCCCAAGCAGTTCCCTGATCTTCGCCTCAGGATCGCCCGCGGTCACGATCGCCTCACCGACGAGCATCGCCTGCACACCGATCGCTTCGAGCGCTTCGACGTCGGCGCGCGTCTCGATCGCCGACTCGGCAACGAGGATGACGTCATCCGGAACGAGCGGACGCAATCGCTTCGTCGCTTCAGGATCTTCTTCGAAGGTCTCGAGGTCGCGGTGGTTCACCCCGACGACGTCGGCGCCGGCATCGAGCGCCCGCCGCAGATCTTCCTCGTTGAAGATCTCGACCAGTGGCATCAACCCGAGCTCTCGGCACGCCGCGACGAGGGACGCGAGCTCGTCGTCGAGCATGCGGACGATCAGCAGGGCGGCGTCCGCCCCTTTCGAACGAGCCTCTTCGAGTTGCACACGCTCGAGGACGAAGTCCTTCCACAGAACCGGGACGTCCGTCGCTTCGCGAGCCGCGACGAGATCGTCGGACGAACCACCGAAGAACTCCGGCTCGCACAGCACCGAGACCGCGCGAGCACCGGCGTGCTCGTACGACTTCGCCATCGTGGCGGGATCGAGCGATGGATTCAGGTCGCCCTTCGACGGTGAGCGCCGCTTGATCTCGGCGATGAGCGACATCCCGGGCGCCGCGAGCGCGGTTCGGAAGTCGCGGACCGGCGGCTGCGCGCCGTCGAGCGACGGCCGGAGTGACGCGATCGCCGCGCGTCGCGAAGCGACGATGCGCTCGAGGAAGCTCACAACGAACCGACGAATGCGAGGTAGCGATCGAGAGCGGCGAGTGCCCGGCCGTCGGAGATAACCGCTCGCGCGTGTTCGACGCCGTTCGCGATCGTCGATGCCTGCTCGGCGGCGACGAACGCCGCACCGGCGTTGAACAGGACACAGTCGCCGACCGGGCCCGGCTTGCCTTCGAGCACCGCCCGGAGCGTTTCCGCGTTCTGTTCGGGCGTCCCACCCTTGATCGCATCGAGCGGACTCGTGTCGAGATCGACGTCGGACGCACCGATCATGTCGTGCGTGATGTCGTGTCCGTGCACGGTGATCACGATGTTCGGGCCGGCGCACGTCAGCTCGTCCGGGCCTCCGGCGCCGGCCACGACGAGCGCTTTGGTCACGCCGAGTGCGGCCAGCGCGTGCGCGATGAGATCCGCTTGCTCCGGGTCTCCGACACCGACGAGCTGATACGTCGGGCGAGCGGGATTTGTCAGGGGGCCGAGGACGTTGAACGCTGTGCGGATCCCGAGCGCGCGCCGGACGGGCATGACCTTCGCCGTCGCCGGATGGAACGCCGGCGCGAACATGAAACCGATGCCGACCTCGTCGATGCAGCGCGCGACGTCGTCCGCGGTCAGGTCGAGCGGCACGCCGAGCACCTCGAGGACGTCCGCCGAACCCGACGTCGACGACAGCGCGCGGTTCCCGTGCTTCGCCACCGGGAGCCCGGCGCCGGCGACGACGAAGGCGGCCGCCGTCGAGATGTTCGCCGTGCCCGTGCCGTCCCCGCCGGTCCCGCATGTATCGACGAGACCGGTCGTGCGCGGACGAACCGCCACGGCGTTGTCGCGCATGGTCATCGCGAGCCCGGCGACCTCGGCCGGTGTCTCGCCCTTGATCCGCAGCGCGACGAGGAAGGCCGCGATCATCGCGTCGGGGACGTCACCGGTCACGATCTCGCCGAGCGCGCCGGCGGCTTCGTCCGACGTCAGATCGGTGCCGGCGAGCAGCTTGTCCAACGCCTCACGGATCGCCATCCCGCACCAAGGCTAATAGCTGCGGAGCAGCGCGACGGCGAGCCTCCCGGCGCGGTCGACCTCGTCGGGCTTCACGCGCGACATCGTGTCGCGGGGCGAGTGGTAGCAGCAGAGGTCGTCTCCGGCCCAGATCCACGCGGCGTCCATGTTGGCGAGGATGAACGTGCCGTGGTCGGAGTAGTTCGGCTGCACCTCCTCGAGGACGGGGATCCCGAGCTGACGCGCGATCCGCGTGCAGCGGTCGGCACCTTCGGTCGTCCCGGTCACCATCCGCGGGCAGTGGATCTCGGTCCCCCATCCGACCATGTCGATGTTCAGGAACGACACGAGATCGCGACGGGCGGCGTCCGACATCGCCGCGACATACGCCTTCGACCCGACGTGATGCGAGTGGTTCTTGTCGGGTTCGACCTCCTCCGCACCGAAGGCGACGAACAGCACGGGCAAACGCGCCGGACGAACCGCCAGCGCTCGCGCGACCTCGAGCGACACGGCGATGCCCGTTCCGTTGTCGTTCGCGCCCGGACCGCGAAGCGAGTCGCGATGGCCTCCGACGATCAGATACGGCTTGTTGATGTCGAAGTTCGCCGGTGCGCCGATGATGTTGGTCGACGTCCCGCCTTTCGGGAGCGGGAACGTCTGCTGCGTGACATGCAGACCGATCTTCGTGAGCTGCGAGACGATGAACGACGCTGTCGCGACGTCCCCAGGCGTTCCCGTTTCGCGGATGCCGATCTTCTGCGCGAGGTAGCGGTCGGTCGTCATCGCGTTCGCGAGCGAGAAGGCGCCGGGATCCGGCGTCGGAACGGGCGTGGCCGTCGGTGTCGCAGGCGGCGTCGGGGGCGGCGACGCCGTCGGCAGTGCACTGCGCTCCCGACCGCACGACGCGACGAGGAACAGCGCGCACACGAGAACCGCGCTACGACGCATCGAAGCGGAGCTCGAAGGTCGTTCCGTGATCTGACGTGATGTTGATCTTCACGCCGAGACGCCGCGCGAGCTCGCCGACGATCGCGAGACCGAGGCCGGTGCCGACGGCGCGATCGCCGCGATAGCGACGCCACAGATAGAAACGCTCGAAGGCATGGGCGACGTCCTCTGCGTCGAGTCCCGGGCCTTCGTCGCGGATCCGCACGCACGCCGGAGCCACCTCGACATGAACCGTCTGTGCGACTCGCATCGCGTTCTCGACGAGGTTGGCGATCATCTGATGGACACGATCGGGATCGGTGCGGACGACCGATGCCGTCGAAGCCTCGAGCACAAGTGACACGTCCTGCTCCTTCGCGAGCGGACGCAGCGCGTCGACGACGGACGCCGCCACGTCGCAGACGTCGACGGAGCGAAGCTCTATCGAGAACTCCCCGGCTTCGATCCGTCCGAGGTCGAGCAGGTCTTGCACGAGCCGCTCGAGGCGCTTCGACTCGCCGAGCATCACCTCGCCGGCTTGGCGCGGACGCCGCGCGGTGCCGTCCGCGAGCGCTTCGGCGTAGCCGCGGATCGCGGTCAACGGCGTGCGGAGCTCGTGCGAGATCGACAGCAGGAAGGCCTTTTCGCGGTCGCGGGCGTCGCGGAGATCGGTGACCATCTCGGCGAGCGACTCCTTGAGCTCCGCGACCTCGAGCGTGTCGGTGTTCGTCGGCGATGCCGGTACGTTGAACGACCGTGCGGCGTCCGCAAGCTCCTTGAGCGGACGCGACATCCGGCGCGACAACACGAAGGCGAGCAGCGACGCGCCCGCGAACGCAAGAAGCCCCGCGAGGAGGAGACGCCGGCCGAACCCGGTCGGCAGCGCAGGCGCGTCGGTGACGGCGGTGAACACGAACAAGCGGCCCGTCGTTCCGCAGATCGTCGCCGGAACCGACGAGAAGTACACATCGCGTCCGAGGAGCGTCGTCCTTCCTTCAGCTTGCGTCACCGACGCGAGCAGACGACGCGAACCGTCCGGGACGAACCGCACCCGCGCGCCGAGTTGCCTCGCCAGCTGCGCCGGACGGGCCGCGTCCGCGCACGGGAGCCCCGATGCGACGTCGGCGACGCTCGATGCTTCGTTCCGGAGCGACGCGATCGCACGCTGCGGTGCGCCGATCCGAGTCAGCCCGACGGTGACGAGAGCCGTGATGAGAACGGCCCCGAGCGACGAACCGACGATCGACAGCAAGAGCACCCGCCGGAGGGACGAACGCTTCTTAGCCTCCATCCGCCTTGTACCCCACCCCGCGCACGGTCTTGAGCGGACAGGAATCGCCGAGCTTCCGTCGGAGCTGCGCGATGTGCACGTCGACCGTGCGCGAATCGACGTCGTCCGGGTAGCCCCACACCGCTTCGAGGAGCTGCGTCCGCGAAAGGACGCGGCCCGGACGCGCGACGAGGTAGGCAAGCAGATCGAACTCCTTCCGCGTCAGTTCGACATCCGCACCGTGGACCTGGACTTCGCGCGACGTCGGATCGAGCCGGACGCTTCCGGCGACGACGGGCGTTCCGTCCGTCGTCTCGGTTCGCTCTTCCCGGCGAAGCACCGCTTTCACGCGCGCCACGAGCTCGCGCGGCGAGAACGGTTTCGTCACGTAGTCGTCGGCGCCGAGCTCCAGGCCGAGGATGCGATCGGTCTCGCCGTCTCTGGCCGTGACGACGATGACCGGAAGCGCACCTCGCGTTCGGATCTCGCGAAGGACTTCGAGGCCGTCGTCGTCCGGGAGCCCCAGATCGAGGAGCACGAGGCCGATCGACGGATCCTGGAGCTGCTTGCGCGCCTCGGCCCCCGTCGTCGCGAGACGAGTCCGGAAATTGCCTTGGTCGAGATACATCTCGACGACGTCGGCGATCGCCTTCTCGTCCTCGACGACAAGAACGGTTCGCTTCACGTATCAGAGATTAGCCGCGCCCCGGCGCTGCAGACGCTGCGACCGCCGTGAGTTCCAGGCGCCGGGTGAGAACGCGCGAACCAGGCGCGTCACGTACGCGTCGCCTTGCTTGACGACGATCGTTCCGACGTGGTCGCCGGCCTTCAGGTCGGAGAGCGACGCCTTGTTGCCGTCACGACGGAACCGCGTATCACTTGTGGTCTCGACGCGCTGCGTGGTCCCGTCCGCTTCGGAGATGACGAGGGTCGTCCCGTCGATGCTCTGCAGGACGCCGCGGTTCACCTGCGCGGTGACCGTGCCGTTCCGGCGCGCGAACACGCCTTCCCCGCGCACGAGACCTCTCTCCTGCGCGCTGCTCGCCGGCGCCGGGCTGGTGCTCGCGGCGTCGAGCGTCACCTGCTGCGGCGCCGTGAGCGCCTTCGCCCCGACGTAGCTCCCTCCGACGATGACCACGGCACCAGCCGCTATGACCGCGATGTTCCGCTTCACGAAGTTCCCCATTCGATGCCTCCTTTTCGTTCGTACGGAAGAAGCATCGTCCGGACGTGGTCGGCGCGTGTCTGTCAGATGTAAAGGTTCTGTAAGGCCTCGAGCCGCGCGAGCACCTCGTCGAGCGTCGCCTTCCCCTCGCGCCATCGTCCGGCCCGCCAGACGGTTGTCGCGAGCCGGCGCAGCACACGGAGCCGCGGTACGGCCGCCCATTCGTCGGATCGTAGGTCGAAGCACGACCTGAACCCATCCGTGAAGACACGTTCTTCGTCCGGTGTGTCGGTGCAATTCACGAGGGCGCCGACGAACTCGTTCACGCGCAGATCGAGCCCGGCGATCTCGAAGTCGAGGATCGCCGTTACGCGCCCGCCGTCGATGAGGACGTTGCTCATCCCAACGTCGAGGTGGCAGACCTGGACAGGCAAGGTCTCACGTTCGTAATCGGTATCGACGCGTTCCCAGAGATTCGCGAACGTGTCGAGACCGGCCGCGTCCGGCGCGACGTCACGCAGCTCCTCGACGAGCGCGCCGACGTCGGGAACGGCGGGATGAGTGCCGGCCAGCGGGACGCGCCAGTCCATCGGCGCAACATCGTGCGGAAGCTCGCCGAGAACGGCCATGAGGTCTCCGACGGCCGCTCCCACGAGCGCGAGGTCCGTGGCGCCGGCGATCCGCCCAAGCAGCAACGAGTAGAGCGCGGCGGGTCCGTCGGGCGTCGCAACTATCGTCTCGCCGCCGCCCGAGGCGATCGGGATCGGCATCGGCACCGCGAACGGCGGACGATGCTCATCGATCGCCGCCAGCAAGCGATGCTCGGCAGCCACCCGACGTGCGTCGAGATTCTGGTACACGCGCAGGACGAAGCCGTCGTCGACGATCCAGACGAGGTTGTTCGTCCCGCGCTCCGGGCGCCGGAACGATCGCGCTTCGATACCCCACGCTGCGATGACGTCGCGCGGATCGATCACCGCAATGCGGTCATCACGTTCGCGATCAAGCGGTGCCCGAGGCGGTCACCGAGCGTGAGGATCGACTCGGGATGGAACTGCACGGCCCACACCGGCAGCTCACGGTGCTGCACGCCCATCACGACGCCGTCATCGGACATCGCCGTCACTTCGAGGTCGTCCGGCATCTCGATGGCATAGAGGGAGTGGTAGCGTCCGGCGACGAAATCGTCGGGGAACGCAGCGAAGACGCTCCCTTGCAACCCGGCGACGCGTGATGCCTTCCCGTGCATCGGATACTCGAGCGTGCCGAGGCTTCCTCCGAAATGCTCGACGATCCCCTGCAAACCGAGACAGACGCCGAACACCGGCAGCGAACGATCGGTGCACGCCTGCAACGTTCCCGAGACGTCGAAGTCCTTCGGCGTTCCCGGCCCCGGCGAGAGCACGACGAGATCGGGCTTCAAAGCGTCGAGATCGGCGTGCGGGAACCCGGCGCGCCACGTGACGACGTCGGCCCCCGTCTGGCGGAAATAGTCCGCGAGCGTGTGCACGAACGAGTCCTGGTGATCGACGAGCAGCACGGTCTTCCCGCGACCCGGTGCGGTCGTCACCTCCTCGAGCGTGGCCGCCGTCGCGCGCGGACGTGAGATGGCATCGAGCAACGCGGACGCCTTCATCGTGGTCTCCGCTTCCTCCTCGTGCGGATCGGAGTCGTACAGCAGCGTGGCGCCCGCGCGGACCTCCGCGATCCCATCCGCGATGCGGATCGTCCGCAAGGTGAGGCCGGTGTTCAGACGTCCGTCGAAACCGATGAGCCCGACGGCGCCGCCGTACCACGCGCGCGCCGAACGTTCGTGGTCCTCGACGAACTGCATCGCCCAGATCTTCGGCGCACCGGTGACCGTGACCGCCCACGCGTGGGTGAGGAACGCGTCGAGCGCGTCGTACCCGTCGCGGAGCCGCCCTTCGACATGGTCGACCGTGTGGATCAAGCGCGAGTACATCTCGATCTGACGGCGTCCGATCACGCGGACGGATCCCGGGACGCAGATCCGCGCTTTGTCGTTCCTATCGACGTCCGTGCACATCGTGAGCTCGGATTCGTCCTTCGGTGAGTTGAGGATCGTCCGGATCTGTTCGGCGTCGGCGATCGGGTCGACGCCGCGGGCGATCGTCCCGGCGATCGGACAGGTCTCGACGCGGTTCCCCTCGACGCGCACGTACATCTCGGGCGATGCGCCGACCAAGTACTCGCGGTCACCGAGGTTGATCAAGAATCCATACGGCGACGGGTTCCGTTCGCGAAGACGACGGAAGATCTCGGACGGCGACGCGGGACACGGACGGAAGAATGTCCGCGACGGCACGACCTCGAACAGATCGCCGCGATGGAACGCATCGCGCGCAACCTCGACGACCGCTGCGTACTCGCCGGGTTCGTGGTCACATTCGCGATCGACCTTCTTCACGCCTTGGAATGGGTACTGCTTCCCGGTACGCGCGAGCCCTTCCGTAGATCCGTCCAAAGTCTCGAACTCGTAGGAACGGCACTCAGCGACGACGCGCCGGTGGTCGACGACGATCAACTCGTCGGGCAGGTAGAGCACGAGGTCACGCTGCTCGCCGCGACCCAGTCGGAGCTTCAGCTGTTCGAACTGGAACACGAGGTCGTAACCGAACGCGCCGTACAGGCCGAGGTGCCCGTCGTCGGGCGACGCGAAGAGATCGACGAGCCGGCGGATAACCGTGAAGATCGTCGGCTTGCGCGACCGCTGCTCCTCCGGGAAGCGTTCGGCGACTTCGGGGATCTCGCCCGTGAGGTCAATGCTCTTCGAGATCGCGCCGAGCAGCACTTCGCCGCGCTCGTTCAGCGCCTCGATCGCGTACGAGCGGCCGCGGGCGGTCAGCGCGACCGGCGGATCGACGAAGCCCATGTCCCAGCGCGTGTAGCGGCCCGGGTATTCGTAGCTCGATGCGAGGACGACCCCCCGCCGAGAGTCGAGCGCATCGAGCACAGGCTCGATCGCACCGTCGACCGGTATCCGCTCGACGTTGCACCGGATGTTGATGCCGCCCTTCGTCTTGTAGCTCTCCATGTCTCCTCGCAAATAAGAAAAGCCGCCTCGCTTCGGACGAGGCGGCTCGCGAACCTACGCGCGCGGGTGTCAGCCGCCTATCCGGGCAGCCACTCCCATCGGCCAACACCGCGCGCGGTCATGTTCAACACACGCAAAGGCTATCACGGCTCGAGCTCGCGGTAATAGCACGTTCGGTTCCCCGTGTGACAGACGGCGTCGCCTTCGAGACGCGCCTTCACCAGCAGCGAGTTGTCCTCGCAGTTGAAGTAGATCTTCTCGAGCCGCAGGCGATTGCCGGACGTCTCACCTTTGGTCCAGAGCTCCTGTCGCGACCGCGACCAGAACGTCACGAGTCCCTTCTCGTACGTAGTCCGGAGCGCGTCTTCGTTCATGAAGCCCATCATCAGTACCTCGTCCGTATCCGCTTCCTGCACCACCGCGGGGACGAGTCCCTTCTCATCGAACTGCAGTCCGTCGATCTTCATCTGATCTCGCTTGTTCCGCGCCTCGGCGCTCCACAGTCGTTCATACGTTCCTCACCGGGATCCCTCGTGAAGCCATGTGGTCTTTGAGCTCGCGCACCGTGTACGTGCCGTAATGGACGATCGACGCCACGAGCACAGCGTCGGCGTGTCCATCGATGACGCCTTCCGCCAGATGCTCCGCCGTTCCCGCGCCCCCGGACGCGATGACCGGGATGCCGACGGCATCGGAGATCGTCCGCGTGAGCTCGATGTCGTAGCCCTCCTTCGTACCGTCGCGGTCGAAGGACGTGAGCAGGATCTCGCCCGCGCCGAGCTCCTGTACCTGCTCGGCCCATCCCACCGCGTCGATCCCGCTGCGGATCGGCTCTTCGCCGCGCGCGCCCCGTCCGCCTTCGAGGACGACCTCCCAATTCGTGCCCTCGACGCGCCGTGCATCGATCGCGACGACGACACACTGCGCCCCGAACGCGTCCGACGCGTCGCGGACGAGATCCGGACTGCGCACCGCCGCGGTGTTCATCGAGACCTTGTCCGCACCGGCACGAAGGCGCCGGCGCACATCGTCGACGGTTCGCACGCCACCACCGATCGTGAGCGGGATGAAGACGCGCTCGGCCGCCGCGCGCAACACCTCATACGTCGTCTCGCGCCCTTCCGGCGACGCGGTGATGTCGAGGAAGCAGAGTTCGTCCGCCCCTTGCTCGTCGTAGCGGATCGCGAGCTCCACCGGATCGCCGGCGTCGCGCGTGTCGACGAACTGCACGCTTTTCACGACCCGCCCGTTGTCGAGGTCGAGACATGGGATCACGCGCTTGGCGAGGGTCACGCTACGAAGGCTTTCATCGCCGTACCGAGGTCAACCGCTCCGGTGTACAGCGCCTTCCCGACGATCGCACCCTCGACGCCTTCGACGGCCGCGAGGGTCTTGAGGTCGTCGATGCTCGACACACCGCCGGACGCGAGCACGGGCACCTGTGCAGCCTCGACGATCTCACGGTACAGGTCGACGTTCGGACCTTCGAGGACACCGTCCCGCGCGATGTCCGTCACGAGCAGCCGGACGACCCCCGCCCGCGCGAAACGCGCGCACGCATCGATCACGTTCTCGCCCGTTCCGCGCTGCCATCCCGACACGCGCACCTCGCGGTCTCGCGCATCGACGGCCACCACGAGCCGGGGGCCGAGCTGCTCCACGGCGAAGCGCAGCAGATCGTCGTCGATCGTGCCGATCACGATGCGGTCGGCCGAGGTCTCCATGTACTCGAGCGCGTGGTCGATGGTGCGGATCCCGCCGGCCACCTGCACCTTCAGCGTGAGATCGACCGCGATCCGTTCGACGATGTCGCGCTGCAGAGGTTTGCCGTCGCGCGCGCCGTTCAGATCGACGATGTGGATCCAGTTCGCGCCTTCGACTTCCCAGCGCTTCGCGGTGTCCACCGGGTTGTCCGAGTACACGGTGACGTCGTCGAAGGAACCCCGCTTCAGTCGAACCACGTTGCCGTCGAGGAGATCGATCGACGGGATGACCTCAAAGATCATCGAAGAACCGCTCGAGCAGCTTCCGTCCGACGTTCGCCGACTTCTCGGGGTGGAATTGGACGCCGACGACGTTGTCCATCTCGACGGCGGCACAGAACGTCTCGTCGTAGGTCGTCGTCGCCGCGACGGCGCTCTCGTCCGGACAGACGTAATAGGAGTGCACGAAATACGCCATGTCGCCCGGCTCGACGGCGGAGAGCACGCGCGACTCGGGCCGGACGTCGAGCGTGTTCCACCCCATGTGCGGCACCTTCGGCGCGTTCAGGCGCTTCACGTGCCCGGGGACGATGCCGAGCCCCCGCGCCGTCTCGTCCTCGTCGGATGTATCGCAGAAGAGCTGGAGCCCAACGCAGATGCCGAGCAGCGGCGCGCCGGACGCCGCCCACCGCTTGAGCGGCTCGTCGAAGCCGCGCGCGGTGAGGTTGCGGGCGCCGGTGCCGAAGTGTCCGACGCCGGGCAGGATCACGGCGTCGAACGACTCGGTCAGCTGTTCGCCGCGATCGACGATCTCCACCTTCACGCCGACACGCTCAACGGCCTTCGTCACGCTCGGGAGGTTGCCGAGGTCGTAGTCGATCAGCGCGGCGACCGTCATTCGAGGACGCCTTTGGTCGAGGGCAGTGAAGCACGGCCCGAGAACGCGCACGCTTGACCGAGCGCACGCGCGAGAGCCTTGAACTCACCCTCGACGATGTGGTGCGGGTCGGATCCGTCCAGCAGCTTGATGTGGAGCGTGATCCCCGCGCGGTTCGTGAGCGCACGCAGGAATTCGTTCGTCAGCTTCGGGTCGTACTCACCGATCCTGTCGACCGGAACGGGTACGTCGTGCGCGAGGAACGGACGTCCGGAAAGATCGAGCGCAACCTGCACGAGCGACTCCTCCATCGGCACGAGGACGGAGCCGTATCGATTGATCCCGGCCTTGTCGCCGAGGGCTTCCTTCAGCGCGTCGCCGAGGGCGAGACCGACGTCTTCGACGGTGTGGTGCGCATCGATCTCGAGGTCGCCTTTCGCCTCGACGAGCAGATCGAAGCCGGCGTGGCGGCCGAGCTGCGAGAGCATGTGATCGAAGAACGGCACGCCGGTGGAGGCGGACGTCTCACCCGATCCATCGATGGTGAGATCGACCACCACATCCGTTTCGCCGGTGCGCCGTTCGACGCGGGCCTTCCGCATGGGGAGAACAAGGATACGGGCCCTACACGAGGGCCGTGAGTGACTCGAGGAACTCGTCGTTCTCGGCCGGGGTGCCGACGGTGACGCGGATCGCGCCGGGAACCTGCTTCGTGAAGTCGCGGACGATGATGCCCTTGCCCGCCAGGCCTCCGATGAGGCGCTCCGCCTCGGGGTGCGTGAAGAAGATGAAGTTCGCACCGCCCTCGGTGACGTCGGTGTCGGGAAGTTCTGCGACGCGCTCTTCGATCCGTCCGCGCTCGAGCACGATCGTTTCGACCGTCTTCAGCACCTCGGTCCTGTGCCGCAGGACGATGGGCGCCGCGATCTGTGTGAACGATGACTGCCCGTACGGCATCCGCACACGACCCAGTTGATCGAGCAGCTCCGGCGATGCGATCCCGTAGCCGAAGCGGACGCCGGCGAGACGGAAAGCTTTCGACAACGTCCGGACGACGATCACATTCGGCAGTTCGTCGAGCATCGGCAAGGCGGTCACTCCACAGAACTCGAAGTAGGCCTCGTCGCAGATGAGAAGACCGTTCGTGACGCCCGCGATCCGCCGGACGTCGTCGAGCGAGGTGACGTTTCCGGTCGGGTTGTTCGGCGAGCACAGGAACACGATGTCCGGACGCTCGATCTCGATCGTCGCGATCGCGTCGTCGATGTTGATGTCGAACTCCTCGCTGCGCTGCGACTCGGCGACGGCCGTTCCCGCCATACGCGCTTGCCGGTGGTGCATGACGTACGTCGGCTCGAAGAGGAGGGCCTTCCGTCCAGGGCCCCCGTATGCGAGACACGACTGCAGCAGTACCTCGTTGGCGCCGTCGCCGATAAAGACCTGCGACGGATCGACGCCGTTGTACTCCGCGAGCAGCTCATACAGCTCGACGGGATCGGGAGCCGGGTAGCGGTTGAGCTGGAGCGCCCGCGTTGCTTCGGCGATCTCGTCCATGACCGGTTGCGGCAAAGGGTACGGGTTCTCGTTCGCGTGCAAGAGGATCCGGCCCCCGGCGATGTCCGAAGACGAATAGGGCTTGAGATCTTGCAATTCAGGCCGGGGACGCGGCCTCACTGCTCTTCCAGCCGCACGTGCACGTCCTCGCGGTGCGCCTGCAAACCTTCGGCGTTGGCGAGCGTGTCGGCGACCGGCGCGTCATTGAAAAGCGCTTGGCGCGTATACGAGATCGTGTTGATCGACACCAGGAAATCGCGCACCCCGAGCCCGGACTGGAACCGCGCGGTGCGCGCCGTCGGCAGGACGTGTGAGGGACCGGCGCAGTAATCACCGAGCGTCGCCGCCGCGTCGTCACCGAGGAGCGCGGTCCCCGCCGCGTGCAACATCGGCAAGAAGGCCTCAGGGTCGGCGAGCTGGATGCAAACGTGCTCGGGCGCGAGGAGGTTCGCAACCTCCGCGGCGCGTTCGAGATCGGAGACGAGGACGGCAAGCCCGTGCGCCGTGAATGCGTCTCGGATGTCACGCGCATTCGGAAGCTTGCGCAGCCGGACTTCGACTTCGCGCAAGCACTCGCCGAGGAACGCTTCCGAGGTCGTGATGAGCACGGCGGCCGCATCGGGGTCATGCTCCGCCTGCGTGAGGAGCTCCGCTGCCGCGTACGACGGCTTCGCCCGTTCATCGGCTATGACCACCGACTCCGAGGGACCGAACAACCCGTCGATACCGACGAGTCCGTAGACCTGCTGCTTCGCGAGCGTCGTGTAGATGCGGCCGGGGCCGCAGACCTTGTCGCATGCCGGGACCGACGACGTGCCGTAGGCCATCGCGGCGATCGCCTGGGCTCCCCCGACCCGGTAGATCTCTTCGATCCCGACGGCCTTCGCCGCGGCCATCACGATGTCGTTCGGCCGGCCCGTGGTGTCGGGCGGCGTACAAAGGACGAGACCCTCCACACCCGCTACGCGAGCCGGGATCGCCGTCATCAGCACGGTCGACGGGAGAGCGGTTCGTCCGGCCGGCGCGTACAGACCGACACGCCGGATCGGACGGAACACCTGCCCGACGACGGCGCCGTCACGGTCGATCGACCAATCGTGCGGGAGCTGCGCTTCGTGGAAGATGCGGATCCGCTCGGCGGCGGCGGCGAGCGCGTCGATGACGGACCTGTCGACGCGCGCGGCGGCTTCGTCCCGCTCGTCGACGCCGACGGGGATCGATCCGACGTCGAGGTCCGCGCCGTCGAACGACTTCGTGTATTCGAGGAGGGCCATGTCGCCGCGGTCGCGGACCTCCTCGAGGATGCGGCGTACGACGGCGGCTTCCTTCACGTACTCCGCGGAGTCCCAGGACGCGCGCTTACGCAGGACGTCGGGGAACTCGGTACGTGCATCGATGACTTCGAGTGGCATAAGAGGAAAAGCCTAACTGCCCTAGACGCCGACGGCCTTGGGACCGAGCAGCAGGCGCAGCCGGTCGATGCAACCGTTCGCGGGATCGACGCGGAACTCCGACCCGAGCTTGAAGACCGTCTCTCGCTCCCCCGACAGCAGATGCAGGAACACGGGACGACTCCCCGGGTACTCCTTGAGCACGTAACTCAGCTCGCCGACCAGCTTGGCGGTGCACTCGACGGCAGGGATCCGCAGGCGGATCGGTGCCGTCATCGCCTCGAGATCGGGTTCGGTGAGCTCGAGCGCGACGAGCTTCGGTGTGTCGTCCTTCTTGTCGACGCGTCCCCGGATGCAGAGCACCTTGTCGACGGCAACGAGCTCGCCGGCCTTCTCTGCGACGGCGGGGAACACGATGACCTCGCAACCGGCTTCGAGGTCCTCCACGTCGAGCAGCAGCATCAGCTCGCCCTTACGCGTGAACTTCTTGCCGACCTTGTGGATGATCCCGGCGACGGTCACGATCCCGCCGTCCGCGACCTCGGCGATGGACGCGAGTGTCGCGTCCGTCTGTATGGCGAGCACGTCCTCGAGTCCGGCGAGCGGATGGTCGGTCACGTAGTTGCCGAGCATCTCCTTCTCGTACGCGAGCATCACGCTCTTCGGAAGCTCCGTCGCCGGAACGGCCATCTGCGAGCCGACGAGCGTCTTGTCGCCGGAGCCGCCCGGTTCGTCGAACAGCGAGACGTACCCTTCGGCTTCCTTACGTCGCGCCGACGCGATCTGCTCGACGGACGCCTCGAACACCTCGAGCAGTCCGCCTCGTTCGTGTCCAAGTGAGTCGAATGCGCCGGCTTTCACCATCGACTCGATCGTTCGCTTGTTCAGGACGCTCACGTCTACGCGCCAGCAGAGATCGAAGAAGTCCTTGAACGGACCGCCCTCACGCCGCGCCGCGATGATCTGCTGGACGACGCCGTCACCGACGTTCCGGATCCCGCCGAGACCGAAGCGGATCTTGTCCGGCATCTCGGGGTCCGGCGCGAACCCCGCCTGCGAACCATTGACGTCCGGCGGGAGCACCTCGAGGCCCATCTTGCGAGCCGATGCGAGGTACTTCGTCTTCTCGTCTTTCGTATCGCTCGCTTTTGTGAGGAGGGCCGAGAGGTATGCGACCGGATAGTGCGACTTGAGGTAGGCCGTCTGGTAGGCGACGAGGCCGTAACACGCCGCGTGTGCGCGGTTGAATGAGTAACCCGCGAACGGCTGGATGAGCTCCCAGAGATGCTTCGCCTGATCGAGGGTGAGTCCCTGCGCTTCGGCGCCGGCGAGGAACTTCGGCTCCTCCGCCTTCATCTTCTTTTCGATCTTCTTACCGATCGCCTTCCGCACGACGTCGGCTTCCCCGACCGTGTATCCGGCGACGCGTTGCAGCAGCTGCAGAACCTGTTCCTGGTAGACGATCACGCCGAACGTGTCGCCGAGGACGTCCTTGAGCAGCGTGTGCTCGTAGTTGACTCGCTCGGGGTTGTGCTTGCCCGCGATGTACTTGTCGATCTCCTGCATCGGGCCCGGCCGGTACAACGCGTTCATGGCGACGATGTCTTCGAACCGGTCCGGACGAAGCGCCTTGAGGTGGCGGCGCATACCTTCCGATTCCAGCTGGAACACGCCGTCGACGTCGCCACGCTGCAGGAGCTCGTAGACCTTCGGGTCGTCGAGCGGGACGTTGTCGATGTCGCACTCGATGCCCTGCGACCGCAGGATGTCGAGCGTCAGCTCGATGACGGTGAGGTTGCCCAGACCGAGAACGTCGATCTTCAGGAGCCCGAGCTCTCCGATCGCGTTCATCTCGTACTGCGTGACGATGTCGCCCTGGTCCGTCCGCTGGAGCGCTGTGAAGTTCGTGAGCGGCTCGCGTGAGATGACGCACGCCGCCGCATGCACCCCGGACTGACGGCGCAGGCCTTCGAGCTTGCGGGCCGCGTCGAGGATCCGCTTGCTGTCGGCTTCCTCTTCGTACGCCTTCCGGAGCTCCGCTGCCTCCGTGTACGCGTACGTCCACTTCGCGTCGGACGAGCGCTCGAAGCAGTCCTGCAGCGACGGATCCTTCCCGAGCAACGAGCGCGGGAACATCTTCGCGAGCCGGTCGCCGACCATGTACGGGTAGTCGAGGACGCGCGCCGCGTCACGGATCCCGCTCTTCGCCTTGATCGTTGCGAACGTCACGACCTGCGCAACGCGATCTTCGCCGTACTTCTGACGCAGGTACGTGATGACCTCGCTGCGATAGCGCTCGTCGAAGTCGATGTCGAAGTCCGGCATCTCGTGGCGTTCCGGATTGAGGAACCGTTCGAACACGAGGCCGTAGCGCAGCGGCTCGAGCAGCGTGATCCCGAGGCAGTACGTCGTTATCGTGCCGGCGGCGGAGCCTCGTCCCGGACCGACCCGGATCCCTTTCCCTCTCGCCCACTGCACGAGGTCGCCGACGACGAGGAAGTATCCGGCAAACCCCATACGCGCGATGACGCCGAGTTCCTCTTCGATGCGCGCCATCACCTCGCGCGGCAACGGATCGCCGTAACGCTGCTTGGCGCCGGCGATCACCATCTGGCGGAGGTAGGTGTCGAGGTCTGATCCGTCCGGCGGCAGGAAGTCGGGCAGCTGGAACTCCCCGAACCGGAGCGTGACATCGCACATCTCGGCCACGTCGAGGGTGCGGTCGATCGCGTCTGTGTACTGCGGGAGTGCGGCGTCCATCTCTTCACGCGACTTCAGGTAGAACTCGTCGCCGTCGAACTTGAATCGGTTCGGTTCGTCGATGGTCGCGCCCGTTTGGATGCAGAGAAGGACGTCGTGAGCTTCGGCGTCCGCGCGCGAGGTGTAGTGAAGGTCGTTCGTCGCGATCATCGGGATGCCGAGCTTCGACGACATCTCGATGAGGTGCGGGTTCACCTTGCGCTGGTCGGCGATCCCGTGATCCTGGAGCTCGATGAAGAAGTTCTCCTTCCCGAAGATGTCCTGCCACTTCCCCGCTTGCGTCCGCGCGTCTTCGAATCGCTCCTCGAGGAGGAGACGAGGCACCTGACCGTTCAGACATCCGGTCGTGCCGATGAGGCCCTCGGCGTGCTCGGCGAGGATCTCCATGTCGACGCGCGGCTTGTAATAGAGCCCTTCGAGGGACGCAGCCGTCGCGAGCTTCAGCAGGTTCCGGTAGCCGGCCTCGTTCCGCGCGAGGACCGTCAAGTGCTGGATCGTCTTCGGGTTGTCGTCGCCCTTGAGCTTCGAGAAGCGCGACTCACGCGCGAGGTACAGCTCGCATCCGAGGATGGGCTTGATCCCGACCTCGTGACACGCCTGGTAGAAGTCGATGAGGCCGTACAGGACGCCGTGATCGGTGATCGCGAGCGCCGGCATCCCGAGCCGTGCGGCCTCTTTCGTGAGCTGACGGATGCGCGCCGCGCCGTCGAGCATCGAATATTCCGTATGGACGTGCAGATGCACGCAGGACTTCGTCACGCCGCGCCGCCAAGCCCCGGGGTCGACATCCAGCGGATGCTACCTGCGCCCACCGACGGGTCAACGGTTCGCAGAAAAGCCCGCGAAACCGGGCCTTCTAGCCGGTCCGGGCCCCCGGGATGATGGGCGTCAGCTGCCAGCCCTGCAGCGTTGCGACGGGCGGATCGGGCACGTCCACGAGCCGCACACCGGCCGTTTCCTGCTCGGCCTCGAGCTTGCCGAGCGTCGATCGCTCGACGACGAGTGCGTAGATGCACGCGCAATCACCGGTGATCTGCGCGAGGCCACTCTGCCGCTGCGCGATCATCGACTGCGTCTGGGCGCGTTGCGCGCCCTTCGCCGTCCCGAGCTCTTTCCGGAGTCCCGAGATCTCCGCCTGGACGACACCCTGCAGCTGCTTCGCACGTTCGTTCATCGCGTCCGAGATGGACCCGGTCAGCTTGAGGGCTTCGGGCTGACTGGTCGGGAAGCGAACGAAGATCGCCGTCAACTTCCCGCCGGGACGGAGCGCTTCGGCATCGGTCGCGCGCATCATGCGCGCCAGGGAGATGAGCGCTCCCGACGCCGTGGACGGATGGCTCTTCGACACGCGTGCGAGATAGGCGCGTTGCGCGGCGATGTGTCCCGACGAGTTCGGTCCCGGCGTCGGCCCGAGCACGCCGGCGACCTTCGAGGTCGTGGCGCCGTATGAGAGGTACGCGGCAGCGATCAGCACCACCGCCGTCACACCGAAGACGGCCCACCGCCAGCGATGGAGGAACGCCTTCACGCGCGGAGCCGCTCCAGCGCTTCCGCCAGATCTTTCGGTAGCTCGCTCGTCACCGTGATCTCCCCGTCCGTCACAGGATGCGCGAAAGTCAAGCGATACGCATGCAGGAACGGACGCTTCAGTCCGAGCTCCCGTGCGCGACGGGGGTCGCGGCCGTACGCCGAGTCCCCGACGATGGGGTGGCCGATCGACGCGAGGTGCGTGCGGATCTGGTGGGTCCGTCCCGTTTCGAGCTTCACGTCGAGCAACGTGAGGTCCGTCAACCGCTCCCGGACCTCGAACCACGTCACCGCCGGGCGGCCGTCGGCCGTCACGGCCATCCGGGTGCGGTGCTTGGGGCTTCGTCCGACGGGGGCGTCGATCTTCCCGCGATCGGCGGACGGCACCCCGTGCACGAGCGCGAGGTATCGACGGTCGATGTCTCGGCGCTGCATGGCATCCACGAGGGCCTCGTGCGCGACGTCGCTCTTCGCCACCACGAGCAGGCCGGACACGTCCCGGTCCAAACGGTGCACGATCCCCGGACGATCCGCTCCGCCGCGCGGTGCGAGCGTGCGTCCGCTCGCGCGGAGCGCGTCGACCATCGTGCCGCCGCGGACGCCGGCTCCCGCATGCACAACAACGCCGGCCGGTTTGTCGACAACGAGGATGTCGTCGTCCTCGTAGGTGATCTCCACGCCCTCCGGCGCTTCGACGTCGACGGCATCGACCTGGTCCATCTCGATCGTGTCGGACGAAGCCACTCGGAGCGACTTGCGCGCCACGACATCGTTCACGCGCACCGCTCCGGCATCGATGACGGCGCCCGCGCGAGCGCGAGAGATCTCCGCGAGGCGCGCGAGAACGACGTCGAGTCGTTCGCCTCCGGCGTCCTCAGGAACTGCGAACCGCATCGTCGGGCTCCCCTTCCGCTTCGATGCGGCGAGGCTTCTCGAAGAAGCTCGCGAGCAGGATCACGATCGCACCGATCGTGATCGCGCTGTCGGCAACGTTGAACGCCGGCCAGAAGTGGAAGTCGATGAAGTCGACCACCGTGCCGTGGATCGGTCCACCGCGGACGAGGCGATCGGTCAGGTTGCCGAGCGCACCGCCCGCGACGAACGCGGCGCCGAGACCGCTCCAACGTCCCGGGTCGCGTACGACGACGGCGAGGAACGCGATGACGCCGACGAGCGCGGCGAGGACGAGGAGACCCGAGAACCCGCGCATCGTGCTGAACGCCGCACCGGAGTTGCGGAGGTGGGTGAACCACAAGACGTGATCGACGATCGGATGCGAGGCGCCTTCCGGAAGCCACGCGACGATCGCCGCCTTCGTGAGCTGGTCGAGCGCCGTGATCGCGAGAGCGAGCAGGACCAAGCGGGTCCTGCGCTTCCTCAGTGGCGTTCCTCTTTGCGCTTGCATGCGATGCACAGCGTCGCATGCGGCAGCGCTTTCAGTCGCGCCGCTTCGATCGACTTACCGCAGGAGGCGCACACGCCGTACGTCCCGGCGTCGATCTTGGCCAGAGCGGTCTCGACAAGGTCGAGCAGCCCGCGCGCGTTGTCGAGGAGAGACAGATCGCGCTCGCGCTCCGTCGTCACCGTCTCGGGCTCGCCGGCTTCGTCGAGGTCGCTCGTCGCCGCGTCGCCGCCCTCGAGCTCGGCGACCTGGCGGAGGAGATCATCGCGCTCAGCGCGAAGTTTCTCCTCGATATCTTTGATGTTCTTCGGGGTCGCTCTCGTCTTCGCCATGGTGAAAACACCTTCGGGGCGACGAAACCCGGCCCGTATCGCGGCTATTCCCCCGCCCGCTTCAGGGCGGCGAACCTAGCACGGGCCGCAGCGACCGTCAAAGAACCACGGCTCAGTCGAACGGGATCCAGGTCGTGTTGGACGTGCCGTCCGGCGTCAGCTCCGAGCTGTCCTGTTTGATCACGCCGTCGGTCCCGCCCATGAACCACTCCGAGATGTGTCCCGTCCGCTTGTTCCAGTACGAGATATCCGGCTGACCGTCACCGTCGATATCGCCGGCCGCGAACGGCGTCCACGCCGTATTCGACGTGCCGTCCGGCGTGATCTCGGAACCGCCCTGCTTGACGGTACCGTTCGTCCCGCCCATGAACCACATCGAGATGTGGCCGGTGTGGTTGTTCCAGAACGCGATGTCCGTCGTGCCGCTCGTGTCGACGTCACTCGTCGCGAAGGGGATCCACGTCGTGTTGGACGTACCGTCCGGCGTGATCTCCTGTCCGCCCTGGCGCACGACACCGTTGGCACCGCCCATGAACCAGATCGAGATGTGGCCCGTGTTCTTGTTCCAGTACATGATGTCGAGCCTGCCGTCGCCGTTGAAGTCGCCGAGCGCGCTCGGGACCCACGACGTGTTCGACGTACCGTCCGGCACGATCTCCTGGCTCCCCTGCTTGACGACGCCGTTCGTGCCGCCCATGAACCAGATCGAGATGTGACCCGTCCTCTTGTTCCAGTACGCGATGTCGGGATGGCCGTCGCGGTTCACGTCGCCGGCCGCGAACGGCTTCCACGCCAGGTTCGATGTGCCGTCCGGCGAGATCTCGTGACCGCCCTGTTTGACGACGTTGTCGGTCCCGCCCATGAACCAGACCGAGATGTGTCCGGTGTGGTTGTTCCAGTACAGAAGGTCCGGGTTGCCGTCGCCGTTGAAGTCGTGACACGAACCGCACGCGATGAACGTCATGTCCGCGCCGTTCGATGTTCCGCCGGCGTTCGTGGCGACCACGCGGAAGTGGTACACCTGCCCTTGCTCGAGACCCGCGAGCGTCGCCGAGACGTTGTGCGTCGCAGTATCAGCGGGGAGCGTGTCTTCGGGTGTGTTGTTGCCGTAGGCCGTGGACGTCGCCCACTCGAAGTGGAACGTTGTCTCCGAGCCCTGCGGGTTGATCGCGCCGTTGAGCGTCGCCGTGAACGCATCGACGTTCGACGCGGGCTTCGTCGTCGCCGTGGGCGCCGCCGCGGCGGTGAACGTCAGATCGTCGCCCGCCACGCTGCCGGCGGTGTTCGTCGCGACGACCTGGTAGTGGTACGTCTGCCCTGCGGTGAGTCGTGTGAGCGCCGCGCTCAGTGCGTGGTTCGTGCTGTCGCTACCGACGTTCGTCAGAGGCGTCGAGAACCCGTATGACGTCGTGGGTCCCCAGAGGAACTGCGCCTGTGTGGAACTGCCCTGCGGATTCACCGTGGCGTTCAGCGTGGCGCTCGCCGGTGTGACCAACGTGGCGGGTTTGGTGAACGCGAGCGGCGTTCCGTTCGCCGCGGTCGTGAAGGTGTTGTCACCGCCGTCGAAGGTTCCGCTCGGGTTAGTCGCCACAACGTGGAAGTGGTACAGCGTGCTCGCCGTCAACCCGGTGATGGCCGCGGACACGCTCTGGGTCGCCGATCCGTTTCCGGCGTCGACAACCGGCGTCGTGTGGTCATAGATGTTGGAGAGGCCGTACTCGAAGCGATACGAGGTGTCTTGACCGCCGGGGGTGACCGTTCCGTTCAGCGTCGCCGCCGTCGAGTCGATCGACGTCGCTGGACCCGTCGAGGCCGCAGCGCTCGCGGGCGTCGTGAAGCTCAGGATGCTGCCGTTGCTCGGCGTCCCGCCGTTGGCCGCGCTCGTCGCGGAGATACGGAAGAAGTACGTCGTACCGGGCGCGAGGCCGGTGACCGCCGTGCTCGCCGGCTGGACGGTCGTCCCGGACCCGGCACTCGTCGTTCCTGTATGAGCGACGGGCGGATTCACCGTGTCGTATTCGAATTGATACGACGTCGCGAGACCGTTCGGGTTCACGGTGCCATTGAGTGTCGCGCTCGTCGGAGTCACCGACGTCGCGGGGTCAGTGACGACGTCGGGCTTCTTCTTCGTCGTGAACGTTGCATCGGCACCATTCACGGTGCTCTCACCGTTCGTTGCGACGAGGCGGTAGTGGTACGTCGTCCCGGGCGTGAGGTTCGAAAGATCCGCCGAAACGGAATGATTGTTGCCGTCGGCGGTCACGCCGACATCGCCGGTCGTCGACCCATAGGTCGTATCCGTACCCCACTCGAAGTGACCGGTGACTCCCGTCGTCGTAGTCGCCGGCGCGCTCACGCGTCCATTCAAGGTCGCTTGCACGTCGATGACATTCGTTGCCGCATCGGTCGTTGCGGTCGGCGGCGCTTCAGCGACGAACGTCTGGTCCGCGCCCGTACCCGTTCCGTTCGCGTTCACGGCGTGCGCGCGGAAATGGTACGTCGTTCCCGCCGTGAGACCCGTGAGCGAGGCGGTCACGGTGTGGTTCGCAGAGTCGCCGCTCAGTGAGGACGGTACCGCGGCCACGTTCGTGTGCTGGTACACGGTCCCGACCAACGGATCCGGTGTCCAGTCGAATTGGATCGTGTTGGTCGCGACACCCTCGGGATCGACGAACGCGTTGAGCGTCACGGCCGTGCCCGAGACCGACGTGACGTTCGGCGTCGGATACGTGATGTGCGGCGGCTGGTTCGCCGCGAGCGTCGTAAACGTTCCGTCGCCACCTTGGGTCATCCCCGTCGCGTTCGACGCAACGATGCGGAAGTGGTACGGCGTGCTCGGGGTGAGGCCGGTGATGTTGGCGGACACCGAGTGGTCGTGACTGTCCGAGCCGGCGCTCGCCGACGGCGTCAGGTTGCCGTAATTCGTGTTCGTTCCCCACTCGAAGTGGTACGAGGTCGGCTGACCGGACGGGTTGACCGTCGCGTTGAGCGTCGCACCGACCGGCGTGACCGGCGAGGCCGTCCCCGTCGTGGCGACAGGCGCGGCGAACGTCTTGAAGGATGCGTCGTCACCGTTGGACGAACCACCGGTGTTCACCGCAACGAGACGGAAGTGATACGTCTGCCCGGTCGTGAGACCGCTGATCGGAGCCGACACCGATTGCGTCGTCGTTCCCGAACCGGCCGAGATCGTCGCGGTGTTGGTCCCATAACCAGTCGTGGTCCCGTACTCGAAGTGGTATGTGGTCGGCGACCCGGCTGGGTTGACGGTGCCATTCAGCGTCGCCGATGTACCCGTCACCCCGGTGGCCGAGCCCGTCGTCACCGTCGGCTGAGCGTTCGTCGTGAAGCTCTTGATCGCACCGTCCGATGTACCGGCACCGTTCGTCGCTTCGACCTGGAAGTAGTAGGTCGTCGACGGCGCAAGCCCGGTGACCATCGCCGTGGCCGCTGCGGGCGCCGAACCGTTCCCCGCGGACGTCGCAGGCGCCGTGTCGCTCGAGAGCGCGGTCGGAGAGGTCCCGTACCTGAAGAGGTAGTCGGTCGATTGCCCGTTGGGATTGACGGTTCCATTGAGGGTCGCGCCCGTACCGCTCAGCCCCGTTGCGGCCGTCGTGGTTGCGTCCGGCGCGGGACAATGCGCAGCAGCGTCGGTGCAGGGCTGGATCATTCCACTGATGGTTCCACTAGCGCCGTGAAAACCCGCCACAGCGATGTTGTAGGTCGTGCCGGTGGTCGTGGTCAGCGTCACTCGGCTCGGAAGGTTCGACGAGCACCCCGTCCCGTTGTCGTCGCTGCCGACCGCCGTCAGCGCGCCGACGGCGGTCCCTGTGTACACGCCGAGCGTCGTGTCGTAATCGCTGCCGCAAAGCTGGATGGTGTACGCGTTCGCGTCCGGCGCGGTCCACGTGTACCAGACGGACGGCTCACATCCGGAGTTCGGATGAGTTGCGTCGGTGCAACCCGATTTGAGGGAAACGTTCGCGTGGTTCGGTTCGCCGGCCTCGCCGGTGGCGCCGACGTTGCTGCCGGCGATGGTCGCAGTCGTGCCGTTACCGAGCGATGTAGCGGACGCGAAGTTATCGTTCGCCGGAACGGCTGCCGCGGCCGAACCCCCGACGAACAGCCCGGCGACCAAGGCGAATACAGCAACGATCGAAAGTCGCGTTTTCATCCCACCCTCCCCACCCCAAACGGGGCGGTATCTTTCGCCATCTCCGTAAAGGGCTCCCCGTCCCCAACGGCCCCATGTAAGCGCGCACCAACTATATGACGGCGGTCCACCGTTGAGGGACTAACCGCGCCCGGCGTGACCCGTAGAATCGGCGCCACCATGCATCGTCCCGTCGATCCGCGCCCGGACTTCCCCGCCATGGAGAGCGCCGTCCTCGAGTGGTGGAACGAGCAGGGGATCCCCCGCCGCGCCCTGACCCTCCGTGAGGGGTCCGAGCCCTGGATCTTCTACGAGGGACCCCCCTACGCCAACGCTCCCCCCGGCGTCCACAACGTCCTGCCGCGCGTGATCAAGGACGTCTACACGCGCTTCCAGACCATGAAGGGGCGGTTCGTCCCGCGGAAGGCCGGCTGGGACTGCCACGGGCTCCCGGCCGAGGTCGAGGTCGAGAAGAAGCTCGGCATCAAGCACAAGCGCGAGATCCTCGACTACGGCATCGAGCGCTTCAACAACCTCTGCCGCGCCGCCGTCTCCGAATACATCACGAACTACGTCCGGTTCTCGGATCGCATCGCCTTCTGGCTCGACTACGAGAACGCCTACGAGACGATGTCGAACGAGTACATCGAATCGGTGTGGTGGTCGCTCGCCCAGTTCCACGCGAAGGGTCTCCTCTTCGAAGCCGACCGCGTCGCGGCGTACTGCCCTCGCTGCGAGACGCCGCTGTCCGACCACGAGCTCGGGCAGGAAGACGTCTACCGCGAAGTCTCCGACCCCGGCGTCACGCTCGCGTTCCCGATCATCGGTGGAACGGGCGCGCTCGAAGGTGCGTCGTTCGCCGCCTGGACGACCACGCCGTGGACGCTCGTCGCGCATCTCGCGCTCGCCGTCAATCCGGACTTCACGTACATCGTCGTCGAGCACGAGGGACGCAAGCTCGTCGTCGCGCGCGACCGGTTCAAGGAGGCGCTCGGCCGAGAGGACGAACCCACACCGCTCGCAACATTCACCGGTCGAGATCTCCTCGGTCTCCGATACCAGCCGCCGTTCCCGTACGCGCGGCGCTACTTCGACCGGGCCGCGCCCGAAGCGATCGAGCGCGCGTGGCGCGTGATCGCCGGGGACTTCGTGAACATCGAAGAGGGAACGGGCATCGTCCACATGGCCGGCGCATTCGGCGCGGACGACTTGAACGCGATCCGTGCCGCCGACATCCCCGTCTACAACCCGGTCGACCAGAGCGGGAACTTCGATGCGAGCGTCCCCGAGTTCGAAGGTGTCTTCGTCAAAGCCGCCGACGATCAGATCACCGAGCTGCTCTCACTCGCGGGTGTTCTCGTGCGGTCCGAGCGGATCATGCACCGCGTCGCCCATTGCTGGCGCTGCGACACGGCGCTCCTCAACTACGCGCTCGTGGCGTGGTACATCCGTACGACCGAATTCAAAGACCGCATGCTCGAGGCGAACGCCGGTGTGAACTGGATCCCCGAGCACATCCGCGACGGACGATACGGAGACTGGCTCCGCAACAACGTCGACTGGTCGCTGTCTCGCTTCCGTTTCTGGGGGACGCCGCTCCCCATCTGGCGCTGTCCGAACAACCACGAGAAAGCGATCGGATCGGTGGCGGAGCTCTCCGAGCTCGCCGGACGAGACCTGAGCGGCATCGACCTGCATCGTCCGCATGTCGACGACATCACGTTCGCGTGTCCCGATTGCGGGGAGACGTCGAAACGCGTGCCGGATGTGATCGACGTCTGGTACGACGCCGGCGCGATGCCGTTCGCGCAGTGGGGTTACCCGCACAAGAACGTGGCGCAGTTCGAGGCGCAGTTCCCGGCGCAGTTCATCGCGGAAGCGCTCGACCAGACACGCGGTTGGTTCTACTCACTGATGGCGGAATCCGTCGGCTTGTTCGATCGCAACGCGTACGAGACCGTCATCTGCCACGGCCTGATCCTCGACGAGGACGGCAAGAAGATGTCGAAGCACAAGGCGATCTCCGACCCCTGGACGGTGTTCTCCAACTTCGGGTCGGATGCATTGCGCTTCTACTTCTTGTCCGCGGGCGACCCCGCGGACTCACGACGCCTCTCAGAGGAAGCGTTGCGCCAGGTGATCCGGGGGCCGTTCCTCACGCTGTGGAACGTCTACCGGCTCTACGTGTTGTACGCGAACATCGACGGCTTCGATCCCGATACATGGCGAGTGGCCGATCCCCGCATGCGTCCACCGATCGACCGCTGGCTGCTGTCGGAATTGAACGTGCTGATCTTCGAGGTGGACGAAGCCCTCGAGGATCACGACTCCCTCACCGCGACGCGTCGCATCGCGGAGTTCATCGACGACCTCTCGAACTGGTACGTCCGCCGGTGTCGCGAGCGGTTCTGGAAGGCAGCGGCGAACGACGAGGAGAAGGCCGACAAGTCGAACGCGTACTGGACCCTGTGGACCGCACTCGTGAAGCTCGCCGGTCTGCTCAGCCCGTTCGCACCCTTCCTCGCGGATGAGCTCTACCGGAACCTCGTGACCGAGCTGAACCCGAAGGCATTGCCGAGCATCCACCTGACCGACTTCCCCGTCGGCGATCCGGAGATCGTCGATCCACGGATCTCCGCCGGCATGGCTTCGGCGCGTGAGCTCGCTTCGCTCGGACACTCGGCTCGGCGCTCGGCGGGAGTCAAGGTCCGCCAGGCGTTGCGCCAAGCGGTGCTGCTCGTCCCGTGGGATCTGCGCGACGCCGTCGAAGAGGTCGCCGAACTCCTCGCGGACGAACTCAATGTGAAAGAGCTCGCGTTCGCCGAAGAAGCGAGCGAGCTCGTTCGCACGACGCTTCGTCCGAACTTCGCGGCGGCCGGGCCCGCGTTCGGCCCCCGCGTGCGCGAGCTACAGACGGCGCTCGGCGCTCTCGGTACGGACGAAGCCGGCGCGATGGCAACGACACTCGAGCAGGGCATGGAGATCGAACTCGATGTCGAAGGCGGCGAGCCGCTCGTCGTCGGTCCCGAGCACGTCGACATCCGTCGCGAACCGGCGGAAGGCACCGCGTTCGCCTACGAAGCGCCGTTCGGCGTGTCGCTCGACCTCGAGATCACGCCTGAACTGCGCCGCGAAGGCATCGCGCGCGAATTCGTTCACCAGGTGCAGAACGCGCGCCGTGACGCAGGGCTCGACGTCACGGACCGCATCTCCCTCGCCGTTGCCGGTCCGGCGCAGACGATCGAAGCGCTGGAGGAGCACGAGTACTACATCACCGACGAACTCCTCGCCGAGTCGATCACCTACGCCGTAGGCGGCGGCCTCGAGGGCTGGACGTCGGTCAAGGTCGAGGACGCGGACGTGAGCGTCCACGTCACGAAGGCGTAGATGCCGAGCTTCGCGCTGGCCGCGATCGGCAAGGACCGGCCCGGCATCGTCGCCGCCGTTTCGTCCGTTCTCTTCAAACAGGGATGCAACGTCGAAGACTCGTCGATGTCGCTGCTCCGCGGGAACTTCGCCGTGATGCTCGTCTTCAGCGCGCCGGACGACGCATCCGTCGACACACTGACGTCCGCGCTGAAGCCCGCGTGCGACCCGCTCGGCGTCACGTTCTCCGTCCTCGAGGTCGACGACTCGGCGCGCACACCGAACCCGACGCACGTCATCACGGTGTACGGCTCGGACAAGCCGGGCATCCTCGACGGCGTTGCTCGCGTGGTCTCTCAGGCCGGCGGCAACATCACGAACCTCGACTCGCGGCTCGTCGGCTCGGCGCAACCGATCTACGTGCTCACGATCGAAGCGGAGCTGACGGGTGGAGCGTCGCTCGAACACGACCTGCGTGAGGCTGTCGATGTCGACGTTGCCGTGTCGGCTTACGACGCCGACGTCCTGTAGTGACCGTCCGTGACGTCCGGATCTATCCCGATCCGGTTCTGAAACGCCGCGCCGCGGGCGTGGCCACGATCGACGGCGCCGCCCGCTCGCTCGCAACCGATCTCGTCGACACGATGCGGGCGAACGAACGGTGCGTCGGTCTCGCCGCGAACCAGATCGGCGAGCTCCGGCGATGCATCGTCGTCGATGTCACAGGCCATGCGAAGGCACGATCGTGTGCGGGATTGATCGTCCTGTTCGATCCCGTCGTCGTGAGATCATCCGGCTCCGCCGTCGCGCGTGAGGGATGCCTGTCGATCCCGGAGTTCACGGCGAACGTCCGCCGCGCGGCGGACGTGACCGTGCGCGGACTCACTCCCGATGGATCGGCGCGAGAGATCGCCGCCGACGCTTTCGAGGCTCGCGCGCTGCTGCACGAGATCGATCATCTCGACGGGATCTTGTTCCTCGATCGCGTCACGAGCGTGGCGACGGACGTCTTCCCGCGCAAACGCGGTTAGGGCTTACACACGTCGCACGCGCGATATCCGCGTTCGACCGCGATGCGTTCGGAGACCATCCTGATGTTCGCCGCCTTGGCGAAGCGGCAACTCGGCCGGTGATAGCGCGACGCGCCCGGGACAACGGCCACACGCGGTCCGCGTGCAGATGACTTCTTCGCGGGAGCGGTCTTCTTCGCCGGTTCGGTCTTCTTCGCGGGCGCTTTCGCTTTGGGTTTGGCCGTTGCTTTGGGTTTGGCCGTTGCCTTGGGTTTGGCTCTTGCCTTGGGCTTCGGCGTGGCCTTCGCCTCCGCCTTCGGCGGAGCGAAGAGTGAGTCGTCCGTCGTGATCTCGATCGTCTCGTCGACCTTCGCGCGGCGACGCGAGGGCTTGGGCGATGCGACCCGGGGTTCCGGTTCGGCGTCGTCCTCGTCGACGTCGAACTCCTCGACAGAGTCGTCCGTGTCCTCGTCCACGCCTTCGCGCGCGACGCGAGACCAGCCGTACATGATCAGAGCGGCTACGGCGACAGACAGCGCCACGGAGATCCACAAAGGAAAGCTCGATCCCTTGATGAAGAACCCCGCGATGAGCGACGCAGCGGCGGCCGCGAGGAATCCGTAGGTCAGCCGGGCCACGCCCGTGCCTTCTTACTGCGTCGGCGGACGACGGCGCGGCGGCTTGGCCTTCGGACGCGAGGCCGGCTTCGCCTTGGGTTTCGCTGCCGGCTTCCGCTTCGCTGTGCCCTTCGACGCCGTCGACTTCGCCTTCGGCTTGGCTTTCGACTTCGCCGCTTTCGGCTTGGCCTTTGCGGCAGATGCGCCGCCGCTCGCGCTGCGGCGCGACGCTGTCGGTTTCGCGGCGGGCTTCGCGCCCGCCTTCCTCGCCGCCGGACGACGGGCCGGACGGTCGCGGCGAATCGCCGCGGTGATGTCGTCTTCGGTGTCACCGTCCCGTGCGAAGACCTCGTCGGAGTCCTCGTCGGCTTCGTCGCCTCCGAAGGCGATCGTGTCGTCGAAGTTCGCGGTCGAGGCTTCCTTCGCGCGGCGCGCCCAGGAGCCGAGCACGAGGATCATCGCGGCGAGCGCGAAGACGATGGCGAGGATGAGCAGGATGTTCGACCCCGAGGTGAAGAATCCGACGATCAGGAGCACCGCCGCGACGACGACGAGCGCCCAGATAAGTCCTACGAGCACGATTCCTCCTTACGGGAGCGGCACCTGAGGGGCACCGTCCGCCCTATGTTGTCGAAGCGTCAGAGTCGCTGCAAACGTCGTTCCAACCGCATATGCCCGCCGACCTCGGCGCTTCGAACACCGGACGCGCGCACGTACGCGGCGACGATGAGCTCGAGGGACCGCGCTTTGTCCACCCACGCGTGGGCGGAGCGCTCGATCCGTGGACGGAGGTGGTCGATCTCGTTCAGCTCCATACGTGCGCGGGCCGCGAGCTCGGGATCGTCCAGCGAGTGCTGCCAGCGCGCGCGCTCGGCTTGGATCGCCTCGAGCCGCGACATCAGGTCATTGCCCATGCGTGCCGCCTCCGCGTAGCGGACGCGTATCGCCTCGAGCACTTCTAGGTGCAATGCAGGATCCGCGCCACGACGTTCTGCACGATGATCAACGCGAAGAATCCGAGGATCGGCGAGAGATCGAGCATGCCGATGTTCGGGATGAGTCCGCGGAACACGCGAAGGAACGGCTCACACGCGTCGAACGTGAAGTTCACCGCCGGACGGAGCCAGTCGGGGATGCGAAGTCCGGCGAGCGACTGCAGCAACGAAACGATGATGTAGAGGAAGAGCAGGTTGTAGTACGCGCCGATCGCGAAGACGATGAAATGTCCCCATGTCGGGCAGTTCATCGCCGCTCGGCTTTCACCTAGAACTGATTGAAGAACCCGCGATCCGACATCATCTCGCGGGCTTCGTCCGCGGAGACTTCCACGTTCGGCGGCGTGAGCAGGAAGATACGGTCACCGACCTTCTTGATCGATCCCTGTGCCATGTAGGTCAGACCGCTCGCGAAATCGACGAGACGCTTCGCGAGGTCCGCGTTCGCGTGCTGAAGGTTCATGATGACCGCGGAGTTCACTCGAAGCTTGTCGCCGATCTCCTTCGCGTCGTTGAACGCGCGCGGCTCGACGACGTGCATGCTCGCCCGCGGTGCGATCGCCGACGGCGCCGCCAGCGGTTCGTCGCCGCCGATACGTCGCACACTCGACGTCGGGAGATCGGGACGGATCGGACGAACCGTTTCAAACGTCGTCGGTTCGTGCGTTTCCGTCGGCAACGGCTCGAGCTCCTCTTCCTCTTCGACGAGGCCGAGGTAGATCAGCGCCTTCTTCCAGACTCCGGGCATCTTGCTTCCTCTTACCTGATCACCGAGCGAAGATCGCGCGGCCGACCCGCACGATCGTTGCTCCTTCTTCTATGGCGACCTCGAAGTCATCTGTCATACCCATCGACAGCTCGTCGAGACCGTACCGCTCCTTCAGCTTCGCGCCTTCAGCGAACACCCACCTCACATCTTCGGGGTTTTCGACCTGCGGCGCCATGAACATGAAACCACGCGGTTTGACGTTTGGATACGCACCAAGCGCGCCGAGCAGCGCGTCTATCTCCGCAGGTCGCACCCCGTGCTTCGTGGGTTCGTCCGCGATATCGACCTGGATGAGCACGTCGAAGGCCCCGTGCTTCGCCAATGCGGCTGCTTGCCGTTCGTTCTCCAGGCTGTGGATCAGCGCGGCATCGTCCAGGTAACGGACCTTGTTCGTCTGCAGCGGACCGATGAAGTGCCAGCGCGCCTCGGGCAGCTCCACCGCCCGCGCGGCGAGCTGCTGGGCGCGGTTCTCCCCGAGGTCGACGCACCCGGCGGCGAGCACCTCACGCGCCTGGTCCATCGACGCCTGTTTCGTCACGGCGACGAGCTTCACGCCGGACGGATCCCTGCCCGCTCGCGCGCACGCCGCTTCGATCCGCCCCCGCACGGCCTCGAGCGTCACGACGGATACCGCGCGATCAACGCTTGTCGACCGGTGACGCCCTTGTCCCGGCGATGCGAGTAGAAGAGGTCCGCGTTGCAGGATGTGCAGATGCGCGCGGCGCGGAACGACGGCGCCCCCGCTCGCTTCGCGGCCTGCTCGGCGGCGAGCCACAGGTCGACGTGGCGTTCGTCCGTCGCGGCGCCCGGGAACGCTTCGATCACTTCCGGCCCGACCGCGAAACAGCATGGTCCGATCGCCGGACCCGCGAAGACTTCCGTCGCGTCGACGGCGCGGACGATGTTCTCGATCACGCCGGCGGCAAGGCCGCGCCATCCCGCGTGCGCGACACCGAAGCGGTCGGCCCCGATCGCCAGCACGAGCACGCAATCGGCGGAGATCACCGCGAGGGTCGTTTCATTCATGTCCGTGAAGAGCCCGTCGGCGTCGAGGCGGGGGCCGCGCCTTTTCGCTTGGACGACGCCGTCGCCGTGCACCTGGCGCACCGTCGCCCACTCCCGCTCGCCGTCGATCGCACGACGCGCGAGATCGCGGTTGGCGAAGACTCGCACCGGTCCGCCGGCGGAGAGGTCGCCGTGCTGTTGCTCCGCGGCCAGGGAGAGGTTCAGCTTGCCCACAGGACCGTTCGAGACGCCGCCCTGCCTCGTGGTGTACGCCGCGCGTACCCGATCGGTGTCCGGCCGGAGGTAGTAGGCGTCGTCGACGACCGGAAGTGGCTCCCAAACGAAACCGGCCCCCGGGGCCGGGAGCCGGTTTCGCGATCCCCGTGGGTCGAGGGTCACGTCAGTTCTTGGGTCCGCTAGCTGCGCAGGAAGTCCGGGATCTCCAGGTCGTCATCCTCGAACGATTCCCCTTCTTCTTCCTCGGTCTCATCGAAGAATGACTCCGGCGCCGGTGTGCGCGCCGGTTCGCGCGCGGCGGGTTCCGTCCACTCGCGTCCTTCGAAACCCGCCGCGATAACAGTCACTCGGACCTTCCCTCCGAGTGACTCGTCGATGGCCGCCCCGAAGATGACGTTCGCATCGGGGTGCGCTGCCGAAGTGATGGCGTCCGTCGCCTCGCTCACTTCGAGCAGTCGCAGGTCGGGCCCCCCTGAAATGCTGATGATCAATCCACGCGCGCCTTCGATCGACGCTTCGAGCAACGGCGACGACACCGCGAGTCGCGACGCTTCCGTCGCACGGCTATCGCCGGACGCTTCACCGATACCGAGGATCGCGGAACCGGCGTCGGTCATGACCGTCCGCACATCCGCGAAGTCGAGGTTGATGAGTCCGGGCGTCGTGATGAGATCCGTGATGCCTTGCACACCTTGCAGCAAGACATCGTCGGCGAGACGGAATGCTTCCTGCAGCGGCGTGTCTTCATCCGAGATCTGGATCAGCCGGTCGTTCGGAATGATGATGAGTGTGTCGACGCGGTCCTTGAGCTCCGCGATACCGGCTTCGGCTTGAAGCGCTCGCTTCTTTCCTTCGAAGGAGAAGGGACGCGTCGCAACGCCGATCGTCAGCGCACCGATGGAGCGACCGACCTCGGCGACGACCGGCGAGGCGCCCGTTCCCGTACCGCCGCCTTCGCCCGTCGCGATGAAAACCATGTCGGCACCACGAAGCACTTCTTCGATCTCTTCACGGTGATCTTCGGCGGCGCGACGGCCGACCTCAGGATCGGACCCGGCGCCGAGACCGCGCGTCAGCGTTCGACCGATGTCGAGCTTCACGTCCGCGTCGCTCATGAGGAGCGCCTGGGCGTCGGTGTTCATGCCGATGAACTCGACGCCGCGGAGACCGGCATCGATCATCCGGTTCACGGCGTTCACTCCACCGCCGCCGATACCGACGACTTTGATTACCGCGAGGTATGACTGCGGCGTCGCCATCGCGATGCTCCCCTTTCTGTGGCCCTTCGTCTCGACCCTCAGCCCCCATGAGGGTTCCCCGATCCGCTTGCTTCGCTTTCGGGTGCGGGTGCGGGGCTTCTCAGTCAACATAATGTTGATACTCGTTAACTCTGTTGTTGCGCTTGAGGCAGATGTTGAACGATACAGCACCCCTCGGGGGGCGTCAACGAGCGAATGACCTACGGCTTCGCGGTCGGTGCCGGAGCGTAGGTCACGGCGGGGACCGGAGCGGGCGGCAACGTCGGAGCCGGCGTCGGCGTCGGCGGCGGGCCGACGACCGGCACCGTCGGCACCTGGACGTCCACGTACGCGAGCTTGTTCCGCCCTTCCGCGCGCAGGACGGCGAGAGCCGCCGCCGCCTTCGCATCGAGGTCCTCGAGTCGGCCGAACCGCACGACGACGCCGCTTCGAAGGTCGAGCTCGAGGCCCGAGCCGCGCATGACGATCTTGCCCGTCGATCGCCGGAGCGCGAGGGGGAAACGTTCGAAGGCGCGGAGAACCGCCCGGGACGGCGCGTCGAGCGAGTGCTTCGACCGCGTCGTCCTCCAACCCTCGAGTATCGGGACGGACGCGCCGCGCGCCTCGAAGACATGGCCGGTGGTGTCGGCCACGAGGTCGGGTGTCGTCGCGAGCTTCGCCAAGGCACGGCGTTCGGTGATGTGGATGACGACCGTGCCCGGCAGTGTGCGTGACGCCGTCGCCCGCTCCACGGCTGGGATCGTCTCCACGTGGCGCGCCGCCGAACTCAGGCGGATCCAGAGGATGCGCTGCCCGATCTCGACCCCGGACGTGCGGATCACGTCGGCGGCAGCCAGCGTGCGCAGGCCCGTGACGCGCACCTGTGTGACGCGCAGCGTGTACGCCGCCGCCGTGATGGCGCCGACGACCACCAGGATGAGCAGCAGATATGAACGTCTCAACTAAGTCTCAACCACCCTCAACCAACCCTCAACCTCAGGGAAAGCACCGAGGAACCTGACCTCAGGCTCGAGCTCGACACCCGACGTCCGGACGACCGCCGACCGCATCGCGGCGATCAACGTCCAAACGTCCGTCGCCGTGGCGTCGGGTCCCGCGACGATGAAATTCGCATGGACGGGCGAGACCTGCGCTCCCCCGGCGCGCGCGCCTTTCATGCCCGCGGCGTCGATCAATCGCCCGGCGGAATCGTCCGGTGGATTCTTGAACACGCTGCCGGCGCTTCGTCCCGGCGGCTGGTTCTCGCGGCGCCAGCGAAGGAACGATGCGATCCGTTCGCCGACGGCCGAGCCGTCGTCGGGGGCGAGCACGATCTCGCCACGCGTCACGAGGTCGAGCGGACGAAGCTCCGAGTGCCGGTACGCGTAACCGAGGTCGGCGACGGTCACCCGGCGGCCGTCGCCGGACGCGAGATCGATCACATCGGTCCACGCGAGGACGTCCGACATGCTCCGTCCGTGTGCACCCGCGTTCATACGAACGGCGCCGCCGAACGTCGCGGGGATCTCCGCGGCGAATTCGAATCCGGTGAGTCCGTAACGAGCGGTGAGGCGCGCGCCGGCCGGCAACTGCACGGCCCCGCCGAACACGAGACCGTCATCGGTGCGTTCGTGATCGCGGAAACCCCGCCCGAGACGAATCGCGATCCCGCGGAAGCCGTCGTCGGACACGAGCAGGTTCGAGCCTCGCCCGACGATCGCGATCGGAAGATCGCCACGCAGCTCCGCGACGGCGCGAAGGTCGTCCTCCGTTTCGGCTTCGACCATCACGTCCGCGGGACCACCGACGCGGAACGTCGTGAGCGGCGCGAGCGGCGCGTCGACGTCGACGCGCCCGGTCACGCGCGCGCGGAGGCGCTCGACCGTCGCGGCGTCGGTCACTGCTCTTCCGCGCGGAGCAGTTCGAGGATGCGCGGTGCGGCGGTCGTCACGTCACCGGCGCCGAGGGTCAGGACGACATCACCGGGATAGACGAGCGACGCAACGAATCCCGGCGCCTCTTCGAGGCGCGGGATGTACAGCACCATCCCGCCGTCCGTCGCGTTCGCGCGCACGGCATCGGAGACGAGGCGTCCGCTGACGCCGGGCATCGGCTGTTCGCGGTCGCCGTAGACGTCGGTCACGACGACGACGTCTGCCCCATGGAAGGACGAACCGAAACGTTCGGCGAGGTGCAGCGTCCGTGAATAGAGATGCGGCTGGAAGAGGACGACGATCCGCCGTCCCGGATAGGCATCGCGCGCGGCGTTGATCGTTGCTTGGACCTTCGCGGGATTGTGCGCGTAGTCGTCCACGACAACGACGCCGGACGCCTCACCGCGCACCGAGAAGCGCCGTTCGACGCCCGAGAAGGTCCGGAGCGCTTCGAGGCTCGCTTCGGGATCGGCCCCGAGTGTCAGCGCCGCGGCCAGCGCCCCGGCCGCGTTCGAAAGATTGTGGCGTCCGGGTACGGAGAGACGCAGCGTGCCGATGCGATGTCCGTGCCAGCCGACGGTGCCGTCCTCACCGACGGACAGGTCGGCGTCGCCGGATCCGTAGGTCACCACGGGCGCCGCGATGCGCGGCATCAGCCGCTTGATCCCCGGATCGTCGGCACAGAGGACGGCCCACCCTCCCTCGCGCCGCTGATCGAGGAAGGTCACGAACGCATCGTCGATGGCGTCCTGATCCGCGTAGTGCTCCAGGTGATCGAGATCCACGTTGGTGACGACGGCGAGCTCGGCGTGGAGCGCGAGGAACGAACCGAAGGCTTCGTCCGCCTCGGCGACGACGAGGTCGGTGGCGCCGAGTGCCGCACCCGAGCCCACGTCGTTCAGGTCCCCACCGATCAGGAAGGACGGGTCGAAGCCCGTCTCACGGAGCGTCCGCGCGAGCATCGAGGAGGTCGTCGTCTTCCCGTGGGTCCCCGTGACGGCGACGCCCCGTCCGGCATCGAAGACCTTCCCGAGGAGCTCCGCCCGGGACATCACTTCGAGCCCCTTCGCGCGGGCGGCTTCGACCTCGGGATTCGAACGCGCGACGGCCGCGTTGTAGATGACGTGTTCCGGGTTGTGGAGGTGGTGCGCGCTGTGCTGTCCGACGTCGATCGCCGCGCCGCGATCGCGGAGTCGTTGCACCGTCCGCGACAGCTTGATGTCGGAGCCGGACACCTCGTAGTCGAGTTCCATCAGCAGCTCGGCGAGCGCGGCCATGCCGACGCCGCCGATGCCCACGAAGTGCACGTGGCGTCCGCTGAGCGGGCGTCCGAGCTCAGATCTCATGACGAGAAGACTACGGGGACGCGGCTACCCGTTCGATGACGTCCGCGAGGCGCTCGGCGGCGTCGGGACGCGCCGCGGAACGAGCGGCCGCCGACATCGCCGCGCGCGCGGACGCGTCGGAGAGCAGACGCGACGCTTCGCGCCCGATCCGATCCACGAGGTCGGGCTCCGACTGCATGACGACGATCGCTCCGCCGGCTCGCTCCATGACGCGCGCATTCGCTTCCTGATCGCCGCGGCGCAGCGTCGGCAGCGGAACGAGGATCGACGGCAAACCGCAGATCGCGAATTCCGCGACGCTCGACGCGCCGGCCCGCGCGACGACGACATCGGCTGCGGCGTACGCGCTCTCGATGGTCTCCAGGTACGGGAGCACGACGGCGTTTCGTCCGGCGCGCTGCCATGCATCGCGGACCGGAACGTCACGCCCGCTTCCCGCGAGGTGCAACACCTGCACGTCGTCCGGGAGAGCGACGCGCGGGACAGATTCGTTCAGTGGTCCCGAGCCGAGACTCCCGCCGAACACGAAGAGCGTCGGCGCGTCGGCGTCGAGACCGAGGCGGGCCCGTGAGCTCGCACGGAACTGCGCACGTTCGTCGTCGCCCATCGTCGCCAGACGGGTGATGTTCCGACGCACGGGTTGCCCGACGAGCTCGGTTCGGACACGGGGTAACCCTTCTTCGATCGGGAACCCGAGCGCGAGCACGTCGGCCGAACGCACCGCGAGACGCTGCGCGAGCGACAGGTGCGCATTCTGTTCGTGCAGCACGAGCTTCGTCCGTCTGCCGGCGGCAAGCGCGACGGGGACCGCGGCGAATCCGCCCATCCCGAGCACGACGTCGGGACGAAGCTTTGCGATCAGCCTCCTCGCGACGAAGATCGCGCGGACGATCGACAAGGTCGCGCTGATGCCGTGCGGTGTCAGCAGTTCGACGCGCACCGACGGCGGACGCCGTACGGGCAGAGCGTGGAACGGGAACCCGGCTTCCGGGATGACCGTCGCTTCCAGCCTGTCGCCACCAGCGAACGAAACGTCGTCGCCCCGCGCGCGCAGCACCTCGGCCGTTGCCAGGGCGGGATAGACGTGACCACCGCTCGCACCGGCGGCTATGAGGACGCGGGACAAATCAGTCGGATGCGCGCGCCGGAGTGCGGCCGCGGCGTGCGACGCTCGCGACGATGCCGAGCCCGGCGAGCGAGACGAGGAGGGACGTCCCACCGAAACTGATCAGCGGCATCGGTACGCCCGTGATCGGCAACAGACCGGTCACCGCACCGACGTTGATCAGCAGCTGCAACGTGATCCAGGCCGTGATGCCGGATGCGAGCAAGAACCCGAACGGATCGCGCGCGCGCCGCGCGGCGCGCACACCGAGGACGAGCAGCAGTCCGAACAGACTGAGGATCGTCAAGGTCCCGATGAGACCCGTCTCCTCACCGACGATCGCGAAGATGTAATCGGTGTCGGCGTTCGGGAGGAAGGCGTACTTCGCGCGACCGGATCCGAGGCCGAGCCCGAACCACCGCCCGCTCCCGAGTGCAACGAGTCCTTGGCACGTCTGGTACGCAAGGCCGAGACAGTTGCGTCCTTTCTCGAGGAATCCGAAGAAACGCTGCATGCGATAACTCGCGCCGAACATCACGGGAACGGCGAGGATCCCCGCAACCGCGGTCATCCCCGCGAGCGCGCGAACGTCCGAACCCGCGAGATACGCGATCGCCATCGCGGCGATGGCGATGATCATCGCCGTGCCGAAGTCCGGCTGGACGAGGACGAGCGCGCATGTGATGGCCGTCGCCGCGAAGAATGGGATCGCGATGTGCCGCCAGTCGTCGAGGCGCCCCATCTTCCGTGAGAGCACGTCGGCGCCGAACATGATGATCGCGAGCTTCGCGAACTCCGACGGTTGGATCTGGAACGACCCGATCCTGATCCAACGCGATGCCCCTCCCGCCGAGACACCGATCCCAGGCAACCGGACGGCGACGAGCAGGACCCAACTCGCCGGAACGAGCAGATACGTGAGTCCGCGCAGCCGGCGGTAGTCGAACCGCCAGAAGAACAGCAGCGCCCCGATGCCGAGCGCAGCCCAGATGAACTGACGGATGAAGAGCGTGAACGCGGACCCGGTCGACTTCGCGGAAACGATGGACGAAGCCGACAGACTCATCACGAGTCCGATCACGAGCAGCGCGAGCGCCGTGAAGATGATCGAGACGTCGGTGCGATCCGACGAACGCTTCGTTCGCCCACGAAGCCCTATCGGCGCCTCCGCTGCGCTCCGGCGTGGAGTTTTCGTGCTCACTTCGTGACCCCGAGCTCGCGGCACGCCGCGAGGAACTGCTCGCCGCGGTCCGCGTACCCCTTGAACATGTCGAACGACGCGCAGGCGGGCGACAGGAGGACGACGTCCCCCGGCCGTGCCTCGTCCAGCGCCATGCGTACAGCCTCACGCATCGAGGGCGCTATGGGAACGAACACAGGAAGATCCGCGAAGACCCGCTGGAGCTCGCCCGCCGCCTCGCCGATCGCGATGACGGCCTTCAGGCGGGACGACTCACTCGCCAGCGGCGAGAGGTCGAGGCCCTTGTTGCGTCCCCCGGCGATCAGGACCACCGGATCCTCGAAGGTTCGGAGCGCCGCGAGCGTCGCGTCGACGTTGGCGGACACCGCGTCGTCGTAGACGCGGACGCCGTCGCGGGTTCCGACGAGGTCGAGGCGGTGGGCGTCCGGCTCGAAGCCGTCCAAGCCGCGTTCGACCGCCGAGCGGTCGGCCCCGAGGAACGTCAGCGCCGCAGCGGCGGCGGCGGCGTCCGCGACGAAATGCTCGCCGTGCGCCCGCAGCGCTTGGGCCGGGACGTCGAGCGTTTCCGGCCCGAACGCGCGCCGCTCGGGCCCGTTCGCGAGCTCCGCGAGCTCCGGCTGCGCGGACGGGTAGCAGAAGAGGTCGTCCGGCGTCTGGCGCTGGGCGATGCGGGCTTTCGCGGCGCGGTAGTCGTCGAGATCGGGATGCCAGTCGAGGTGATCCGGTGCGAGGTTCGTGATCACCGCGACCCGCGGGTGGAACGATCGCGCGAACGCGAGCCGGAAGCTCGAACACTCGACGACGAAAAGGGTCGCGTCCGGATGTTCGTCGACCGATGTGATGAACGGCGTCTCGGTATTCCCGCACGCGTACGCGTCGAAACCGGCCGCCCGCGCGATCCGCTCGGCCGCGCGAACGACTGTCGTCTTCCCGTTCGTTCCCGTCACGGCGACGATCGGTGCGTCCGTCAGGTCCTGCGCGATGTCGAGTTCGGATGTGATCACCCGGCCCGAGCCGATGATCTCGGAAAGGAAACCGCGCATCGGCGAGATGCCCGGGGACGGAACGATCAGATCGAAGTCGTCGAGTCGTTCGCGCGCGCGGTCATGACTTCCCTGTTCGATCTCCACGCCGGCGATCGCGTCCTGTTCGCCGGCACCGGCGTCGGACGCGAAGACGACGCCGCCGTGCTTCGCGATGACCCGCGCGAGCTCGCGTCCCGTGACACCGAGGCCGAGGACGAGCACGCGTGCGCCCCGCCAGGGGGCGTCGATCACGGCCCGAGCGTCCCGTGCGCGAGGAAGTCCATATAGAAGAGCGCCAGGCCGAGACCGGCCGTGAGTGCGGCGATCAGCCAGAACCGTACGATCACCGTGAACTCCGCCCATCCACGGAGCTCGAAGTGGTGATGGAGCGGCGCCATCGCGAAGATCCGCCTTCCGTCGAACACGCGGTAGGTGAACACTTGCATCGCGACGCTCAACGTTTCGATCACGAAGAGCCCGCCGACGACCGCGAGAAGCAGTTGCGTCCGCGTGAAGATCGCGAGCGCGGCGAGTGCGCCGCCGAGGGACAGCGCTCCGGTGTCGCCCATGATGATCCGCGCCGGGGCGGCGTTCCACCACAGGAACCCGATGCATGAACCGAGCAATGCGGACGATGCGATCGCGATGTCGAGATGTCCGGTGCCGCCGCCGCGGCCGAGCTGTCCGTAGACACCCGGGTTGCGGAACTCCCAGAACGCGATGATCGTGAACACGAAGAAACCCATCGCGGCGGAACCCGCCGCGAGGCCGTCCACGCCGTCGGTGAGGTTCACGCCGTTGCTCTCCGCGGCGATGAGGAACACGACCCAGATCGCGAAGCCGATGCGCGGCAGCGCCGGCAACACCGAGATCGCGACACCCGACCACGTGATGTGCGTGTCGATCGCCGACCAGCGAAGCGCGCCGAACGCCAGCGCGAAGCCGACGATGGCTTGCCCGAGAAGCTTCGCGCGCTTGTTCAACCCGAGCGAACGCGTGCGCCGGATCTTCGCGAGGTCGTCGATCATGCCGAGGAACGCGAGCGCCCACGCGACGGCGATCACCATCACGCCCGCCGGCGTGAAGTTCCTGAGATGGACGCCCCCGCTGAGACTGAGATGCGCGCCGATGTAGCCGATCGTCGCGGCGGTGATGAGAACGAGACCGCCCATCGTCGGCGTCCCGTGCTTCACGAAGTGCGTCGCGGGCCCGTCCTCGCGGATCAGCTCACCGATGCCGCGCGCGCGGAAGACGTCGATCACCCACGGCGTCAGCGCCAGGCCGACGACGAGCGCGACGACGGTCGAAAGCAAGACGGCTTGCACGGCTCAGGCCTTCCGCTCGGCGGAGTGCAGTCGAGCCCTGAGTATCTCCGGAAATCGCTCCAGCGACACCACGCGGGACGCCTTCGCGAGCACCAGGGCGCCGGGCGGGACGGAGCCGATCACGGCGTCCGCGGCGTCGTCCGCCGAGGTCACGACGCGCGCGAGCGAACCCGCGCCGTGCGCGATCTCCGTCGCTTCGTCGCCGAGCGCGATCACCCCGTCGTACGCGAGGTCCGCGGCGAGACGACCGATCCTGAGGTGCGCGTCTTCGGCGACCGGTCCGAGCTCGGCCATCGGTCCGAGGACGGCCCACACCGGACGGCCCTGCGCCATCTCTCGCACCGACCTGAGCGCGGACGACGCCGACGTCGGGTTCGAGTTGTAGGCGTCGTTCACGATCGTCCATCCGTCGACCTCGACGATCTCCATGCGGAAGGAGCTGAGTGGCGCGTCCTCGATCGCGGATGCAGCATCGCCCGGTTCGACACCGTGCTCGATCCCGCACGCGACCGCCAGCGCGATGTTGCGCATCAAGGCGCGCCCGGCGATCGGCAGGGAAACGTCTATCTGCGTTCCGTCAACCGTCACGACGCCATAGGTCCGTCCGGACGAGTCGATCTTGGTCGCCCGGTAGTCGATCGCGGCTCCCGGTCCGACGGTACGCAAGCGCGCGGGCGTCGACTCCGAGAGGAGTGCGAGGTAGTCGTCGTTGGACGGGACGATCGCGAGCCCGTCCGCGGGCAGCGCCGCGAGGAGCTCGGACTTCGTCTGTGCGATCGCGTCGCGCGAGCCGAACTCTTCGAGATGCGTGATGCCGATCCCGGTGATGATCCCGGTCTGCGGCCGCGCGATGGCTGCGAGCTCTGCGATCTCGCCGGCGTGCCGCGCGGCGAGCTCGAGCACGAGCACTTCTGCGTCGTCCGGTGCGCTGAAGATGACGAGCGGCAAGCCCAACTCGGCGTTGAAGCTGCGCTGCGACGCATGGACCTTGAATCGGGAGCCGAGCACGGCCGCGACGAGATCCTTCGTCAGTGTCTTGCCGGTGCTCCCGGTGATGCCGACGACGCGCGCCGACATCTCGTCGCGGACGGCCGACGCGAGCGACATCAACGCGCGGACGGTGTCGCGCACGATCACTCCGTCGAAGACGCCGTCGGATTCCTCCGCGATCACGAACGGCGCACCGGCCGCAACGGCGTTCTGTATGAACGCGTGACCGCCGTGGACCGCGGCGAAGATCGCGCCGGGAACGACGGTCCGCGAATCGTGGACGACGGTATGCCCCGTCGCTCGCCCGTCACCGATCAGCCGGCCGCCGGTGATCTCGGCGACGCGGCCCGCCGTCAGCTCCGGCACGTGGACCCCTCGACCGCGCGCCGGATCACGTCGCGGTCGTCGAACGGGACGGTGCGGTCGGCGAATTGCTGACCTTGCTCGTGGCCCTTACCGGCGACGAGCACCACATCGCCGTCGCGCGCCTGCGTCACCGCGTCGCGTATCGCGTCTTCGCGATCGACGATCGTCGTATACGCGCCGCCGCCGCGCTTCGCGCCGGGCTCGATCTCGCGGACGATCGCTTCCGGATCCTCGGAGCGTGGGTTGTCCGACGTGATGATCGTGAGGTCGGCGACCCGTGAGGACGCTTCACCCATCAGCGGTCGCTTCGCGCGGTCCCGATCGCCCCCACAGCCGAAGACGACGATCAACCGTCCCGTCGCGAGCTCCCGGCACGTACGCACCGCGTGATCCAGGGCGTCCGGAGTGTGTGCGTAATCGACGAGGGCGAGGAACGGCTGCCCGGCGTCGACACGTTCGAGCCGTCCGGGGATCACGTCGAGCGTCGCGATGCCGCGAGCGATCGCGCCGGCGTCGATGCGGCATTGCGTCGCGATCCCGATCGCGCAGAGGCAGTTGTCGACGTTGTGTCGTCCAACGAGTGGCGAGGCGACTTCGACGGAACCTACGGTGCCGCGTATACCCGTGGCGGTGATCTCACCGTCGAATACGAGGTCGGCGCCCCCGGTGCCGTACGTCAGGACGTCGCAGGTGACGCACTCGCGCAACCTGACGCCGTACGGGTCGCCCACGTTGATCACCGCGCGATCTGCGTACGAACCGTCGAACAGCAGCGCTTTCGCTTCGAAGTACGCCTCCATCGATCCGTGCGTGTTCAAGTGGTCTTGCGTGAGGTTCGTGAAACCCGCGCTCGCGAAACGCGTCCCGATGAGACGCCCTTGCGCGAGCCCGTCGGACGCGGCTTCCATCGCGACGAAGTCGACGCCCGCGTCCGCCATCTCGCGGAGCAAGCGTTGCAGATCGATCGCTTCGGGCGTCGTCCGGGGCGCGGGCAGCTCCGTCCCCTTGTAACGCCGTGAGATCGTGCTGATGACGCCGGTCTCGAGCCCGGCCGCCCGCCCGATCGACTCCAGCAGATACGTGACCGTCGTCTTGCCGTTCGTTCCGGTGACGCCGGCGACGGTCAGCTCGCCCGACGGGTGTCCGAAGAACCGCGCCGCTACTTCACCCATCGCGGGTCGGACCGCGGTGACCCGCGCCTGCGGTACGTCGACATCGAGGAACCGTTCGACGACGAGAGCGACCGCGCCCTTGTCAACGGCCCTCGCCGCGAAGTCGTGGCCGTCGACAACGAGACCGGGGACGCAGAAGAAGAGGTCGCCGGCTCGGACGACCCGGTCGTCATACGCCAGGCCGGTGATGTCGGCGTCGCCGCGAAGCTCGGCCCCCGGGGCCAGGGCGGATAAGCGCATGACCCAGTCTGCCTTTACGGCGTGGCGGGCACGCCGGCGGGCTGGGGCGCGATCCGCAGGATCCGGACGGCCTCCTTCGCGACCTGTGCGAACACCGGCGCGGCGGCGAGACCACCTTCGTAGGGGATCGCGTCGTCCAGCACGACGGCCATGACGAGCTTCGGTGAGCGCGCCGGAAGCATCCCGACGAAGGACGCGTAGTAGCCCTGGTACCCGACGCCCTCGACGGATTTCCGCGCCGTTCCCGTCTTGCCCGCGACGTCGTAGCCCGGCACGGTCGCGTTGACGCCGGTACCGACCGCAACGACGTTGCGGAGCATGTCGCGGAGTTCGCGCGCGATCGTCTGCGGGATCACGCGGTGGCTGCGTGTGTCCGACGCATCGTGCGAAACACCGTTGCGATCCACCCATCCGGACACCAGTCGCGGTTCGACCAT
>JAICYB010000030.1 GCA_025934435.1 Actinomycetes bacterium | reverse complement strand
CCGTTCACGATCCACTCGTCGCCGGCGCGAACGGCGTGTGTCGCGAGGCCGGCGAGATCGGAACCGTTGCCGGGTTCGCTGAACATCTGGCACCACGTGTGCTCGCCCGTGAGGATCGGACGGAGCAGCTTCTTCTTCAGGTCGTCCGAGCCGTATTGCAGGAGCGTCGGCGCGGCAAGTGACGTCGAAACGCCCGTGGGCGTGCCCGGCGCGCCGATACGTCCGAGCTCTTCGGCGAGGATCCGATCGGACTCCGGCGGCAAGCCCAGCCCGTAGTACTCCGTCGGCCAGCTCGGCGCCGCCCATCCGGACGACACGAGTAGCTCGCGCCACTCACGAAGAGAGAGCTCTTCGTCCCAGTTGGCCTCGAGCCAGGCGCGCAGTTCTTCGCGGATGTCGTCCATCTGTCGGCGGACAGCCTAAAGGTTCAGGCGACGGACACGGTGACCGTGTGCCAGCCCGTCGCTCCGTTCGGCGGGGGCGGTGTTTCGTGGCCGGTCTGTGTGTAGCCGGTCTTGTCGGTCGCGCGTACCTGGATCGTGTGGTCGCCGGCCCTCGCGTTCCACCGGTACACCCACTGGCGCCACGTATCGACCGTGTCGAGCGGACTCAGTTCCGCTTCCAGCCATGGACCGTCGTCGATGCGAACCTCGACCTTCGCGATCCCTTTGTGTTGCGCCCACGCGACGCCGGCGATGGGTACCTCGCCGGCGCTCGCTTGTGAGCGCGGCGTGTCGATACGCGACTCCGTCTTGATCGGACCCTTCTGATCCCACCCGCGCGGCACCCAGTACGCGTCGTAGGCAGCAAACGTCGTGAGTTCCATATCGACGACCCACTTCGTCGCGGAGACGTACCCGTACAGCCCGGGGACGATCACTCGCACCGGGAAACCGTGCTCGAGCGGTAGCGGCGTGCCGTTCATGCCGAACGCGAGCATCGCATCGCGTCCGTCCATCACGGTCTTCGTCGGCGATCCGGCGCTGAACCCGTCCGACGAACGCGTCACGATCTGGTCCGCGTTCGGATGCGGCTTCGCTTCCTCGAGGATCGGTCGCAGGAGGACGCCGGTCCAGCGCGCGTTCCCGACCAGAACATCGCCGACCTTGTTCGACACGCACGTGAGCGTGACGTCGCGTTCGACGACCTCGCGCTGCAGCAGGTCGTCCATCGTGAGCTCCATCGGATGGTCGACCATGCCGTGGATCTTGAGGCTCCAATCGGACGCATCGAGCTTCGGCACGATGAGTGCGGTGTCGACGCGGTAGAAGTCCGCGTTCGATGTGTAGAACGGCGACAGTCCCGGGACACCGAGGTCGACGTTGGACGGAGCGCGTGGCACGTCCGTCGCCTTCGGCAACCGGAACGCCGCGCGCGACTTCGTCGCTTTGCGTCCCGCCGAACCGACGAGGCGGCTCAGTGACGCACCGGCGATCGCGGCGACCGCGAGGGCGATGCCGCTCGTGAGGAACCGGCGCCGGTCGTAGCTGAAGGTCTCCGCTTCGCGGTGCTCCGTCCGGGAAAGCACTTCGAACGTACCGATCCCCGCCGCAACCGCCACGAGCGACGGCAGCACGGCAAGCTTGTCCGCGTTCGGACGAGTCACGGCTGCGAGGACACCGATGGCACCGAACGCGATCAATCCGACGTACGCAACGGCGGGACGCTTCACAGATCCGATCCCGATCAGCACGGAGAAGATCGCGAGCAACACACCGATGCCGATCAGCAGCGCGAGCTTGTCGTGGTGGCCGAACGTCGAGATCGCCCAGTCCTTGACGGCCGGTGGGACGGCGTCGATGAAGGCTTCGCCGACGGCCGCCATCGGCGACGAGTTGAGCGAGACGAAGGCGGCTACGAGTTGCGCGGCGGCAAGGGCGACCCCGGCGGACAGCAGTCCGATGGCCGCTCCGACGCGGCGGGAGCCGCTCACCGCACCGTGTGTCGCTGATCCGTCAACACGCGACGTTAACGCACTGGACGAGCTGGCCGTTCCCGCTCGCCCGGTTGCCGCCCGCGTCACGCGCGGCAGGGTTCGCCTCGATGCCGAAATTCGTGTTGTTCCGCGCGACGTTGCGCTTGAATACGGCCGTGGTGTCGCCCCCGGCGAAGATGCCGTCACCGATCCCGCCGACCCCGTTCTGGATGGCGGTGTTTCTGAGGAAATGCGCCCCTTGGGCGAGGTCTTCGATGCCGTCGCCGGTGCTGCTCACGACGAGATTGCGGCTGACGAGTGCGCCGTTCCCGGTGAGGTAGATCGCGTGTGTGTTGCCGTGAAAGACATTCCTCGTGATCGTCACGCCCGGGGCCTCGGCCTGTATCCCCCGATCGTTGCTGTAGAGGAAGTTCCCGCGAGCGACCGAACGCGTGGATCCGATATCCATGGCGACGTTGGAGCAGACGCCGCAGGACGCGGTTATCCCGCTCACGACGTTCCGTGACCCGCCCATGAAGCCGACCGCGGTCCCGAACCCGGCGAAGGTTCCACGTTTCACGACGATGCGTGAGTGATGGTCCGAGAAGACGCCGAAGTGGATCACGGTTCCCGTGACGGTGTGGTGATTCAGGTCGATCGTGACATGGTCGGCCGTCACGTCGAACGCGTCGTTCGCGCCACAGGTGAGGTTCGTCCGGAGCTTGATGTTGCGCGTGACGTGGATCGCGGCGGTTGAGCAGTCGAGCGCGGCTTCGGCGGGAGGGGACGAGAGCGCAAGCGCGACGAGGGAGAGCGAGATGACCAAGAGCCCCCCTCGCATCCGCATCGCTTCCGCAGTCTAGACGTTGACCTGACGGCTCGCGGCAGCGAAGGTGTATCTCGTGACCTGGCTACGGATCGTCGGCGTCGTCCTATTCCTGGTGGGAGGCGTGTGGTTCCTGCAGGGGATCGGCGTCCACATCGGGAAGTCGTTCATGATCGGCGACTCGACGTGGATCATCATCGGCGCGATCGTCGCGCTGGCCGGCCTCGTCCTTGCTCTGCGACCGCCGAGGCGGCGCGTCAGCAAACCTTAGAAAGACTCGGATAAGGGTCGATCGCCTGCGTCCAGCCCTGTCCGGGGTGGATCTCGAAGTGCACGTGCGTCGGTCCGCCGGCTGCGTCTCCGGTGTTGCCGACATGCCCGATCAACTGTCCCGCGCTGACGTGCTGCCCGTCGCTCGCCGAGAAGTCGCTGAGGTGGGCGTAGTAGAAGAGCGCGCCCGCGCCTTGCAGTAACCACGAGTTCCCACCGAGACCACCGGTGCGGACGGAAAGGGTTCCGTCCACAACGGCGACGACGGGCGTGCCTCCGGGCGACATGATGTCGTTGCCCTGGTGACGACGCGTTCCGCCGCCGCGCGGATCGCCGAAGCTGTTCGTCACGTAGTGCGGTCCGTCCACCGGACACGTCACCATCGGGATGATGATGCCGCTCCCGCGGTAGCCGCCTCCGACGTTGAACAGCGCACGGATCTGTTCGAGCTTGAGCCGGCCTTGCAACTCGCGAACGAGTTCGTTCGCTTGATCGAGGCTGACGGAAAGCTGGCTGCCCTGCACCTTCACCGCGTTCGTCTGCGCAGCAAGGTCTTTGCGCGCTGCGACGAGCGACTTCTGTTCCGCTTTCAGCTCAGCCGTCTTCTTGCGGAGTTGGAGAAGCGATTGTTCGTCCGAGAGGGACTGTTGTTGCAGTGCCGTGTACCGCAGGCTGAATTCACGGAACGATTGGGCGTTGAGCAGTACGTCGAACAGGCCGAGCCCGCGCATCATGTACTCGGCGCGGATGCGGTTCTTGAGCTTGTCGCGGAGTGACGCGATGTCGGCTCTCGTCTGGACCATCTTCGCTTCGGTATCCGAGAGCCGGTTCGCGGCGCTGCCTTGCGCGGCCTCGAGCCGTGCGAACTCCTCGCCGATCCGCTGGTACGCGCTCTTGATCCGCGAAGCGCGCTGCTGGGCATCGGACAGCTGCGAGCCGGTCGACTGCGCGCCGGCGGGCGTGGCGGTCGCGAGGACCGCCGCGACCGATAGGAAGATCAGCGTCCGTCTCATGGGTGTACGACGCGCGGCCCCACGCGCCCGCGGATGTTAACAAGTGAGCGGTACTGGGACAAAACGCGCTCAGTGAGCCAGCGTACGGGCGTGGCGCTCCCGGCAGTGGTCGGAGCAGAAGTAGATGGTCTCGCCCTTGTGGGCGAGGCGCGCCGAGGCATCCGCCGTCCGGACCTGCATGCCGCAGACGGGGTCGATCGCGAAGCCGTCGGCCCGCTTGCGGGTGCGGTGCAGGCGGTACAGGACCGCGAGTACGACGAGCGCGGCGAAGTTCAGGAACGTCGTGTAGTTCCACGCGAAGTGCGTCGTCATCACGGCGACGCCGGAGCGGTGGGGGAGGAGTCCGGCTCCCGAGAAGATCACGTCGACCGCGAGGCCCGCGACCGACATCACGAGCCAGAAGGTCGCGAGCAACCGCAGCGTGAGCTTCGTCCCGTAGTACTTCCGGTAGATCAGCAACAACGGGAACGTGATCAGGTCGGCGAAGATGAACGCCACGACGCCGCCGAACGCGAGTCCGCCGCGCCAGAGCGCCGCCGCAAGTGGAACGTTCCCGATCGAGCACACGAAGCTCACGACCGCGATGAGCGGTCCGACGACGGCGTTCTCGATCGTCGTCAACCCGCCGTGTCCTTCGAAGAAGATCGCGTGCCAGAGGTGCGTCGGGACGTACACGGCGATGAGTCCCGCGACGCCGTAGCCGATGACGAGTTCGCGTCGGAGCATAGTGAGGTCCGCGATCGTGTACGACGCCGCATCGGCCCATGTCGCCTTCACGGCGTGTTGGTGGTCGTGTTCGTCGCGCTCTTGCCGGCGCGGTGTCCCGATGAGGACGGCACCGATGAGCGCGAGCAGCACGATCATGATCGCGCCGCCGACGAACTCGGCCGCGGCGAACTGCCAGCCGATCAAGACGATCAACACGATGCCGAGCTCGAGCACGAGGTTCGTGCTTGCGAACATGAAGACCATCGCGCTGACGAAGTCGGCGCCCTTGTCGAAGAGCGACCGCGCCATCGCCGTCGCGGCGTACGAGCACGAGGACGAAACCATCCCGAGCCCGCTCGCGCGGGCGATCGCCGCCGGACGGTGATCGCCGAGCGTCCGTTGCATGCGGTCGCGCGAGACGAAGGCTTGGACGACGCCGGACAGCCCGAACCCGAGCACGAGCGCCCAGAGGGTCTCCCAGAACATGTACGCCGCTTCCCGGACGGCGTCGACGATCGAGTGCATACCCCCCGATGGTATCGGGCCTCGAATCTGACGGGTCGTCAGATATGCTGCGGATACCTCTATATGGACTTCGATTACGGCCCAGAGGCCAAAGCCTTCCGCGCCCAGGTGCGCCAGTTCCTGGCCGAGAACCACGACCCTGAGGTCATGGACCCCACCCGGGAGGGCATGGCGCAGCTCGTGGACACGCCGGCGCGCCGCGCCTTCATGCGCAAGCTCTCCGAGCGCGGGTGGATCGGGATGTCGTGGCCGAAGGAGTACGGCGGGTCGGACGCACCCGGCATGTTCGAGTACGTCCTGAACGAGGAGCTCGCGACCGTCGGCGCCCCGCTCATCGGCAAAGGCGTCGGGATAGTCGGCAAGACGATCATGCGCCACGGCAACGAGCGGCTGAAGAAGGAGTTCCTGCCGAAGATCCTCGGGGCCGAGATCGAGTTCGCGATCGGGTACTCGGAGCCGAACGCCGGGAGCGACCTCGCGGCGTTGTCGCTGCGTGCGACGAAGACCGAAGGCGGCTGGGTCCTCAACGGTCAGAAGCGGTTCACGACGTCGGCACACTTCGCCGACTGGTACTGGCTCGCCGCGCGAACCGACCCCGACGCGCCGAAGCACAAAGGCATCACGCTCTTCCTCGTTCCGATGAACCAGAAGGGGATCGAGGTCGTGAACATGCCGTGCCTCGCGGGCGAGCGCACCAACGAAGTCTTCCTCGACGACGTGTTCGTCCCGGACGATTACGCCGTCGGCGAAGTGAACAAGGGTTTCTACTACATCTCGGAGGCGCTCGACTTCGAACGATTCACGCTCTTCACCGTTTCCGCGTTCGTGAAGAAGTACGAAGCACTGCGGACCTACCTCCGTACCGCGACGCGCGACGGAAAGCCGATGCGTGAGGATCCCGAAGTGCGGCGTGTCGTCGCGCGACTCGCAACACGGATCGAAGTGTGCAAGATGCATTGCCTGCGAGTGATCGCCAAAGCCGCGCGCGGCGAGGTGCCGAATATCGAAGCGGCGATGTTCAAGCTCTGGCTCTCGCAGACGGCGCAAGAGGTCGCCGAAGCGTTCATCACGCTCGCCGGTCCGGATGCCGTGCTCCGTCGCGGGAACGAGCACGCACCTGTCGACGGGCGCTTCGAGAACTACTTCCAGTACTCCGTGCTCGAGACGGTCGGGGCGGGTACGTCCGAGGTGCAGCGGAACATCATCGCGCGGCGCGCGCTCGGCCTTCCGGTTCAGAACTAGCCGTGCTCGAAGGCGTTACCGTTCTCGATCTCTCGTCCGTTGGTCCCGGCCCCCGGTGCACGTGGCTGCTCGCCGATCTCGGCGCCGACGTCGTGAAGATCGTCGCTCCGACTTCCGCCGGGCGGATCGAGCCCGCCGCCTACGCCTACGGAGCCGGACGAGGCACCCGCCGCGTCGAGATCGATCTGCGCGCGGATCCGGGATCCTTCCTCGCGCTCTGCCCTGAAGCCGCTGTGGTCGTCGAGTCGTTCCGTCCGGGCGTGGCGGACCGGTTGGGCGTCGGGTACGAAGCGGTGAAGGCGCGGAAGCCCGACATCGTCTACGCGGCGATCACGGGATACGGCCAGAACGACGCGCGCGCCGATTGGGCCGGGCACGACCTCAACTACCTCGGCGTCGGCGGCTACCTCGCCGAGCAACGCAATGAGCTGCCCGGCGCGACCATCGCGGACAGCGCCGGCGGAGGGATGCAAGCCGCGATCTCGATCCTCGCGGCGCTCGTTCGCGGCGGCGGCGCCTACCTCGACGTCTCGACGACGAACGGCGTGCTGTTCCTCACAGCGCTGGCCGTCGATGCCTACCTCGCGACGGGCGAGCGTTCGCGACTCCTCACCGGAGGCAACGCGTGCTACGACGTGTACGAGTGCGGCGACGGGCGCGCGATCACCGTCGCCGCGATCGACGGGAAGTTCTTCGCGAACCTCTGCCGCGAGCTCGGGATGGAGGAGCTCGCAGCCCACCAATACGACGAAACGAAGCAGGACGACCTCCGGACGAAGCTCCGGGAGACGTTCCTCACCAAGTCCCGCGACGAATGGGTGAAGCTCCTGGCGGACAAGGACACGTGCGTCGCGCCGGTGCTCTCGATCGAAGAGGTGGCCGCGACGTTCCCCACGCAGGACGCCGGCGGATTCAGACAGCTCGCCCCGGTGATCGCCCGATGAACAAGGAAGAGTGGATCGGCCGGGAGCGTACCGACCCGCCGGGCGACATCGTGTGCGAGCGCGGATACGTCCTGCATTGGCTGGAAGCGACGGAGAACGGCAACCCGAAGTTCTGGGATGCGTCCTGCGACATCGCGCCGCCGTCGTCACTTTCCGTGTGGATGCGCCCGCTGCAGTTCGTCCCCGGCCGCGAGGACACGTTCATGCCGCTGTCACTCCACTTCGACCTCAAGGAAGCGTTCGATCTCCCCGACGGTGTCGTCTCGGCCAACGAGATCACGTTCCACGCGCCGGTCCGTCTCGGCGACCGGATCACGACGACGCAACAGGTCCGCGACATCTCGGACGAGAAGACGACGCGCGTCGGGACGGGACGCTTCTGGACGATCGACGTCACGCATCGGAACCAGGACGGCGAGCTCAAGGGGATCGAGACCTACGAGATGTTCAGTTACAAGCGATGAAGCTTTCTACCGGTGACACCCTTCCGCCGCTCGAAGTCAAGATCCTCGCGCGCCACGTCGTGATGGGTGCTTCGTCCTCACGCGACTGGCAGCCGCAGCATCACGACACGCACTGGGCCGTCGAACGCGTGAAAGTCAAGGACATCTTCCTCAACACGCCGAACCAGGCGGGGTGGATCGAGCGTTATCTGACCGACTGGACGGGTCCGTCCGGACGACTCGCGAAGGTGCGGTTCAAGATGAAGAAGTCCGTCTGCGCCGGCGACACGTTGCGCTTCGACGGCACGGTCGCCGGCGTCGAGGACGGATTCGTCGACGTCGATGTTCTGCTGACCGTCGACGGCGAGGTGGCGACCGAGTGCCGGGCGAAGATCGCCGTTCCGCGCGATACGAACGATGACCCGTGGCAGCGCACGGGCGACGACTGGAGACCGTAGTGGACCTCGAACTGAACGAAGAGCAAGTGATGCTGCGCGACGCGGTTCGCGCGATGTGCGAACGGCATTCGTCCATCGAAGCGGTGCGCGCTCTCGAAGGCGACCGCAAGGGATTCAGCGACGACTTCTGGAAAGCCGTGACCGACATGGGCCTGCTCGATCTTCCCCTGCTCGAGACGGTCGTCGTGTGCGAGGAGTTCGGACGCGCGCTTGCGTCTTCTCCGTACTTCGAAACCGCCGTGTTCGCCAAGAGCGACGAGATCACGACGCTTGCCTGGCACGAACCCGAGCGCACCGAGGACGGGATCACGACGACCTTCGCCGATGGACGGATCACGGGGGAGAAGATCCTCGTTCCGTTCGCGGAGGCCGCGGGGCGGATGCTCGTCGTGGCGCGCGAGGGAGACGAGGTCGTCGTCGCCTCCGTGGATCCGTCCGACGCGGCGTTGACGTTCGAGGGGACACTGGCCTCCGACGCGCGCTACCGCGCGGTGTTCGCCGGCGCTCCCGGCGAGATCGTCATCCGCGGCTGGGACGCCTTCGTCGAACGGTGCTTGCCGGTGCTCGTCGCCGTCGGCGCGTACGCCATCGGCGCGGCTCAACGTGCGCACGAGATCTCCGTCGAGTACGCGAAGGAACGCATCCAGTTCGACAAGCCGATCGGAGCGTTCCAGGCGATCAACCACCCGCTCGCCGACATGGCGACCGAGATCGCCGGCGCGCGGACGCTCGTTCATCAGGCAACGTGGTCGCTCGCCGAAGGCCGGAGCTCCGCGAAGCCGCTCGCGGCGATGGCGAAGTACGCCGCCTGCGATGTGTTCCGCCGGACGACGAAGCTCGGCCATCAGGTCTTCGGTGGGATCGGTTTCACGCTCGACATCGATATCCAGCTCTACCTCCGCCGGGCGAAGCAGCTCGAGGTGCTCTGGTTCGGGCCAAGGCGGCTGGAAGAGCTGATCGCGGCGGCCGAGCTCGATGCGGACGAGCCCCTCATCTCGGGTGATGCGGTCGCGTCGGGCGCGTCCGCGTAGCATCACGGGGTGGACGAAGACCGCATAGGACTGTTCCTCGACTTCGAGAACCTCGCGATCGGTACGCGCGAGCAGCTCGGAGGCCAATTCGATTTCAAGCCGATCGCCGACGCCCTCGCCGAACGCGGACGCGTCGTCGTGCGACGCGCCTACGCCGACTGGTCGATGTTCGGCGACGCCGGACGAGACCTCACGAGACACAACGTCGAGCTCATCGAGATCCCGCAGCGGATGGGCATGGTCCGCAAGAACGCGGCGGACATCAAGATGGCCGTCGACGCGATCGAACTCTCCTTCGAGCGCGAATACATCACGACGTTCGTGATCGGTACGGGCGACTCCGACTTCACGCCGCTCGTGAACAAGCTGCGCGAGTTGAACAAGCGCGTGATCGGGCTCGGCGTCGAGGCCTCGACCTCGACGCTCCTGCCGCCCGCATGTGACGAGTTCCTCTTCTACGAGCGGCTCCCGGGCGTGGACATCTCCGCACCGCGTGGACGTCGCGACGGCAAGAAGTCCGAGACGAGAAGACGGCCGGAGAAGAAGACGAAGGCCGCCGCCGATCCCGCGTCGCTCGATGCGTTGATCACCCAGACGCTCGCGGGTCTGAAGCGGGGCGCGGGCGACACCGTGCTCGCCTCGTCCTTGAAGCGGACGCTCCTCCGCAAGGATCCGACGTTCGACGAAGGTTCATACGGCTTCCGTACCTTCGGCGAGCTGTTGCAGAGCCTCATGGAGCGGCACGTCGTCCAGATCAAGGACGGCGGCCCGGGTGATCCGGAGATCGATTTCCCCGACCAGTCGCGGGAGAACGAAGCGTTCGAGCTGCTGCGAACCGTCGTCAGCGACAACGGATCGCATCCACTGCGCGGGTTGAAGAACGAGATCCGTAATCGGCAGGCCGACTTCAGCGAGAAGGTGTTCGGCTACGCGAGCTTCCTGCAGTTCTGCCGGGCGGCGGAGTCCAAGGGCTTCATCGAGATGGAAGTCGACAACGAGAACGAGACCTACACCGTGCGTGCTCCCGGAAGCGCCGAACCACCTGCGCTGGAGCCCGAACCCGAACCAGAGGCACAACCGGCGGCAGAACCGGAGCCGGCACCGGCGGCGAAGAAGCCCGCGAAGCGCAAGCCCGCGAAGCGGAAGCCCGCGAAAACGAAGAAGTGACCGACGTCGCTAACGCGAGTCGTTGATCCGCTTCGCCGCTTCCTCGTAGTCGTTCACGAGCTCCGCGATGATGTCCGCGACGGGACGTATCTCGTTCATGCGTCCGACGATCTGTCCGACGGGCATCGACACGACGCTCGGGTTGTTCGACAGCATGATCCGCTGATGCGCTTCGGCGACGAGCAGATTCTGCAGCGGCATCGGCAGCGGATCGGGTGCGTCGTCGGCTTCCCACGCGTTCGTCCACTCCGTCTTCAGTAACCGGGCCGGCTTGCCGGTGTAGACGCGCGTGCGCACGGTGTCGGCGGACGTCGCGTTCAGCAGCGCCTGCGTCGTCGCGCCGACCTCGGCCATCATCTGGTTCTCTTTCGTCGTCAGCCACATCGAACCCATCCACACACCGTCGACGCCGAGAGCGAGCGCGGCGGCGATCTGGCGTCCGGACCCGATGCCGCCGGCACCGAGCACGTAGGCCTTGTCGCCGACCGCGTCGACGATCTCCGGCCAGAGGACCATCGACGCGATCTCGCCTGTGTGTCCGCCGGCCTCGTGCCCTTGCGCGACGACGATGTCGACGCCGCGCGTGACGTGCCGCTCGGCGTGCGCCGCTTTCCCCGCGAGCGCGGCGACCTTGACGCCTTGTTTGTGGACTCGCTCGATGATGTCGTCCGGCGGGGAGCCGAGCGCGTTCGCGATGAGCTTGATCGGATGTTCGAGCGCGATGTCGACATGCGACCGCGCGACCGAATGCAACCAACCGAGGACGCCGTCGCCCCGCTGCGTTTCGTCCGGCAGCGGCGGAACGCCGAGTTTCAGCAGCGTCTGGTCGACCCACTCGCGGTGCGCTTGGGGGATCAGCTCGCCGAGATCCGTGGGTGTCCCTTCCGTCGGGATCTTCATCGGCATCACGACGTCGACGCCGTACGGCTTGCCGTCGGTGTTGGCGTCCATCCAGTCGAGTGCGTCGGCGAGGTCGGCCGGATCGTTGTAGCGGACGGCCCCCACAACACCCATGCCGCCGGCGCGCGAGATCGCCGCCGCGACCTCGGGCGAAGGTGTGAAGCCGAAGATGGGGTACTCGATGCCGAACTCTTCACAGATGCGGGTTTTCATGTGTTCGCCTTGATCGCGTATTCCTGCGCCCACGGATAGTTGGGTTTGCCGGCCGGTGTGCGTGCGATCTCGTCGACGATGTGGAGTTCCCGCGGCACCTTGTAACGCGCGATCTTCGTGCGCGCGTGGTCGGCGAGCTCGTCGAGCGTCGGAGCCTTGCCCTCGCGCGGCTGCACGATCGCCGCGACGCGCTGGCCGAACCGGTCATCGGGTACACCGACGACCACGACGTCGAAGACGTCGGGATGCGATTTCGACGCACCTTCCACCTCTTCCGGATAGATCTTCTCGCCGCCGGAGTTGATACACACCGAGCCGCGTCCGAGGAGCGTGACGGTACCGTCGGACTCCAAGCGCGCGAAGTCGCCGGGGATCGAGTAGCGCTTGCCGTTGATCGTGACGAACGTCGCGGCGGATTTCTCCGGGTCCTTGTGATAGCGGAGTGGGACATGTCCCGCGCGAGCGATCCGTCCGACCTCGCCGGGCTTCACCGGGTCGCCGTCGTCGTCGATGATCTGCGTCTCCGGGCCGATATTCACCGTCGGCCCGCCGCCGCGGCTCGACTCACCCTTCTGGTGCATCTTCAGCCCGCTGAAGCCGGTCTCCGTCGCGCCGATCGCTTCGGTGATGAAGGCGTTCGGGAGCAACTCGAGATATTCGTCCTTGATCGACGGCGAGAAGACCGCGGCCGTCGACGAGAACGCAACGACCGACGACGTGTCGTAGGTGCCTTCGCGCAAGGCCTCGACCATCGGCCGCGCCATCGCGTCGCCCGTTACCGCGATCGTGTTCACCTTCTCCTGCTCGACGAGCTTCCAGACCTCGTGCGGCTCGAACTTCGGGATCAGGACCGCAGTGTTGCCGTTGAAGAGCGCGCCGAGCGTTCCCCACTGCGCGGCGCCGTGCATGAGCGGCGCGATCGGGAACGTCACGCCGCCGCCGGTTTCGGCGCCCTTGCGTGCCTGCTGCCATTCGTCGGCCACGGGCTCGCCCGTCTGGAAGTCGATGCCGCCGCCGAGCACACGCCAGACGTCCTCGTGGCGATAGACGACGCCTTTCGGCATGCCGGTCGTGCCGCCGGTGTAGAGGATGTAGAGGTCGTCGTCCGTACGTTCGTCGAAGTCGCGCGCGGCGGACGATTCCGCGAGCGCGGTCTCGTAGGAGGTTTCTTCGTACGGTTCGCCTGATCCGTCCTCGACGACGACGACGTGCTTCAACATCGGACAACGAGGACGAACCTGCGCCACGAGCGGTGCAAACTGCTGCTGATGCACGAGCGCGACGAGATCGGCGTTGTCGAAGATGTAGTAGAGCTCGTCCGCGGTGTAGCGGTAGTTGATGTTGATGGGGACGGCCCGCAGCTTGTACGCCGCGAGCATCGTCTCGATGAACTCGATCGAGTTGAGCGAGTAGATGCCGACGTTGCTCTCGCGCCCGACACCGTTCGCGGCGAGATGGTGGGCGAGGCGATTCGAGCGCTCCTCGAGCTCTCCGTACGTGACGCGTTTGCCCCCGCAAACGACGGCCGTGCGTTCGGGGACCAGGTCGATCGTGTGCTCGATCAGGTCCGCGATGTTGTACGCCACGCGGCCAGACTAGAACACGTTCTAGGAATGCATCCACCCGCGCCGTAACGCTTTCGGAACGCCGGGACCGGATACTGACGAAGAGGTGAAGCCGGTCCGATTCATCGCGTGGATCGTCGCCGCGGCGACGATCGTCCTTGCGCTGACCTCGGTCGTCTTCGAGATCATCGCGCCGCTCCGCGGAGATCATCTCAGCGACTTCGTCGGTCCGGCCCCGATCCTCGTCGTGTGCTGCGTCGGCGCCCTCGTCGCGTCGCGCCGTCCGCGGAACGCGATCGGCTGGCTGCTCGAAGGGCTCGCGGTCATGCTCGTGGCGCAAGCGTTCGCGCAGCGCTACGCGCGGTACTCCTACATCGGACATCACGCCCTCCCGGCCGTGCGGATCGCCGCGTGGTTCGGGATGTGGTCGTTCATCCCGGCCATCGGATGTCTCGGTCTCGTCTTCATGCTCTTCCCGACGGGACGCGCGGTCGCCCGGTGGATGCGACCCGTCGTCGCGCTGAGCGTCTTGCTCGTCGTTGCGACGCCCTTCCTCGCGTTGCCGTCCCTCCGCGATCCCGGACGACTCATGCTCCTCGCGCCGAGCACGGCTGAGGTGCCGCACGCCGGCGCGCTGAACATCGTCGGGGAGATCGGCATCAACGTGCTCATCGGGATCGGCGTCGTCACGATGTTCGTCCGTTGGTTCCGTTCGCGAGGGATGGAGCGGCAGCAGATGAAGTGGTTCGTCCTCGGCGCGATCGTTCTGCTCGTCGCGTTCGCGGGGACCTTCGTCGTCGCGACCGTGCTGCACAACGACGATCCGGTCGACACGCCGGTCGGCGCCGTCCTGCAGATGATCGGCTTCATGGCCGTCGCGATCACGATCGGGATCGCCGTTCTTCGCTACCGCCTCTACGACATCGACCGGATCATCAGCCGTACGGTCGCCTACGTCCTCGTGACGGGCGTGCTGGCGGCGGTGTACGTGGTGCTCGCGATCGTCCCGCCCTCACTTGCCGGGCACGGCGGTGTTCCGTCCTGGCTCATCGCCGTCGTGACGCTCGTCGTCGCCATGTTGTTCCGTCCGGTGAGGCGGCGCGTCCAGGACATCGTCGACCGGCGCTTCAATCGCGCCCGCTACGACGCGGCGCAGACGATCGACGCGCTGTCGTCCCGGCTGCGCGACGACATCGACATCGACACCCTCCAGGTCGAGATCCGCGATGTCGTCGCGCGGACCATGCAGCCCCGCCACGTCTCCTTGTGGTTACGTTCCTAGGGTGGATCCGTTCGCACCGGCGAAGCTCGGCCCCCTGACGCTCCGCAACCGCATCATCAAGGCCGCGACGTTCGAGGGACGGACCCCACGGCGTCTTGCCACCGACGAGCTCATCGAGTTCCATCGCGCCGTTGCGCGCGGCGGTGTCGGCATGTCGACGGTCGCGTACTGCGCCGTGTCGCGCGAAGGCACGACGGACGGCCGGCAGATCGTCCTCGTCGACGATGCGATCCCGGGACTCAGACGACTGACGGACGCGATCAACGCCGAAGGGGCCGCGGCCTGCGCGCAGATCGGGCACGCGGGCCCCGTCGCGAACCCGCTCGGAACGAAAGCGCCGGCGCTCGCCCCGCGCCGTTTCCTCGCGCCGATCTCGATGAAGTGGACGAAAGCCGCGACCCCGGACGACCTTGCGCGCGTACGTTCCGATTTCGAGCGCGCAGCCAAGGTGGCGGCGGCTTCCGGTTTCGATGCGCTCGAGATCCACCTCGGGCACAACTACCTGCTCAGCTCGTTCCTCTCGCCGAAGTTGAACCCCGGACCCATCGAAGCGCGCGCGTCGTTCCCGCGCGAGATCGTGCGGACGGTTCGTGAAGCGGCTCCGAAACTTGCCGTGACCGCGAAGTTCAACATGACGGACGGTGTGCGCAACGGCCTCGAGCCGGACGAAGCACTCGTCATCGCCCGCATGCTCGAGCAAGATGGCGCCCTCGACGCGCTCGAGCTCACGGGCGGAAGCTCGCTCGCGAACCCGATGTACCTGTTCCGCGGCGACGCGCCGACCGCGGAGATGGCCGCGACGATGCCGCGGCTCATGCGGATGGCGTTCCGCCTGACCTCGCGCAAGTTCCTCAAGCGCTATCCGTTCGGCGAAGCCTTCTTCCTGCCGACGGCACGCCGGTTCCGGTCTGAGCTCCGGATGCCGCTGGTCCTGCTCGGGGGCATCAACCGGATCGACACGATCCGCAGCGCCCTCGACGAAGGTTTCGACTTCGTGGCGATGGGCCGCGCGCTGTTGCGCGAGCCCGACCTCGTGGATCGGCTGCGCGACGGTGCTTCGTCCGAAGCGACGTGCATCCACTGCAACAAGTGCATACCCACGATCTACACGGGGACGCGGTGCGTTCTTGAGAGCGAAAACTAGAATGTGTTCTACTTTCGCTCGTGTCTGAGTTCACGCTCGAGTTCCCGTACCGGCGGAGTCTCGGCCCCGTCGTCGGAGGTTTCTTCACCGGCCTGCGTGACGGCAAGGTTCTCGCCTCCCGCACGAAGGACGGCCGCGTCCTCTGCCCGCCGCTCGAATACGACCCCGAGACGGGTGTTGCCGTCGAACCCGATCTGATCGAGATCTCCGGTGAAGGCGTGGTCGAGCTCGCGACGTACGTCGAGCAGCCGATGAGGAAGCACCCGCTGTCCGAACCGTTCACCTGGGCCCTCGTGAAGCTCGACGGCGCGGACACCGCTCTCCTGCACGCCGCGCGCGGGTGCGTCGCGAAGGGCGACCGTGTGAAGATCTCCTGGCGCTCCGAACGGACGGGCAACATCACCGACATCGAGTGCTTCGATCGTGTCTGAACCCGTCCGGTTCGTCTCGCAGAAGGTCGACCTCGACTACAAGGTCGTGACGTCACCGGTCGCGCGGCGCTTCGACGAGCAGATGCGCGCCGGACGCATCACCGGACACAAGTGTCCGGAGTGCGGACTTGTCTACGTCCCGCCGAAGGGGTTCTGTCCGATCGATTGCGTCATCACCGACGAGTCGAACGAGGTCGAAGTGCGCGATGCCGGGACGCTGACGTCGTTCACCGTCATCACGCCGATCCAGTACCAGGGACAGGAAGAGAAAGAGGAGTACGTCCTCGCGAACATCCTCCTCGACGGCGCGAGCGGAACGATCGGTCAGCAGCGCGTCGAAGGTATCCCGCACAGCGAAGTGCGCATGGGCATGCGGGTGAAGGCGGTGTGGGGCGGCGACCCGAACGAAGGTTCACGCGGCTGGGGACTGACCGGAGCCATCAAGCATTGGGAGCCGTCCGGCGAGCCGGACGAACCGAAGGAGAAGTACCAGGAGCACGTGCTGTGACCGGGGGTGCCGGGGTGACCTCCGCGTGAGAGACGTCGCGGTCGTTTCGTTCGCGCCGTCCGAGCCCGGCCTGACCGGCGTCGAGGAAACAGAGACGCAGCTGCTGTTCCCGGTCATCAACGAAGCGCTCGCGAAGATCGGCATCACACGGAAGGACATCGGCTTCACCTGTAGCGCCTCGTGCGATTACCTCGCGGGCGCGCCGTTCGCGTTCGTGCAGACCCTCGAAGCGACGGGGGCCTGGCCCCCGATCTCCGAATCGCACGTCGAGATGGACGGCGCGTGGGCGCTGTACGAAGCGTGGGTGCGTTTGCAGCACGGCGACGTCGATGTCGCGCTCGCCTTCTCGTCCGGCATCTGCTCGCGCGCGGACATCCGCGAAGTGCTCTCGATCCAGCTCGATCCGTACTATCTCGCGCCGCTGTGGCTCGATCCGCTCTCCTTCGGCCGGTTGCAAGCGGAAGCAGTCGGTCAGGAGCCACCGACGCAAGCGCCGGCATACACGGACGCCGCCGCAGCCGTCGTCCTCGCCGCCGGGGACCGAGCGCGCGAGCTGGTGGATCGTCCGGCGTGGATCGCCGGGATCGATCACCGGACGGACGCGCATTATCCCGGCGTGCGTGATCTGTCGAAGTCGGAGTCCGCGCGCATAGCGGGGCAGCAAGCCGGTGTGGACAAAGCACCGGTCGACGTCGCCTACCTTTCGGCGCAGTACCCGCACGAAGGACTGATCCTCATGGACGCGCTCGGACTGACGCATGGCTACGGTTTGGCGACGAATCCGCTGATGGTTTCCGGGCTCATCCAGGTCGGTACGGCGGCGGACGCGGTCATCAAAGGTGACGCGAACCGTTCCGTCGGACACGCGAGCGCCGGACCGTGCCTGCAACAGAACCTCGTGGCGGTGTTCGAAGCATGAGCTCCGAACGCGTCGCCGTCGTCGGCTGCGGTCAGACGCACCACCGCAAGGTGCGCGACGACCTCTCGATGGCCGGACTCCTGAGAGAAGCGGCCGAACGCGCCCTCGCCGACGCTCAGATGGATTGGAAGGACGTCGACGCCGTCGTGATCGGCAAGGCCCCCGACCCGTTCGAGGGGATCATGATGCCGGAGATCTATCTCGCCGATGCGCTCGGCTGCGCGGGCAAACCGATCATGCGCGTGCACACCGCGGGAAGCGTCGGTGGATCGACGGCCGTGGTTGCAACGCACCTCGTTTCGTCCGGCGTTCGCGAACGCGTGCTCACGATCGGCTTCGAGAAGCAGTCCGAAGGGGACACCACATGGGGCCTCGGCGGCGGACGAAGCGGCAGCGTCGGTGCCGGCGGGTACTTCGCGCCGCACATGCGCGCGTACATCGACCGTTCGGGTGCGCCCGACTACATCGGTCCGGCGGTTGCGGTGAAGGATCGCCGGAATGCGCTGAAGAATCCGTACGCGCACCTCAAGCTCGAGAACCTCACGATCGAAACCGTGATGGAGTCGCCGTACGTTTGGGAGCCGGTGCGTCGTCTCGAATCGTGCCCGACCTCGGACGGCGCCGCCGCGATGGTGCTGACGAACGAGAAGGGCGCGACCGAAGGTGCGGCGTGGGTGCATGGCACGGCGATCAGAAGCGAACTCGGACAGTTCCCCGGACGCGACCCGGTCAACCCGCGCGGCGGCCGCGACTGCGCGGCCGACGTCTACTCGCAAGCCGGCATCACCGACCCGTTCAACGAAGTCGACGTCGCCGAGATCTATGTTCCGTTCAGCTGGTACGAGCCGATGTGGCTCGAGAACCTCGGCTTCGCTGCCGAAGGGGACGGTTGGAAGCTCGTCGAGAAAGGCGTCACCGACATCACGGGCGAACTGCCGATCAATGTGTCCGGCGGCGTGCTTTCGTCGAACCCTATCGGGGCGTCCGGCATGTTGCGTTTCCTCGAAGTGGCGCTCCAGGTTCGCGGGCTGGCCGGTGAGCATCAGATCGACGGTGCGCGCACCGGCGTCGGACACGCCTACGGTGGTGCGTCCCAATTCTTCGCGATGTGGGTCGTCCGGAACGAGAAGCCGTAATGGCCGAAGCGATCGTCGAACGCGACGGACACGTCCTCATCGTGACGATGAACCGTCCCGAAGCTCGGAACGCGTTGTCCGGCGAGATGATGCAGATCATGTCCGAGGCGTGGGACGAGGTGAACAACAACGACGACATCCGGTGCGCGATCCTCACGGGCGCCGGCGGGCACTTCTGTGCGGGCGCCGACCTCAAAGGCTTCGCCGCGAGCGCGCCCGGCGAAGGGATGGCGGAAGGGCAACGCCAGGGCACGTTCGATCCGACGGTGCTGAAACCGTTGCTCAAGGGCTTCCTGCTGGACAAGCCACTCATCGCCGCCGTCGAGGGATACGCGGTCGCCGGCGGTACGGAGATCCTGCAAGGCACCGACATCCGCGTCGCCGGCGAATCGGCGCAGTTCGGCGTCGCCGAGGTGCGGTGGGGACTGTTTCCCCTCGGTGGATCGACGGTCCGATTGCGCCGACAGATCCCGTACACGATCGCCGCGGACATGCTCCTCACCGGACGGCGCATCACCGCCGCCGAAGCACTCGAGTTCGGGCTGATCGGCTACGTCGTTCCGGACGGGACGGCGCTCGACAAGGCGAAGGAGATCGCCGGGCAGATCGCGGCGAACGGTCCCGTCGCGGTGAAGAACATCCTGCGAACGCTCCGTGCGACTGAGTGTCTGCCCGAGACGGACGCCTTCAAGATCGAGGCGCCGATCGGCATCGAGACGTTCATGACCGAGGACGCCCGGGAAGGTCCAAGAGCGTTCGCGGAGAAGCGGCCACCGGAGTTCAAAGGCCGCTGAGCGATCCCTTCGCGATCCTTCGCGCGGAGCTCGGTCCGGATGTCACGTTCAGATTCGAACCGCGCGCGTTGACGGGCGGGTTCGTCACCGACGTGTACGCCTTCGAGCTCGAGGACGCACCACCGGAGTGGTCGGGGCCGCTGGTCCTGCGCGTGTTCCCGAGCTACGCGACGCCGCTCGACGTGAAACGTGAGGCGCTCGCGCAGCAGGTGGTGTCGGCGCAAGGTGTGCCGGCGCCGGGCGTCGTCGTGTGCGCGGACGACTACATCGTGATGGAGCGTCTCGTGGGTCGTCCGCAGATGGTCATCGAGTTCCCCGCGATACTCCTGCAGGCGCCGAGGCTCGTGACGCTACCGCGGCGTCACGCTGCGGCGCTCGATCTCGTGCACTCGCTCGATGCCGCTCCGCTTCTCGACGCCTTCGTCGCCGCCGGGATCGACGGGACGCCGAACGGATGGCTCGACCGGGCCGAGCACGTGATCGATCTGACGGCGCTGGACGGGCTTCGTCCGGCGCTCGATTGGTTGCGTGCGAACGCGCCGGCACCGTCGCGCGTCTCGATCTGTCACGGCGATCTGTTCGGCGCGAACATCCTCGAAGTACGCGGACGGATCACCGGTGTCATCGACTGGAACCTCGTCACCGTCGCCGACCCGGCCTTCGACGTGGGCGGCCAGCTCGCGGCGTACGAGATGTCGGCGACGCCCGGTCCGAGAATCATGGCGCTGTTCTCGATGGCGTTCGGACGCGTGCTCTCGTGGGGACTCCGCACGTCGTACCGGCGCTACCGCCGTCTCGACCGGGCGACCGTCGTGTACTACTCCGTGATGCGCGCCTTCACCGAGATGACGTTCAAGCTCGGGATGCAAGCCGAGATGGAGCGCACCGGCGAGACGATCCGGCTGCCGACGTGGAACCCGGCGCAGTGTGCGCGCTACATCCGGCGGCGAACCGGCGTCGAGGTCGTACTCTAGCCCGATGCGACGCGTCGTCTGTAAGGAGTTCGGCCCCCTCGAGCACCTCGCGATCGAGGACGGACCCTCGCCCGAGCCGAAGGACGGCCAAGTGCTGATCGACGTCAAGGCCGCCGGTGTGAACTTCGTCGACGCGTTGTTCGTCCAAGGCAAGTACCAGATCAAGCCGCCGACGCCGTTCACGCCGGGCGGCGAGATCGCCGGAGTGACGCAGGACGGACGCCGCGTGATCGCGTCGTGCGGCCTCGGCGGCTTCGCGGAGCAGATCGTCTTCCCGGAGTTCGGCCTCTACGATCTCCCCGGCAACCTCACCTTCGGACAAGGTGCGGCGCTCATCCAGTCCTACGCCACCGGCGTGTTCGCTTTGGAGCAGCGCACGCATGTCGGCGAAGGCGAGTGGGTCCTCGTGCTGGGCGCGGGAGGCGGCGTCGGACGTGCCGCCGTCGACATCGCGATGAGCAAAGGCGCACACGTCATCGGTGTTGCGTCGAGCGACGAGAAGCGCAAGCTCGCGATCGAAGCGGGGGCCGAAGCAACGATCGATCCCTCCGAAGACATCAAGACCCGCGCGCGAGAGATCTCGGGCGGCGGCGTCGACGTCGTCTACGATCCGGTCGGCGGCGCGCTCGCCGAACCCGCGCTCCGCGCGCTGCGATTCATGGGTCGCTACGTCGTGATCGGGTTCGCCGCCGGCGAGATCCCGAAGTTGCCGACGAACCAGATCCTGCTCAACAACCGGACCGTCGTCGGCGTCGACTGGGGCGCGTGGACGATGCGCGACTCACTCGGCAACCGCGCGCTCGTCGAACAGATCCTCCAACGGTGCGCCGACGGGACGTACCACCCGGCCGAGCCGCAAGCCTTCCCACTCGAGGACGCGGCACGCGTCCTCGCCGACATGGAGACGCGGAAGATCGCCGGCAAGGTCGTCCTCACGCCGTGAACGAGGTTCGCGCCGTGATCGCTCGCACGAAGCAAGCGCCGGTCGAGCTCGCGACGATCCTCGTTCCCGATCCCGGGCCGGACGAAGCCCTCATCCGGGTGCAAGCATGCGGCGTCTGTCACACCGATCTTCATTACCGCGAAGGCGCGATCAACGACGACTTCCCGTTCCTGCTCGGCCACGAAGCATCCGGCATCGTCGAGAACGTCGGCGACGGCGTCGACAACGTGGCGCCGGGAGACTTCGTGATCATCGCCTGGCGTGCGCCGTGCGGTGAGTGCCGTTCGTGCCGCCGCGGACGTCCGTGGTACTGCTTCGCGAGTCGCAACGCGAAGCAACGCATGACGCTCGAAGACGGGACGCCGCTCAGTCCCGCGCTCGGCATCGGCGCCTTCGCCGAGCTGACGCTCGTCGCCGCGGCTCAGGCCGTGAAGGTCGCAAGTGCGCCGCCGGAGGTCGCGGGTCTTATCGGCTGCGGTGTGAGGGCCGGACTGGGCGCCGCGATGTACACCGGCGGCGTGTCCCGCGGCGACACGGTCGCCGTCTTCGGATGCGGGGGAGTCGGCGACGCGGCGATCCTCGGCTCCCGTCTCGCCGGTGCGCGCAGGATCGTCGCCGTCGACGTCGATGAACGGAAGCTCGAGTGGGCGAAGAGTTTCGGAGCGACGGACGTTGTCGACGCGTCGAAGACCGATCCGGTCGAAGCGATCAGAGAGCTGACGGACGGCTTCGGTGTGGACGTAGCCATCGAAGCGGTGGGTCGTCCGGAGACGATGTTGCAGGCTTTCTACGCGCGCGATCTCGCCGGAACGCTGGTGCAGGTCGGTGTGCCCGATCCTTCGATGACGGTCGAGCTGCCGATGATCGAATTCTTCGGACGAGGCGGCGCTCTGAAACCGTCGTGGTACGGCGACTGCCTGCCCTCGCGCGACTTCCCGATGCTCATCGATCTCTTCCTGCAGGGACGTCTCGAGCTCGACCGTTTCGTTTCAGAGACGATCGACATCGGCGATGTCGAGGATGCGTTCGCCAAGATGCAGCGCGGCGAGGTTCTCCGCAGCGTCGTGATGCTCTGACGTTTCCTCGAGTTCGCGGCCGTGCGTGTCCGGGAACAGGAAGGCGACCATCGCGGTCGCGATCAGTGGACCGATCGTGAGGATCGTCAGCGTTGGCGACAAGCTGTGCGTGACGCTCAGTAGCACCCCCCCGATCGCGAGACTGGACGAAGCACCGAGCACTCTCGTGATCGACGCCCAGGCGCTCGCCTGACCGCGGAGTTCCGTTGGGAAGAGCTCCGACGTGTACGAGCCGATCACAGGGAAGGAAGCGAGGCCGCCGACCGTCATCATCATCATGGCCGGCAGCAAGACCGGGACCCCGCCGGGCAGCCAGAAGAAGGCCATCATGCCGACGATCGCGAGCGATCCGAAGCCGCATCCGACGACACGGCGGCCGAGACGATCGGAGAGCGAACCGGCCGCAACCATGATCGGTATCCCCGGGAGGCCCGCTCCAACGAGCATGAAGCTCGCCGCCATCGCCGAGAGCCCGCGATCGGTTTGGAGGAAGTCGAGCGCGAACACCTGCGCGACCTGGGTGAGTTGGAAGAGGAAGGCGATCGAGAGAACGAGGACGAGGGCGCGCCGGACATCGCGGCGGAAGATCCGATGCCAGCGTTCCGCGAGTGTTCCGGACTCGCGTGCGGCGATGAACCGCTTCGTTTCGGGAAGCCGGCGGCGCAGCGCCGCGACGATCAGAAGGGGTGGCAGCGCGATGAGATACATCACACGCCACGACACGCCCATCGGCTGCAGCAACCCGCCATACAGGATCGCGCCGAAACCGACGCCGAGCGCGCTCGACATGCCGAGGATCCCGAAGCCGAAGCCGCGCTCGGCGGCCGGGAGTTCCTCGGCGGTGACCGTCCAGACGACCGAATTCTCTGAGTAGAGGAAGAATCGTGCGATGAACTGCGTCGCGACGAATGCGCCCATCGTCGGTGCGAACGCGGTCGCAGCCGTCGCGAGCGTGTAGCCCGTAACGGAGATGAGCAGGACGCGGCGCCGGCCGACGATGTCCGCTCGTCGTGTCAGGAAGAGCGCGGGGAGTGCGCCGAGATAGAGGAACGTCAACCAGAGCGACGCGGAACCTTGGGTGAGATGGAACGACGTGCGGATCTGTTTCAGCGCGAGCGAGATGATCGCGGTGTCGTAGCCGTCGAAGAACGTCGTCGTGCCGAGCAGGAACAGCAGCAACTTGTGCGACCGGTCGAGCCGGCCCCACGCGGTCAATCTCCGGCTCGTTTCTCGGCGAGCGCGACCCCGGCTTCGAAGAGTTGCAGGACGGCACGGAAGAAGAAGTCGGCGGGGACGTCTTCGGGATCGATGAGCGCGAACCGCGGGGCCGCGACGTCGAGCATCATCACGACGAGGGCCGCATCGTGGAGGTCGAACGGAAGTTCGAGGCCGATCGCGTCGTACTGGGCCCGGATCGCCCGTTCGAAGGCGCGGAGCTCCGTCCGCTGGCGGTCGGCGAGCTTGCGCTTCACCTTCGGATTGCGCGCTGCGTACAACCAGAACTCGGTGTTGAGGATCGTTTGCGATCGGATCGCGCGGCGTGCGTTGCCTTCGATGATCGCGTTGAAGGCCTCAGGAAGCGAAGACGAGTCGTTGAAGACGCCGGTCAGCTCGGCGATGCGTGATTCGAGGTTGTGATCGAGGAGCGCGAGGAAGATGTCGTCCTTGTCCTCGAAGTTCGAATAGAACGCGCCGCGCGTGAACCCGGCGGCCTCGGCGATCTCCTCGACGGACGTCGCGCCGAACCCTCGCTTCGTGAAGAGCTCCTCCGCGGCATCGAGGAGCTTGGCGCGCGTCTGCTCGCGTTGTTCGGTCCGCGTGAGGCGCTTCGTCCGGCTCGCCATTGACATACATGACTGTATCCGGATACAGTTCTGTATGCAAATGACCAAGGCAGCTCTGAAGACCGCGCTCGTGCCACCTCTCGCCGCTTTCGTGGCGTCCTCGAACGTCCGCCGCCGCCCGTACCCGCTGTTCGGCGCCTTGCGACGGCTCGATCCGGTGCACGAGAGCGCGATCGGGGTTTGGATCCTGTCCCGGCACGCCGAAGTGTCGTCCGTCCTTCGCGACGCGCGCTTCGGGAGTGACGAAGACAAAGCTGATATCGAGCGGCTGAACTTCGGTCCGTTCGATCGTCTCTTCTCGAAACGCGGCCAGCGCGGCGGCAACTCCGACCATAAGGAGTTCGTCCGCAAGCTCGGCGAGCTGATGCTCTTCCGCGATCCGCCCGATCACACACGTCTGCGCTCGCTCGTGACGAAAGCGTTCACGCCGCGGCGCATCGAGGTGCTGCAACCGCGGATCGAACAGATCGTCGCGGAGACGCTCGATGCCTTCCCGAAGGACGGTGCCGTCGATGTCATGTCGACGCTCGCGTATCCCGTTCCCGCGCGTGTGATCTGCGAACTCGTCGGCGTCCCCGCATCCGATCACGGTTTGATCGTCAGCCTCGCTCCCGATCTCGCCGCGGGCCTCGATCCCGGTCCGATGCGAACACCTGATTCGATGCGACGTGCGGACGAGGCCTACCAGACGCTCCAGCGATACATCGGCGATCTCATCGACAGCCGCCGCCGTGAGCCGCAAGACGACCTGCTGACCGCCCTGATCGACGCGGAAAGCGACGGATCGTCGCTGACGCGTGACGAGTTGATCGGAACGGTCGGCCTGCTCATCATGGCCGGCCACGAGACGACGGCGAACCTCGTCGGCAACGGGCTCCACGCGGTGCTGCGGGACCGTGACGCGTTCGACCGCTTACGAGACGACCCGTCCGTCGGACAGACCGCCGTCGAAGAGCTCTTGCGGTTCGACTCGCCGGTACAGATGACGGTGCGCGTGGCGCTCGATGATCTCGCCGTCGGGGAGCAGACCATCCGGAAAGGCAGCATCGTCGTGCCGCTCATCGCCGCGGCGAATCGTGATCCGGCCGTCTTCGCCGATCCGAACAAGCTCGATCTCGCCCGCTCGCCGAACCCGCACCTCTCGTTCAGCGGCGGCGCTCATTTCTGCATCGGTGCGCCGCTTGCCCGCCTCGAGGCGCGCATCATGCTCGGTGAACTCGTTCGCCGGTTCCCGGCGATGCGCGTGCGCAAGGCCGTCCGGCGGAAGAGCTTCACCATCCGCGGCTATTCGAAGCTGGAGGTCACAACTTCGTAGGCTGTGCGGACATGTCCTTCGTCCGCGTCGAGAAGCCGCATCCGCACGTCGCGCTGATCACGCTCGATCGTCCGGAGCGCATGAACGCCATGGCGTTCGACGTGATGATCCCGTTCCGCGACGCGCTGCGCGAGGTCAGCAGCGATAACGAAACGCGCGTCGTCGTGGTCACAGGGGCCGGCCACGGTTTCTGCTCGGGGGCCGATCACGAGGATGCGGGGATGGTTCCGAACATCGACGGCCTCACCGTTCCGACGATCGCGCTCCGAGCGATGGAGCTGCTCGACGACGTGATCATGGCGATCCGAAAGATGCACCAGCCGGTCATCGCCGCTGTGAACGGCGCGGCGATCGGCGGCGGATTCTGCTTGGCATTGTCCTGCGACGTTCGGATCGCGTCGCCGTCCGCGTACTTCCGCGCTGCCGGCATCAACAACGGACTCACCGCCGCCGAACTCGGTATCTCATACCTGCTCCCGCGCGCGATCGGTTCGTCCCGTGCCTCCGAGATCATGCTCTCCGGACGCGACGTCGATGCGGACGAAGCACAGCGCATCGGACTCGTTTCGTCCGTTGCCGACGATCTGCTCGGCGAGTGCTACGTCCTGGCGGATCGGATCAGCGGATTCTCGCGTCCGGGCATCGAGCTCACGAAGCGCATGCTCTGGTCGTCGCTCGACGCGGGCTCCCTTGCGTCACACATGGATCACGAGGGGGTCGCGCAACTGTTCGTCCGGCTGACGACGCAGAATTTCGAGGAATCCGTACGCGCACGCAAACAGAAGCGTCCGCCTATCTTCAAGGACTGACATGGCTTACGACGAAGACCTCGCCGAACGCATCCGCGAACTGATCGCGACGGAGAAAGGCGTCACGGAGCAGAAGATGTTCGGGGGGCTCGGGTTCATGATCGGCGGGAACATGGCGATCGCCGCCAGCGGTCAGGGCGGCCTGATGGTGCGCGTCGACCCGGACGAGTCGGATGCGATCTGCAAGAAGTCGAAGGCCGAACCGATGGTGATGCGCGGCCGGCCGATGGCCGGATGGCTGCGTATCGCGTCGGCCGACGTGAAGACGAAGGCGCAACTGACGAAGTGGGTGAAGCTCGGCACGAGCTACGCGAAGTCACTCCCGCCGAAGAAGCGCAAGCGTTAGTAGCTGAGGCACTCCTTCACGGCTTCGGTCAGGCCGAGCGTGCGAGGGTCGCCGGACAGGTTCGCCTGCATCTTGTTCATCACGTAGCCGTAGCCGATCTCGGCGTCGGGGTCGGCCATGCCGAGCGAGCCGCCGGCACCGGCGTGTCCGAACGAGTTCGGACCGAACAGCGGCGAGAACATCGACTGAAGGAAGAATCCCGAGCCGAACCGCGTCGGCGCGATGAGCACCTTGTCCGGTCCGTTCGAAACTTCCTTCGTTGCCGCGGCGACGGTCTCCGGCGACAAGATCTGGATGCCGTCCACTTCTCCCACGCATGCTGCGTAGAGCTTCGCGAGCGAACGCGCCGAGGTGATGCCGTTCGCCGCCGGGATCTCCGCGGCGTGCACCTCGCGACTGTTCCAATCGAGCGCGGGATCCGTGACGCGGAGCGCTTTCTGCGTGAGCGAATCCGGGTTCGTGAACGCTTCGATCGCTTCGCGCATCTCGGGTGGCATCGCGTCGATCACGTCCTGCGCGGGCCGCTCGCCTTGGATCGACATCTGGATGAGCGGCGCGACTCGCGGCTCTTCCGACTCCGGCAGCCCGATGTAGGTGTCGAGGCCCAGTGGTCCGGCGAGTTCGTCCGCGACGAACGTCCCGATGTTCTTGCCCGACACCCGGCGGATCACCTCGCCGACGAGCCATCCGTACGTGATCGCGTGGTAGCCGTGCGTGCTGCCCGGCTCCCACCACGGTTCCTCGGCGGCGAGCCGCGCGGTGATGCGGTCCCAGTCGAGGGCTTCGTCCGGCGTGACGGTGTCGTGGAAAGCGGGGAGACCCGTGCGGTGGCCGAGCAGCCAGCGCACCGGGACGTTCTCTTTCCCGGCAGCTTTGAACTCGGGCCAGTAGTTCGCGACCGGCGCGTCGAGGTCGAGCTCGCCGCGCTGCGCGAGCAGGTGCGCACAGATCGCGGTGATGCCCTTCGTCGTCGAGAAGACCGCTTGGAGCGTGTTCTCCTCCCACTCGCGACCGGTGTCGACGTCGGCCGTGCCCGCCCACAGGTCGACGACCTTGCTGCCCTGCAGGTAGAGCGCGAAGGCCGCACCGACCTCTTCGTGTTTCTCGAAGTTGCGCGCGAATGCGTCGCGTACCGGTTCGAAGTCCTTCGCTACCTCGCCGTGGATCTCAGGCATTCGCCATCTCTTCTTCGAGTAGCCACGCGAGCTTCTTCTTCGCTTCTTCCTGGCGCGACGGGATGTGCAGGCGCGGCCAGAGTCCGTCGTGCGGCTCGTAGTCCTTGAGCACCTGCTGCGCCACGGTGACCTTGTGGACCTCGCTCGGGCCGTCCGCGATGCCCATCGACGGCGCGCCTTGCCACATACGCGCGAAGGGCAGTTCGTTGGACACACCGATCGCACCATGGAGGTGCATCGCCGTGTGGATCGTCTTCATCAACACCTCGGGAAGACGGGCCTTCACCGCGGCGATGTCCTTCCGAACCTTCGTGTAGTCCTGGTACTTGTCGATCTTCCACGCCGACTGCAGGACGAGGAGACGGAACATCTGGACGTCCGTCCATACGTCCGCGATCTGCTCCTGCACCATCTGCTTCTGCGCGAGGATCTCGCCTTTCGTGTGACGCGAAAGCGCGCGCTCGCACATCGCGTCGAGGCACACCTTCAGCTGCGCGACGCTCCGCATGGCGTGGTGGATCCGTCCGCCGGAAAGGCGCGTCTGCGCGATCGCGAAGGCTTTGCCTTCGGTGCCGAGCAGGTTCTCCTTCGGGATGTGGACGTCCTCGTACTTGATCCACGCGTGGTTGCCGTGGCCGATCGGTTCGGAACCCGTGCCGAAGTTGCGCACGATGTTCACGCCGGGTGTGTCTTTCGGGACGACGAACATCGACGTTCCGTCGTACGGACTGACGTCGGGGTTCGTGATGGCCATGACGATGAGGATCGTCGCGAATTGTCCGTTGGACGTGAACCACTTCTCACCGTTGATGACCCACTCGTCGTCGATGAGCTGTGCGCGTGTCGTGAACGACGTCGGGTCGGAACCGCCCTTCGGCTCGGTCATCGAGTACGCCGAGTAGATCTCGCCGGCGAGGAGCGGTTTGAGGAACCTCTCCTTCTGGTCTTCCGTGCCGTAGTGGGCGAGGATCTCCATGTTCCCGGTGTCCGGCGCTTGCGCGCCGAAGATGCCGGGGGCCGAACCCGAGCGACCGAGGATCTCGTTCATCAGCGCGAGCTTCACCTGGCCGTAGCCCTTGCCGCCGAGCTCGGGGCCGAGGTGGCACGCCCATAGATCGTTGTCCTTCACGATCTGCTTCAGTTCCTGGCGCCGTTTCATGAACTTCGCGAAGTCGATGGCTCGCGCGGACAGCAGCGCTTCGAGCGGCTCGATCTCGTCGGCGACGAACTGGTCGATCCAATCGAGCTTTTCCTGGAACTCAGGTTCGGTTTCGAAATCCCACATGTGACCCTCCCTCGGGCAGCCTCTTGACTGATTAGTCAAGTACATACTGTGGCAGTGCGCCAACCCGCCGCCCGAGGACGATTCGCCACCGAAGCGCCGCGCGCGGCGCGCGAGTTCGGGACCTTCCTCGCCGCGCGTCGCAACCTCGCGAAAGGACCGAAAGGCGACGACCGTCCGATCCTCGTCCTGCCCGGATTCATCGGTTCCGACGGCTCGACGCTCGCGCTCCGCCGGCTGCTCCGAGCGCTCGGGTATCACGTGCACGCGTGGCGTCTCGGCCGCAACCTCGGCCCGACCGATCGAATCGTCACCGGGTTGCGCGAGCGTGTGCGTGGACTCGTCGGGGAACACCGGGAACCGCTCACCCTGATCGGACACAGCCTCGGCGGTATCTACTCGCGCGAGATCGCGCGGTCGGCCCCCGAGATCGTGCGGCAGGTGATCACGCTCGGATCGCCGTTCCGTCGCCCGGGCCGCGCGACCAGCCCGGTGACGCCGCTGTTCCAAGCGCTCGCACCGCTGCACAGCGACAACGTCAAAGACGCCGATCCGGACGCGATGCTCCGTCCGCTTCCCGTTCCGCTCACGGCGATCTTCACGAAGACCGACGGCGTCGTCCCGTGGAAGATCTGCATCCCCGACGAGGGCAAGCGCGTCGAAGTGATCGAGGTGAAGGGATCGCACAGCGGCCTCATCCACAACCCGGCGGCGATAGCCGTGATCCTCGACCGCCTCCAGCAGAAGCGCTGGCGTCCGTATGAAGAGCGTGAGGACGTAGCCGCTACCATCTTCGAGCGTTGATCACCGAGACCACGTCCGGGAAGGTCGAGGGGTTCGTCCTCGAAGACCAGCACGTCTTCCTCGGCATCCCCTACGCCGCCCCGCCGCTCGGCGAGAACAGATTCGGCGCGCCGGCGGCGCACGAACCGTGGAGCGGAACGCGCGAGTGCTTCGCGTACGGCCCGACGGCGCCGCAGCGCGACCCCGGTATCACGATCATCCCCGAGCCCGTCGAAGCCGGCGACGACTTCCTCAACCTGAACATCTACACCCCGGACATCTCGGCGAAGCTTCCGGTGTTCGTCTGGATCCACGGAGGCGGCTTCGTCTCGGGTTGCAATCGCAGTCCGTGGTATGTCGGTACGCGCTTCGCGCGCGACGGTGTCGTCGTCGTGTCCATCGGTTACCGGCTCGGGGTCGAGGGGTTCCTCGAGATCGAGGGTGCTCCGTCCAACCGTGCCGTGCTCGACTGGGTCGCGGCGCTCGAATGGGTGCGTGACAACATCGCGAACTTCGGTGGAGATCCGTCGCGCGTCACGATCGGCGGGCAGTCGGCCGGATCGGCCGCGTGCATCACGCTGATGGTGAATCCGAAGGCGAAGGGACTGTTCCATCGCGTGATCGGCATGAGTGGGACGTCCGACTCGCGCATGCCTCCCGAAGCCGCGCGCGATCTCGGACGCGACGTCGCGAAGCGTCTGGGTGTTCGACCGACACGAGAGGATCTTTCGCGATTCACGCCCGATCAGCTCGTCGAAGCGCACCTGAAGGTCGCGCGCAATCCGTTCACGGCGGCGGCGCTGATGAAAGGCTTCGATCCGAAAGCATCGGGACTTCGTCCGTTCGCGGACGGCGAAACGATCCCGGAGCATCCGTTCAAGGCGATCATCGAGGGCGCGGGAGCGGACGTCGCACTTCTGGCCGGCTCGACGACGGAAGAGGTCAACGGCGCGATCCGTATGCAGCGCGCGAACCTCGAGGGCGACCAAGCGATGAAGTCACTCGAGTCGATGAAGATCGATCTCGACGCGTACAAAGCGCACGTCGGGACGGACGATCTCGTCGAGCCTCGTCGCGCAGGCGTCGACGGACCGCGCGTTCCGCGCGCCGCTCGCGAAGATGCTCGAGGATCGCGGCGACGCGACGACGTACGGGTATCAGTTCGCGTGGCGGTCACCGCTCTTCGACGGCGCGGTCGGCGCGGCGCACTGTCTCGACATCCCGTTCGCGTGGGACAACCTCGACGCGGAACGCGTTGCCGATGGACTGATCGGACCGAACGCACCGCGCCGTCTCGCCCGCGAGATGCACCGCGACTGGGTCAGCTTCATCACCGATGGAACGGTCGGCTGGCCGGCCTACGCGAGCGGGACGAAGCCCATCCGCTGGTTCGACACCGACAGTGAAACGCGCGACGACGGACTGCGGTTCGAGCGCGACCTCTAGTTCGTCTGCGACCCGCTGATCTACCCGCCGACGGGCGTGGTTCGTCCTGTCGGGTAGCTGATCGTCTTCGCTTCGAGGTATGCCTCGAGGCCTTCGCGGCCCAGCTCGCGTCCCATGCCGGACGACTTGAAGCCGCCGAACGGACAGCTGAAGTCGAGGATGAATCCGTTCACCGAAACGGTCCCCGTCTGCATGCGCTTCGCGATCTCGGTCGCGCGGTCACTGTCCGCGCTCCACACGCTGCCGGACAGTCCGTAGATCGAGTCGTTCGCGATGCGCACGGCGTCCTCGATGTCGTCGTAGGGGATCACCGCGACGACCGGGCCGAAGATCTCCTCTTGCGCGATCGTCATCTTGTTGTCGACGTTCGTGAATACCGTCGGTTCGATGAACCAGCCGCGGTCCATCCCTTTTCCGCCGCCGATCGCGACCTTCGCGCCTTCGTCCTGACCCTTCTCGATGTAGCCGAGCACGCGATCCTGCTGACGCTTCGCGACCAGTGGACCGACGTGCGTGGCCGGGTCCATCTGGTCGCCGAGCTTGAGCTTCGTGACTTCCTCGACGAGTGCGTCTACGACTTCGTCGTAGCGATCGCGCGAAGCGAGGATGCGCGTCTGCGCGACGCACGCTTGGCCGTTGTTCATCATCCCGGCCGGGACGAGTCCGGGGATCGCCGCGGAGACATCAGCATCATCGAGGATGATCGCCGCCGACTTGCCGCCGAGCTCGAGCGTGAAGCGACGGAGTCGCTCGCCGCACAGAGCGCCGATGCGCCGTCCGACCGCCGTCGAACCGGTGAATGCGACCTTGTCGATGTTCGGATGCGTCACGAGATATTCGCCGACCTCGCGTCCCGCCGCGACGATGTTGATAACGCCGGACGGAACACCCGCTTCCTTCGCGCACTCCGCGAGGAGGTACGCGTCGAGTGGTGTCTCGGGCGACGGCTTGACCACGACGGTGCAACCGGCCGCCATCGCCGGCCCGAGCTTCAGCATCGTCACGAACAGCGGGACGTTCCACGGGATGATGCACGCCGCGACGCCGACGGGCTCGCGCCGCACGAGCGCCGGCGAACCCATCAGTCCCGGGCGCTCCTCTTCGAACGCGTATTCGCGCGCGAGGTTCGTGTAGAAGTCGAGCACCATCGTCGCCGCGAACACCTGGCCCATGAGCGACCACGAGATGGGCGATCCGTTCTCGCTCGATATGAGTTCGGAGAACTCTTGGCTGCGTGCTTGGATGAGTCCGCTGAGCTTCGCCATGATGTCGGCTCGTTCCGACGCCGCGATGTTCGGCCACGGCCCACGGTCGAATGCTTCACGAGCCGCGGCAACGGCGTGGTCGACGTCGGCGTTCGTTCCGTCCGGCACGCGTCCGATGACTTCTTCCGTCGACGGGGAGATGACTTCGATGAGATCGGTGCCCGCCGGTGGGACGAACTCCCCGCCGATGAAGAGCTTGTCCTGGGTGATCATGTCGTCTCCTTTATCCGCGCGATGTCGGCCTCGACGTGGCGTCGTCCGTTCAGGACGACCGATGCTCCCACCAGTATGAGCGGAGTCACGATGAGGAACGCCGTCGCGAGGTTCCCCTTGCGCGCACCGTGGATGGCGATCGGGAACCGGTCGGCGATGACGCCGATCAGCAGCGGGGAGATGGCCGACGCGAGCGCCCCGAGGAAACCCGACAGCGCGAACGCCGTCCCGCGCACACGCGGCTGCACGATCTCGGATGTCATCGCCGAGAGCGCCGGGAACGCCGCGACGACGAAGGCGACGCCGATCAGCTGACCCGGGAGCCGGACGATCAGCGGTTCGTGCAGGAACGTCGCGGCGAGGATGACGCCCGCGATGAGCTGGGTGATGCCGGCGACGCGCATCGGCGACGAGACGTCGCGTTCTCGTGCGCGGTCGGCGGCACGGCCCCCGAGGATCGTCCCGACGATCGCGCCGAACAAGATGATGACGCCGACCACTTCGGCTGACCCCCCGCCATGCAGCGAGGTGTGCCGGTCGTAGAACGGTGCCGCCCAGTAGCCGAGTCCGGTGAGTGCTCCCGTCGAGATGGCCGTGCCGATCATCACGGCACGGAGGGACGGAACACTCGCGACTTCGCGAACGTCGCGCAGCAGAGGTCGCCACCCGCGCTCGGCCCCCGACTGCAGGAGCGAATCGCTCGTGTCCGTGCGATCGGATTCGCCGCGCGCCGGCTCCTTCACCCGCGTCATCGCGAACGCCAGAAGCGACCCCGGTACGCCGACGATCAGGAATGCGGCTCGCCATCCGAACGCGGACCCGACGGCGCCCCCGACGCCGAGTCCGACGGCGTAGCCGACGGTCGGTGCGACGCGGGTGTACGCGTACGCTCGGCCGCGGATCGATGCGTCGTAGTAGTCGGCGAGGAGTGAATTCGACGCCGGCCCGTTGACCGCGTCACCAGCGCCGAGCAACGCGCGTACGCCCAGGAACTGCGTGAAGTTCCGCACGGCGGCGTTGGCTGCGGTGAGCGCGCCCCACGCGGCGAGCGCGATCCCGATGACGTACGTGCGCCGGAATCGGTCCGCGATGTAGCCCGCGGGGATCGTCGCGACGAACGACGTCAGGACGAAGACCGACGCGAGCACTCCGGCTTCGCTGTCGCTGAAGTGCAGATCCTTCTGCACCAGCGAGAGAACGCCCGGAAGGATGCCGCGATCGACGGAATCGATGAACGCGACACCGGCGAGGAACAGGACGGGGCCGCGGCCGTAGCTGCCCCAGCCCGCTTTGTTCAACGCTCGAGCGAGCGTTCGAGTCTCGTGCGGATGTCTTCGAAGACTTCGGTGTCCGGTTCGATGTGCGCCCCGTACATCTCGATGGAGCCCGCGCCGCCACGTTTCGCGTGGCGCATCGCGAGATCGGCACGTCGCACGAGGGATTCGACGTCGGCGATGTCGGGAGTGCGTATCGCGATCCCGATGCAGACCGTCGGATGATGCGGCGCGCATCCGTGCACGGCATCCGAGATGCGCCGGGCCATCAGATGGGCTTCGTCCGCGTCGCGGATCGGAGACACGATCACCGCGAACTCGTCGCCCCCGATGCGTCCGATGGTGTCCGAGCCGCGAAGGACGCCGTCCAGCTTGTGGCCGACGCTACGAAGGAGCGAGTCGCCCGCGCCGCGGCCGTCGGTCGTATTGATGCGTCCGAAGTCGTCGATGTCGCAGATCACGAGCGCGACGCCCGTGTTCGTGTCGTCGTCCACCGCGAGTGCGTACTCGATGCGTTCGATCACGAGAGTTCGGTTAGGAAGGCCCGTCACCGGATCGCGCAAAGCGTTCCGGCGAAGCTGTCCTTCCGTGATGTTGCGCGCCGTGATGTCTCGTCCGATGAGCTGCACACCGGTCGGCTCGCCCTCGCGTACGAGAACGGCGGAGAGCTCGAGGGCGACGAGCGTCCCGCCGGGCCCCCGCAGCTCGATCTCGAGCGAGGTCGTCTCACCGACCTCGAGCAGTTGGCGGATCGCCCGGCGGATCGTCGGCTCCTGATGCGCGCCGGCGAGGTCGAAGATCGACATCGTGCTCAGCCGGTCGATCGGGTAACCCGTCACCCGCGCCGCCGCGTGATTCGCGTACGTGATCCGGCCGTCGAGGTCGTGGATCCAGATCGGATCGGTCGCGCGCTCGAAGAGGCGCCGGTAACGCGCCTCACTCGACCGGAGCGCGTCCTCCGCTCGGCGGCGCGCGGACGCGACACACGCGAGCGACAATCCGGCGAACGCGACGATGGCGTTGAAGATCTGCAGTGACGCCAGGTTCTGCGTCGGCGTTCCGCTCGCGAATGGTCCGTGTCCGGCGACGGTCTCCGCCACCGCGATCGCGGCGAGGATGATCGTGACCAGCGACGCTCCGACCTGTTCGAACGAGAGCGCCGCCCACACGACGGGCACCAGGATGAGGTACGCGAGCGGGGCGTGAACGTTGAAGACCGTCAGCACGATCGCGACCGCGAACACGACGAGCAAGATCGTCTCGCGGAGGCGCGCGACGATCGGATCGTTTCTCGTCGTTCGTGAGGCGAGCAACAGGAAGGGCGCGAACAGGACGACGCCGATCGCGTCGCCGACCCACCAGACCGCCCAGACGGACAATGCACGCGACGCCGTCGTCGCATGCGTCAGCAGGAGGGCGGATGTACCGAGTGTTGCGCTGATCGTCATCGCACCGAACCCACCGACGAGCAGCAGCGACAACACGTCACGCAATCGCTCGAGCGCATCGTCGAACCACGAGACGCTGCGGAGCACCAAGGCCGCGACGACCGGTGCTGCGGTGTTACCGACGACGATCGCCGCGGACGTTCCAACGCCGGCGTGATTCGTGATGTTCGCCAGGAACGCGCCGATGACGATGCCGGGCCATACGTCGATCCCCCAGATGAGCAGTCCGGCCACGGCGATCCCCGTCGGGGGCCAAACGGTGGTGACGTTCCGGTTGCTGAACGCGACGGCGAGCCCGGCATGCGCGCCGGCGAGATAGAGCGCAGCCAGCAGCGCGATACGAGTAACGGTCTGCCCCCAACCCCGTGCCGCGGGCCCCATGCGAAACAGTATGCGCCTGTTCGGATGCGTTAGCGTCCTAGAACGTGTTCTAGTGGAGACGTCGTGACACAGACCGCTTCGAGGACCCTCGCCGAACGTCTGCAGGAGTTCGTCGGGAAGCCCTACGGGGGTCCGACGGTGGCGCGCGACCCGGTCAACGAGCCGATGATCCGCCATCTGACGGACGCGCTCGGGGACCGCAATCCCGTCTACACGGACGAGTCGTTCGCGAAGCGGTCCGTCCACGGCGGGATCGTCGCGCCGGCGACGTCATTACAGGTATGGACGATGCAGGGCCTCGTCCCGCGACGCTCCGACGGGGAAGATCCGCAGTCCCGTCTGATGTCGATGGTGGACGCCGAGGGCTACGTCGGGGTCGTCGCGACGAACTGCGAGCAGATCTACCACCGCTACCTGCGCCCGGGTGACCTCCTGACGGTCAGCTCCGAGGTCGAGTCGGTGACCGGGCCGAAGACCACCGGGCTCGGCGAGGGATACTTCATCACGACGCTGCAGACCTACCGCGACCAGAGCGGTGAGGTCGTCGGCGAGATGCGCTTCCGCATCCTGAAGTTCAAGCCCTCGACGCCGAAGCCGAAGAAGTCGGACATCCCGCCGCCCCCTCGCGACAGTGCGTTCTTCTGGGAGGGCGTCGAAGCCGGCGAGCTCCGGATCCAGCGCTGTTCGTCCTGCGGAACCTTGCGGCATCCGCCCCGACCGCTGTGCTGGAAGTGCCGGTCGAAGGAGTGGGACTTCATCGTCGCGTCCGGACGCGGCGAGGTCTACAGCTTCGTCGTCCATCACCGTCCCGAAGTTCCCGGGCGGACGCACCCCTTCGCCGTCGCTCTTGTCTCCCTCGCCGAGGGCACCCGCATCGTCGGCAACGTGATCGACGTCGACCCGTCCGATGTGCGCATCGGGATGGGTGTCGAACTCGTCTTCGCCGACAACGAACGAGGAAGGACGTTGCCGCAATGGCGACCAGCACGCTGAGCTATGCCGACGTCGCCGTCGGCACCGAGCTGCCGCCGCTCGTCATCGAGATCACGCCGACGCTCATCGTGTCGACGGCCATCGCGACGCGTGACTACCAAGACGTCCATCACGACCGCGACCTCGCGCAGCAGAAGGGCTCGAAGGACATCTTCATGAATATCCTCACGACGAACGGATTCGTCGGACGATTCATCACCGACTGGGCCGGCCCGGAAGCGCTGCTGCAGTCCGTGTCGATCCGCCTCGGCGCGCCGAACTATCCGTACGACACCATGACGATGACCGGACGGGTCACGTCGAAGGAAGACGGCGTGATCGATGTCGAGGTACGCGGCGCGAACTCGCTCGGCGATCACGTGACGGGGACGGTGAAACTGTGTCTGCCGTCATAGCCGGGATCGGGGCCACCGAATTCTCGAAGGAGTCCGGACGATCGGAGCTGCAGCTCGCGTGCGAAGCGACCCTCGCTGCTCTGCAGGACGCATCGCTCTCGCCCGCCGACGTCGACGGCATGGTCACGTTCACGATGGATTCGTCCAACGAGATCGAGATCGCACGCACGCTCGGTATCCCCGAACTGACCTTCTTCTCGCGGATCCACCACGGCGGGGGCGCGGCCTGCGCGACCGTGCATCAGGCGAAGATGGCCGTCGAATCAGGCGCGGCCGACGTCGTCGTCTGTTACCGCGCGTTCAACGAACGGTCCGGCAACCGCTTCGGACGAACCGATCGCTACTCGCCCGAGATGGAGTACGGCTTCTATTTCCCGTTCGGCCTCGTCACGCCCGCCGCCTGGGTCGCGATGTTCGCCCAGCGCTACATGTACGAATCCGGCGCGACGTCCGAGGACTTCGGTGTCGTCGCCGTCGCCGACCGAAAGCACGCCGCGACGAACCCGAACGCATGGTTCTACGGAAAGCCGATCACGCTCGAAGAGCACCAGGCGTCACGGTGGATCGTCGAGCCGTTGCATCTCCTCGACTGCTGCCAGGAATCGGACGGCGGTGTCGCGATCGTCGTGACGTCGGCGGAGCGTTCTCCCGACGGCATCGCGATCGAAGCGGCCGCGCAAGGTTCGTCCGAGGATCAGGAATCCATGACGAGCTACTACCGCGACGACATCGGCGGGCTTCCTGAGATGGGTCTCGTCGGGAAGCAATTGTGGGAGCAGTCGGGCCTGACCCCCGACGACATCCAGACGGCGATCATCTACGACCACTTCACCCCGTTCGTGCTCGTGCAGCTCGAAGAGCTCGGGTTCTGCAAGCGCGGTGAAGCGAAGGACTACATCGCGGACGGAGCGATCGAGCTCGGAGGACGGCTGCCGATCAACACGCACGGCGGCCAGCTCGGCGAGGCGTACATACACGGGATGAACGGGATCGCCGAAGGCGTTCGTCAGCTGCGCGGCACCGCGGTGAATCAGGTGAACGATGTAGAACACGTATTGGTGACCGCCGGCACGGGAGTGCCGACGAGCGGACTGATCTTGGGGAGGAACTGACATGCCCGAAGCCGTCATCGTCGAAGCAGCGCGCACGCCGATCGGGAAGCGCAACGGATGGTTGTCGGGACTCCATCCGACGGAGATCCTGTCCGCCGCGCAGATCGAAGTTGTGAAGCGCGCCGGGATCGAAGCGTCCGATGTCGAGCAGGTCGTCGGCGGGTGCGTGACGCAAGCGGGGGAGCAGGGCTCGAACGTCACGCGAAACGCGTGGCTCTCGGCCGGGCTCCCGTACGAAACGGCGTGCACGACGATCGACTGCCAATGCGGATCGGGGCAGCAGGCGAACCACTTCGTCGCGAACCTCGTCACAGCGGGCGCGATCGATGTCGGTATCGGCTGCGGTGTCGAGGCGATGAGCCGGGTGCCGCTCGGCGCGAACGTGATGAACGGCCCGGGTACGTCTCGTCCCCCGGAGTGGCCGTGGGACATGCCGAACCAGTTCCAGGCTGCGGAGCGCATCGCGAAGCGCCGTGACATCTCGCGCGACGACATCGAGTGGTTCGGACTCGCGTCGCAGGAGAAAGCGAACCGGGCGTGGGAGGAGGAGCGGTTCGTCCGCGAAGTGATCCCGGTCGAAGCGCCGATCGTGAAGCAGGACGGTCCAACCGGCGAGAAGCAGGTCGTCTCTCGCGATCAGGGCCTGCGCCTCACGACGAAGGAGTCGCTCGAGTCACTGAAGCCCGTGCTCGAGGACGGCATCCACACCGCCGGCACGTCGTCGCAGATCTCGGACGGCGCGGCGGCGGTCCTCTGGATGTCGCGCGAGAAGGCGGAGTCACTCGGTCTCGAGCCGCGTGCACGCCTCGTCGCGCAAGCCCTCGTCGGGAGCGACCCCTACTACCACTTGGACGGACCACCGGAAGCCACCGCGCGTGTCCTCGCCAAGGCCGGCATGACCGTGGGCGACATCGACATCTTCGAGGTGAACGAAGCGTTCGCGTCGATCGTCCTGTCGTGGCAGCGCGTCACCGGTGCCGACATCGAGAAGACGAACGTCAACGGCGGCGCGATCGCGCTCGGTCACCCCGTCGGTTGCACCGGTGCGCGGCTGATCACCACCGCGCTACACGAGCTCGAGCGGACGGATCAGCAGTTCGCGTTGATCGCGATGTGCTGCGGCGGCGCACTCGCGAGCGGCTGCATCATCGAACGTCTGTAGCTCCTACCGCTGCAGTGCTGCACCATGTTGTCCCCTTGTCCGGACACTCGCGGCCGGTATGCTCCGGACGATCGTGAGCGTGAAGCCGCACGACCCGGCCAAGTCGGTTCCCCTGAAGCGCAT
>JAICYB010000059.1 GCA_025934435.1 Actinomycetes bacterium | reverse complement strand
GGTCGCGCACTGCTGACCTCCGGACGGGACGCGATCCTTCGTGACGATCCGTCGTCGGCGAGGGCGAGCTTCGTCCAGGCGTCGTCGGTCTTCGCCGTTGCCGCCGGCCGCCTGAGCTCGCCGCTGCTCCTGCCGGCGCGACTCGTCCCCTTCCTCGGGACGAATGTCACCGTTGCGGGCTCCGTTGCGTCCGTCGGGCGTCAGATCGCCGACGCCGGAGCCTCGCTCGCGGATTCTCTGCAGCATCTCCCGGGCGGGTCGTTCCACCTCACCAAAGGGACGATCCCCCTGAACGCGCTCGCTGCGTCCGCGACGGCGCTCGACACCGGCGCGAACGCCGCGTCGAGCGTCGCGGACGAGGTCGCACGGATGCCCTCGGGCTGGGTGCTCTCGCCCGTGGCCAAAGTGCGGAAGGAAGTGAAGGACCTCGTCCCCGGCGCCGCCGACGCCGTCACGAAGGCGCAGGCGGCCCTCCACGGCCTTCCGAGCGTGCTCGGGCAGGGCGGCTTCAAGCGGTACCTGATCGCCTTCTCGAACCTCTCGGAGCTGCGAGGGAGCGGCGGGTTCATCGGCTACGTCACGGCGATGGACGCCGCCGGCGGCCACATCCATCTCGAGAAGCTCTCCGGCTTCCCGACCACGCTCTTCCCACAGCCGGGGAAGGGCCTCACCTACCCGACGTGGTTCCCCGACGACTTCCGGCGTCAGGCCGAGCTCCTGCAGAACATCAACATGACGACCGACTTCCCGACGGCTTCCGACCTGCTGCTCCAAGCCGTGAAGAGCAAAGCCGGTCCGATCGACGGTGTGATCGGCGTCGATCCGGACGGCGTCGCGGCCGTCCTCAAGCTCACGGGTCCGATCCACGTTGCCGGCTGGCGGCCTGCGGTGACCGCAGAGAACGTGTCGCAGGTCATGCAGCACGACGTCTACACGGCCATCCCCGACCGAGCGAAACGCGATGCCTTCTTCGCCGTGGTCGTCCGGACGGCCTTCCAGGAATTGACGACCCAGAACATCACGCTGCATCCGGTGACGATCGGATCGTTCGACGCCGCCGTTCAGTCGGGTCATTTCCGTATGTACTCAAGCAACGGCGCCGACGAGTCGATGTTCCAAGTTGTGGGCCTTGCTGGAAACGTCGACCGCGCGAGTGGCTCGAGCGACGCGCTGTCGGTCGTGGCGGAGAACTCGTCCGGGAACAAGGAAGACTGGTTCCTGACGAAGTCGTACAAGTACACGGTCCTGCTCGATCCGCGGAGCGCCCAAGCGCAGGCGTTCCTCGACGTCGATCTCCACAACGCGGCTCCCTCCGGAGGTCTCCCGGATTACGTGATCGGGACCCCGGTCAAAGGGCTCGCGCGCGGGACGAACCGGCTGACCTTCATGCTCGTTCGGTCTGGACGTGACGTCCTCAAGAGGTTCGCGATCGCCGGACGAACAACCGATGTGCTCGGTGCGTCCGAGGGCAGCTTGCTCGCCTACCGTACGGGCGTCGACGTTCCCCCCGGGGGAGACGTCCACGTGCAAGCGTCCTCGGCCGTACCGGGGGCCTTCTTCGGGACGAAGGCTTCACCGACCTACCAGTTGCGGGTGCTCCCGCAAGCGATGGCGCACGACGACCGCATCGACGTGTCCTTCGTGGCCGCTCGCGGGTGGCACATCGTGGGTCCCTCCCACGTTTCGGGCTCGGTCGACCGCGATCTCGTCTTCGATGTCCGGCTCGCGCAAACCCGCCGCGGAGCGCTGGTACGCGCCCTCACCTCGCCGTATAGGTTGCTTAGGCGCGTCATACGACATTTCTTCTGATGAAACCGATTGACGCGAGAGGCAATCCCGACTGTAATAGTTCGGTGCTGACTCGGGGGCGGCTCGGCGTCTTCTTCGTTTGCCTAGCGATGCTGCTGGGCTCGCTGGCATTCGGCCATGCCTCGAACGCCTCTATCGCCCCGAAGCCGATGCAGCTTGCGCAGGCCTCCTACCCGCCGCCGCCTCCGACGCCCTCGCCGCATCCGACGCCTTCACACAAGCCGAAGCCGACGCCGAAGAAGGCGCACCCGACGCCGAGAGCGAGCGGCGCGCCGACGAACAGTTGCGTCGAGACCGACGGCAAGAACAGCAAGGGCTACGTCAAGAAGGCGAACTACCACCCCGGCGACCCGATCTACGTTCGCGGCGCGTCGGGATGTGCGGCCCCCAATGCGCGCGTGACGACGTACTACGACCCGCAGGGCAACGGCGGGATCCTCGCGTCCTCGAACGCGGGCTCCAAGGGCGCCTACCTCAACTCAGGACGTATCCCGCGGAACGCGATGCAGGGTCAGCACGTGATCGAGACGACGACGGGCAAGCACCGCTACTCGGCGCGGATCAACGTCGTGAGGAACAGCGGCAACGCGGCCTCGCGATTCCTCGGTTCGACGAAGGGCCTTGCGACGCTCGGGATCATCCTCGCGCTGCTCGCGCTGGCCGTGATCTTGTCGCCGCGCCGTCGTCCGCGTCTGATGGGGTCGCGCGGCGAGAAGGTGGACGTCCCGATGCTCGCCACGAGCGCCTTCGTCCCCGCGCGCGGGGCGCCCGTGAAGGCGGCGGCGCGCAAGCGCGCGGCGCGCGCGAAGCGAACGAGCTAGCCGAAGTTCTCGGCTCCGATCCCCTCGTAGGGTCCCGGCCTTTGCCGTCGTCCGGGACGCTGTTTCCCCACCGTCAACTACAGCTGACCTAGCCCTTCGTCAGTTCTGGTTGACGGTGGCCGGATCGGGGTTCGGGGATCGGCGCGGACCGCGACGTCGCGACTAGCCGAAGATCTGCTGGCGCCGGCGGCGCTTGATGCCCCAGGACGCGCGTCCCACGAGCAAGCCGATCAACAGGCCCACGATGAACCCGAAGATCCAGCTCGACGCGGACGCCGAGTTCTGCGCGTTCAGCGTCTGCGTGTTGTCGCCCGGCAGCGTCTGCGTCTCGATGACGGTCGTCGCTGCGGGGGCCGGGCTCGTCACCTCGACCGGGAAGGCCGTCGGTTCGGGCGTCGTGTTGTCGACGTTCTGCGTGTTGTTCGCCGGCGGCGGCACGAAGTGGTGTGTGGGCGCCGGAGTCGACGGTTTCGAGGTCGGTTTCGTGGTCGCCTTTGGCGTCGGCGCGATCGTCTTCACCGGCGTCGGCCCCGGGGGCGACGTCGGGCAGTGTCCGAAATCGGGGTCCATCGGGTTCGTGCAGTCCGCGTGGGCGATGCCCGGTGCGAACGTCACGAGCGCCACGATGGCGACCACCAGTAAACGGGCGTAACGAGCCATGGCCCCCAACGGTATGCCTGTCCCTCCCACCCCGCAAATGCTAGCGCGGGTCCCTGACGGCCGTGGCTGCCGCGTCCTCCCACCGGAAGAGGTTGCCCCGGACGTGGCGCCAGAGCACCGCGGGGGTGAACCGTCCCCGTAGATCGGGGCGCATGACGTCCCGATCGCCCACCCTCCGGGCCCCCTGAGCGTCCGCCCGCTGGCTGCGCCAGACGTCGGCGTTGCCGGCGGCCCACCACAGCGCCTTCAGCACCGATGCGGCCGAGCCGACCCGACCGGTGACCGCATAGGCCGCGGCGAAACCGAGGCACGCGAGGACGTGCAGCGGCGCCATCACCGCGAGCGTGGCGCCGGACGCGTTCGCGAGGATCGTCCGGAAGCGGTTGCGGAAGACGAGGTATCGGATGTCCTGCGCGCCGAGGATGCGCGCGGTCGTCTGGCCACCGATGTGCGTGACCTTCGCGGTCGTCACGAGACGCACTTCGCGTCCGGCCATGCGCGCGCGCCAGCAGAGGTCGGTCTCTTCGGCATACGCGAAGTAGTCGGCGCGGAACCCGCCGAGATCGCGGAAGTCGCGAGTCCGGACGAGCAGCGCCGGTCCCTTCGTCGAGAAGATCGACGACCGCTCGACATCGGTGTTGTGAAGAAAGATGCCTGTGCGGCTGAACAGATTGCCGGCGTTGTCGACGCTGCCGTCTTCATTGAGGTTCACCGGCTGCCAGATCGCGCCGGACGGGTCACCGTTCGCCGCCGACAACATCTCGTCGAGATCGCCCGGCGAAAGGAACGCGTCGTTGTTCAGGAAGAGGATGAACTCGGCGGTGGCTTCGTCCGCGCCTTGATCGCACGCGGGCGCGAAGCCGTTGTTGTGTTCGTTGCGGACGACGCGCGCATCCGGGAAGCGTTCCTTGACGCGGTCGACCGAACCGTCTGTGCTGCCGTTGTCGACGACGATGAGCTCGATGTCGCTTCGTCCGGCGTCGACGTGTTCGAGCGAGCGCAGCAGCATGTCGCCGCCGTCGAGCGTCGGGACGACGATGCTCACGAGCATCTAGGTACCCTAGCGCCCGAGTGAGGGTCCTCCACTTCTTCAAGAACTACTTCCCACCGACGCACGGTGGCATCGAGCAACTGATGCATCAGATCGTGCACGGCATCGACGGGATCGAATTCGCGGTGCTGACCGGATCTCACTCGCGCGAGACGATCACCGACGACGACGGCGGCGTGCCCGTCGTCCGCGCGCGGGAGTACGGCCGTCTCTCGACGGCGCCGATCGCACCCGCGTGGGCCGGAAACATACGCGCGCTCCGTCCCGATGTGATCCACATGCACATGCCGAATCCGACCGGGGAGCTCGCGCTCCTCGCGGCAAGATCGAAGGCGAAGATCGTCGCGTCCTTCCATGCCGAGATCGTCCGCGGCGGTGTCGTGCCTGCCGCATACCGGACATTCCTTCCGCTCTTCTGGAGGAAGGTCGACACGGTGATCGTCGGCTCGCCGCCGATGCTCGACGCGCCGGAGCTGGCGCGTGTGCACGACAAAGCCGTCGTCGTTCCCTACGGGATCGACGCCGACGAGTGGAGCGCCCGTCCCGCGCGCGCGGATGAGATCCGCGCGCGCTATCCCGGACCGATCGTCTTCTTCATGGGGCTCCTCCGTCACTACAAAGGAGTGCACGTCCTCGTCGAAGCGATGCGCGATGTGGACGCGACACTGCTCGTCGGCGGCGACGGTCCCGAGCGCGCCGAGGTGGACGAAGCGATCGCTCGCTGCGGCGTCGCGAACAAAGTGCACATGCTCGGGACGATCGCCAACGAAGAGCGCGCTGCGTACATGCACGCGGCGGACGTCTTCGTGCTGCCCGCGGTGAACCGAGCGGAAGCATTCGGCATCGTCCTGCTGCAGGCCATGGCCGCGGGGACGCCCGTCGTCTCGACCGAGCTCGGTACCGGGACGTCGTGGGTCAATCAGAACGAGCAGACAGGGCTCGTCGTGGAGCCGCGCGACGCCCGCGCGCTGTCCGAGGCGATCGGACGGATCCTCGGCGACGACGATCGACGCCGCGCGATGGGCATCGCGGCCCGGCAACGCGTGCGCGACAACTTCACACTCGACGAGATGTTCGCGACCCTGAAGCGGATCTATCAGGCCCGATGAAGCGTCTCGGAGACGATCTCCGTCGTGACGCCGCGCGTGTCGTAGACGACTTTCGCGGTGTCGACGAGGTGCGCGTAGTCGATGCCGGGGTGATCGGTCAGGATCAGGACGAGGTCGGCGTCGGCGACGGCGTCGTCCGTCAGTGGTTCCGAGTCGTAGACGACACCGTTGATCGGAGCGTTCCCGACGAACGCGTCGTGATAGACGAGCTTCGCGCCCGCCGCGGCGAGGCGGTCCGCGACGCGGAGCGCCGGCGATTCGCGGGTGTCGCCCGATCCGCCTTTGTATGCGACGCCGAGCAGCAGCACCTTCGCACCGCGCATCGCTTTGCCGTGCTCGTTCAAGATCTCCGACGCGCGTTGGGCGACATGCGCGGGCATCCGCCGGTTGATGTCACTCGCGGCTTCGAGCAGATGGAACTGCCGGCCGATCTTCCCGCGCACACGCCAGGCGAGGTACTGCGGATCGACCGGGATACATTCGCCGCCGACACCCGGCCCCGGCTTGAACGCCGTGAAGCCGTAGGGCTTCGTCGCGGCGGCCTTCACGACTTCCCACGGATCGATATCGAACTCGTGGCACACGACGGACATCTCGTTCGCCAGCGCGATGTTCACTTCGCGGAAGGTGTTCTCGAACAACTTCGTGATCTCGGCCGCGCGCGGCGACGACACCGGAACGACCGTGTCGCATACGCGCGAGTAGAACGCGGCCGCAAGCTCGGTCGAATCGGGCGTCAGGCCGCCGACGACCTTCGGTGTGTTGCGCATCGTGTGAGTCGTGTCGGCCGGGTTGATGCGCTCCGGTGAATGCGCCATCGCGAAGTCGCCCCCGGCCGTCAGCCCCGAGGTCTCTTCGAGCAGCGGACGGAGCAGCTCTTCGGTCGTTCCCGGATAGGTCGTCGACTCGAGCACGACGAGCTGTCCCTTGCCGAGCACCTTCGCGACGGACTCTCCGGCGGACTCGATGTAGCGGAGATCCGGTGATCCGTCCCGCAGCGGTGTGTTCACGCAGATGACGTAGACGTCCGCCGGCTCGGTGAGAGCGGTGACAAACGTGAGCGTGCCGGCGTCACGGAGCGACGCCAGCTCGGCCCCCGTGATGTCGACGTCCGGGACGGGATTCGTCCCTGCCCGGAGCTCCTTCGCCCGCGCCTCGCTCGTCTCGATGCCGACGACGGTCGATCCCGTCCGGGCGTGCTCGACGGCGAGGGTGAGCCCGACGTAGCCGCATCCGACGATGCAGATGCGAGCGGATCCATCCCGGATGCGCTCGAGTGCGGCGTCCGCCCAGCCGTCGGAGGTCACGCGGAAAGCCTAACGACATCGCACCCGGTCGGCGGGAGCGGACAGTATGGTCCCGCCATGGCCCGGCGAGAACGGTTCCGCAAGGCGCTCCCGCTCGTCGTCGTCGTCGTGTTCGCGGTCGTCGGTCTGTTCGCATTGCGCAACGTCGGACGCTGGCTCTCGCGGCCCGACGCCGTGAAGCGCGTCGACGTCATCGTCGTGTCCGCGGGGGACGACGACCACCGGCTCCCGCTCGCGATCGATCTCCTGAAGCGTGGGGACGCGTCGACGATCTGGGCGATCCCGAGCTTCTCGGGCCCCGTCCTCCGCGAAGCGAAGTCGATCGCCGCCTTCGCCGCGTCGAAAGGCGTCAAAGGCCGCGTGCTCGTGCTGCCGAAGCGATCGAAGTCGCTCCTGCGTGACGCGCGCGTCGTCGCGAAGCGCGCGCGGCGCAAGAAGGTGACGCGCATCGCCGTCATCGCGGCGCCCGTCGAGCTCGCACGAACACGATTGACGTTCGACCGGGTCACCGGACACGGCGTCCTCGCCTGGAGCGACGCGACGCATTACGCGGCGGCGCATTGGTGGCGGGACGGAACGGGAACGATCCTCGAAGCGGGCCGCTATCTCGCGACGCTCTCGGTGGTCGGTCCCGGTCCGGAGCTTCGCGCCGGACGTGTCCCGGTGAGCCTCCCGCTCCGCGCGGTCGCCGGGGGCTTCCTCATCGCCCTGATCGTCGGCGCGTTGTGCCGCCCGCTCGCGCGTCGCGTCGGACTCATCGACGTACCGCGTGTCCGACGCGTGCACACGCGAGCCACGCCGAAGCTCGGCGGACTCGCGATCGTGTCTGGGATCGTCGGGGGAGTGATGATCGCCGGGGGCGTGCAGCTCGGTGCGCTCGGGCTCGCCGCCGCCGTGAGCATGGTCGTCGTTTCGATCGTCGGACTCGCGGACGACATCACCGGTCTCGGTGCACCGGCTCGTCTGCTGTGGGCGGCCGGTGCCGGTGCGATCGCGTGGCTGCTCGGCCTGCGTGCCGAAGTGATCCCGCACACGTCGACGGCCGGCGCCCTCCTCGACCCCGTCTTCACCGTGCTGTGGTTCGTCGCCATCACGTTCGCGCTGAACTTCCTCGACAACCTCGACGGACTGACCGCCGGCGTCGGGGCTGCGTCCGGCATCACGATCGCGGCCGCCGCCGCCCTCGGCGGACAGTTCGTCGTCGCCGTCGCGGCCGCGGCTCTCGCCGGCGCGTGCCTCGGTTACCTGTTCCACAACATCCATCCCGCCCGGCTGTTCATGGGAGACATGGGGGCGTTGCCGATCGGTTTCGGCCTCGCGGCACTCTCGCTCGGCCTGCGTCCCAAGGTGCACGCTCCGCTGTCGATGGCCGTGCCGATCATCGCGCTCGGCGTCCCGATCTTCGACACGACGCTGATCGTGATCTCGCGCATCCGGGCCGGACAGAGCCCGGCCATCGGCGGGACGGACCACACCTCGCACCGTCTCCTCGCGCGCGGGCTCACGCCCCGCCAAGCGGCTGGTGCGCTGTGGGTCGTCCAGCTCGTGCTCGGCGCCTTCGCCGTCGTCATCTCGCGCTCGAACACCGCCGTCGGCGGTGCGCTGACGGCGCTCGTCGTCGTGACCGGGCTGGCCTCGCTCTGGGTGTTTCTCCACCTCGACGCCTGGAAGCCCTCCTGGCAGATGGAGGCGTCGGAGCGCCTCGTCCAGCACGTCCACCAGGCCATGACCGCGCTCAGCGAGCTCGAGCAGGTGGTCGGAGAGGAGGGGCTGCGCCTGTCGGATCCGAAGACGGCCCGGTCCACCCAGGAGACGCTGCGGCGGCTGGAGCGCGTCCGGCGGCTCTTGCAGGGCCAGCAGTCGGAGGCAGAGGCCGAGTAGCCGCGAACTTCCGGCGTCTGTAGTTCGTCTGTACATATGGAGCGGTGAGGTACGCTCTCGCTCGCCTGGGGCGGGGAGGTTCGTTGGGGGACGAACCCTGTCGTCCGTCCGGGCGTCGTGGCACCTCGGACAGGAGATGGGGCATGAGAGTGAGTTTGCGTAGGTTCAGCGTCGGCATCGCGATCGGCACCCTTGCGGCGCTCATCCCGGCCGGTGCCCACGGAGCGACGACACCCCAAGCAGCGCTCGGGTTGTTCTCGTACCCGTGTTCGTCCAACTCCGCGGTCGGCAACTTCCGCGGCATCGCCGGCGAGCACGACCTCGTCGTCGGCGCGCCGGGCGACAGCCTCGGCGGCAAGACCGCGATCGACGACTCGTCCGCCCAGGGCGCGGCGGTCGCGGGTTCGCTCGACGTCATCTACTCGACGGCGGGACTCGACCCGGTCAACAACTCGCAGTTCATCAGCGAGCGGACGCCCGGTCTCACGCGCTCGACGATCCGTCCGTCGGACGGCGACGCCTTCGGGTACTCGCTCACGACCGGCGACTTCAACGGCGACCACCGCGACGACCTCGCGGTCGGCATCCCCGGCAAGAACAGCGGCGCCGGCGCCGTCGTCGTGATCTACGGCGGTGCGGGTGGCCTCGTCCCGGCATCGGCGCAGCTCCTTCAGATGGGTTCGAACGGCATCCTCGGCAGCCCGCAGGCGGGAGCCGAGTTCGGCTACGCCCTCGCCGCCGGCGACTTCAACAAGGACGGCGTGAAGGACCTCGCGATCGGCGCGCCGCGCTACGACGGCGGCAAGCTCCGCGACGTCGGCACGGTGAACATCATTTACGGCAAGCTCGGTACCGGGCTCCAGGCCGCCGGCAACCAGTGGATCAACCAGGGCAGCAGCAGCGCGACGAACCCCGAAGGCCCGAAGGCGGAGCCGGACGACCGTTTCGGTGCGTCCCTCGCCGCCGGTCAGCTCTCGGACGGCAACAGCGCCGAGGACCTCGCGATCGGTGCGCCCGGTGAGGATGCCGGCAAGGTCGCGGACAACGGGTCCGTCGAGATCGTGCACGGCATCGCGGGTCGCGGTCTCAGTCAGAAGAGCGAAGTCTTCCTCTACCCGGGCGGGCCCGGCATGAAGCTCGTCTCGCCGCAGTCGGGGATGGACTTCGGTTGCTCGCTCGCCGTCGGCGACTTCAACGGCGACCACCTCCTCGGAGCAGGCGCCGGTGCGGACCAGGACCTCGCCGTGGGCGCGCCCGGTCTGAACGTGGGCGGACAGCCCGCCGCCGGTGGTCTCTTCGCGATCTACAACACAGGAACGCCGACGGGCGTGACGGGGCAGAACCCGGGGCACATCCGTCCGGAGTCGTTCTGGCACACGCCGGATCTGTTCAGTGAGGACTCGCCCGGTGTCCCGGGCGTTCCGAGCAAGGCTGCGCACTTCGGCGCGACGCTCGCGGCGGCCGACTTCACCGGTGACAGCGCGCAGGACGTCGCCGTCGGCGAGCCGACGCAGACCGTGTACGGCAAGGCCAACGCGGGCTCGGTGCGTGTGCTCAGCGGCGCGAACGGCATCGGCCTGTCGGACGCCAACCCGGTCGCGTTCGCGCAGTCGCCGCCTCCGCTCGCGAACATGTGCCTCCTCTACAACACGCCGCTCGGCGCCGGCTGCTCGCTCACGCTCGGCGGTCCGGCGGACTACTCGCCGCTCTGGATGGTCGCGGAGACCGACGACCTGTTCGGTTCGTCGCTCGCCGGTGCCGACTTCAACAACGACGGCAAGGCGGACCTCGCGATCGGCGTTCCGGGCGAGGACTACGGCGAGTTCGCCAACTACATCACCGAAGAGAAGGGCGAGATCTCGCCGACCATCCTGCAGGACAACGGCATCCCAATCTCGCTGTCGATCGACGAGCAGAAGGACGCGGGTATCGTCCAGGTCGTGAACGGTCCGTTCCCGGCCCCGACCGCGGCTCCCAGTGCGCAGCAGATCATCGTCCGCCAGGGCCAGGACTCACTCCCCGGCGGCCTCGGTGAAACGATCCGTACGCAGATCCTCTACAAGCTGCCGCTCCAGCTGTTCGTCGACGACCAGATCCCGTCGACGACGGGCGCTGGGACCGACATCACGGGCGATGCGTTCGGTTCGAGCCAGGGCTGACAGGCCCGCACGACGTCTGAAGGGCCGGGGATCTTCCCCGGCCCTTCTCCTTTCCGCGATCGTGCTCGCCGTGCCGGCGCTTCCTCCGGGGCCGCCGACGTGGCGCGAACGGGACGTCGTCCTGATGGGCATCCTCGGAGCGATCCTGCTCGTCGTCGGCGTCGCGCTCGTGATCGTTGTGCGCCGCTTCAAGAAGCGTTCGGACGAAACGCTTGAAGAACGCTGACATCGCCGGGACAATCGGCCGATGAAGCTCGTGCGGGTCATGGGCCTGGTGTTGTTCGTGATCGCCGCGCTGCCGCGCGCGTACGCCGCAGGTCCGACGTGTTCGACCTTCGACTCGGCGAATCGTCCGGCGGCGAACTTCGATGCCGGCGACACGATCATCGTCCGCGGCACCGGCTTCTCGCCGAACGCGCTCGTGCTCGTGAGCTTCGAGCAGGGCACCCGAACCGCGGAGATCTCACACCTCAAGACGAACGACCTCGGTGCGTTCGCGACCGATCCGACGACGTCGAAGCTTCCGGACGCCGTCGAGGTCGGCTCCGGCAGCGTGCAGGTCTTCCAGGGTTCGGGGGCCGCGACCTGCGACATCCGTCTGGTGTCCGCGACGCCGACGCGACCTCACGGATTCGGACGCGCGTTCTATCTCACGTGGGGCGTCCTGTTGACGCTCATCGCGATCGGTCTTGCGTACGCCACCATCCGTCGATTCCAAGCCGAGAAGCTCTCGGAGGAATTGGATTCGATCGAATGGCAACCGGCCGAAGAACCGGTGCTCGAAGAACCGATCGTCGTCGTCGACGAGTTCCCGCGGCTCGATGACGTGGTCGAAGAGCCACCCGTATTCGATGAGCCGGACGAACCACCAGCCGGCACTTCCGACGCCGTCGCCAGATTGCGCCGCGAAGTTCGTTCGTGGAGAAGCTGAAAACCGTTGGGGCGCAACGCTTCCCACGGGTGCCGTCCGAAGCACATATTCACGTAGCAGGTCAGACACGACGCGATTGACCCGGGTAGGCGAACGCGTCGAGAGTATCTTCCGGCGTGGGCGATTTCTATGTGGGGACGTCGGGCTTTGCCTCTCCAGCGATGCGTTCGGCTGTGCCATCGAGCACGTCCTACGCGAGCGACCTCCTCGCCGGCTACGGACGGATGTTCGGCGCCGTCGAACTCGACTCGGTTTTCTACCGGCATCCGTCGGAAGAGACGGTGCGCAGCTGGCGCGATGCGACGACGGAGTCGTTCCGCTTCTCGGTTCGCATGCCGCGCGAGATCACGCACGTCGAGCGTCTCGCCACACCGGAGATGCCGGCTCATTTCATCTCCTCGCTGCATGCGCTCGGCTGTCGCCTCGGCGCGGTGCTGTTCACGACACCGCCGACCTTCGGTTGCGACGTCGAACGCTTCCGCGCGTTGCTCGACCGGTTACCGGTTGGACTTCGTACCGCGTGGGAGTTCCGTCATCCGTCGTGGATCTGTCCCGACGTCTTGGGGTTGCTCGCCGAGCGGGACTCGTGTCCGGTGATCGTGGAGTCCCTCGAAGCAACGTCGAAGACCGATCTGTTGCCCGGCGGCCTCCTCGCCGATCGTTACGAGTTCCCGTTCGTGTACGTCCGTTTCCGCCGCGAGAGCTACACGTACGCGGACCTCGTCGTCTGGGGCGACATGCTCGGTGACGTCCTCGGTGAAGGACGAGACGTCTATGCCTTCTTCCGTCAGTCGCCTGAGGCCGCGTGCTACGCGACGGCGCTGGGCGAGCTGCTCGCCGAGGCGAAGGCCGCGACCTTCGCGGCGCCGGTTATGTCGCAGCCAGGGCTGCCAGCGTTCCTGTAAACGCTGCGACCAGGCACATCAAGATCTCGAGGTACAAGATCCCCGTCGCGGACATGATCGAGCGCGTCCGGACGAGGTGGTGGACCATCCCGGTGAGGATCAGGCAGAAGGCCGCGAACGCGAGGCCGGTCACCGCCGCGAGGCCTTGGACGCCTTTCGGGTGGGCGACCATGGTGGCCGTCACGGCGAGGTAGGCGATGATGCCGGCCCAGACGACCCAGACGAGCCGCGCGATGGGCTTCGTCCCGAGGCGGGGCTGGTTCAGGTGCCAGTGGCCGAGGAGCATGGCGTTGCTGACCGAGCCCATGAGAAGCGCGACGGCCGCCGTTTCGACCGAATGGTCGGTGCCGGCGACGAGGGCTCCGACGGCGGCGGCGGCCGTGACGGCTCCGGCGATCTTGTCGGCCTCACCGTAGATCGCGACGTAGGTGACGAGGCTGAGTCCCGCGAGGCCGAAGGCGGGGTGGTAGCCGAAGCCCGCGGCGAAGGCGAGCCCCGCGGACACGAGCCAGATGACCTTGAAGTGCCCGGCCTGGATCTCGCCGAAGAACCGCGAGACGGCGCCGAGGACGATCGTCCCCGCGGCCCATGCGAGGAAGACGTGCGTGAGGACCTGCGTCGGAGGAGGGATGTCTGCCGGCATGCGCCGGAATGGTATCGGGGTTGGCGCCGCGCGTTCGGGTCTTCGCCGGTCGCGCGACAACTTCTGCGCACCGTCAACTAGAACTGACCACGCGGTTCGGGCCTTCGCCGATCCCGCGACAACTTCTACCCACCGTCAACTAGAACTGACCCTCGCGCGACGTCAGATGTAGTTGACGGTGCGGAAATCGTGTCCGGACTTCCGCGGACCCGAACGCAACGCATGCGAAAGCGCTGGTCAATCGCTTGTCGCACGTCGTCGCTACAGTTCCGTCCCCATGCTCATGAAGAAGTACCCCAGAAACAAGGGCTGGCACGGACGCTTCGCGATCGCCGACGACGCGCCGCGCTACATGGCAGACGGGCTCGGTCCGGGGCCGAGCGCCGACCAGCTCAGACAGCGCGCGGCGACCGTACAACGTCAGGCGTTCTTCGCGGGAAGCGCCCAGCCCGCGAGGGCCCTACGCGCCATCGCCGCGCTGCGCTTCCACACCGACAAGCTCGAGTGGTACGCCGTCGCGCATGCACGATCGCTCGGATGGTCGTGGGAAGACATCGGGCAAGGGCTAGGCCTGTCGAAGCAGACGGTCCACAAGCGCTACGCGAGGCTCATCGCGCCTGCGAGAGCACACCGCGCGAGACCGTCGAGGGCCGAAGCGCGAAAGCGTCGGCGACCTAGGTAACGGCGCGGAGCATCGTCTCCGCTTCGGCGATCGCGGTGCGGCGAGTGCGTGCGCGGTCGGGAGTGGTTCGTCCGAGCACTGCCTCTACTTCGTTCACGATCGCGTTCAGGTCGAAGGGCTTCCACACGTATCCGTCGCAACCGAGCACCCATCCGTGGATGAGGTCGCGCGGATGACCTTTGACCGTGCACAGCACGACACGGGGGCCGAGCTCGCCGTAGCGTTCGCGGATTGCCGTCAGCGTGTCCCACCCGTCCATCTGCGGCATCTGGACGTCCAGCAGGATCAGATCGAAATCGTCGGTAACGTGCATCAGCTCCAGTGCTTCGAGCCCGCCGATCGCTTGCTCCACCTCGTAGCCACGGAGCTCGAGGATGGTCTTGAGCAGCTCGCGGATGTCCGGCTGGTCGTCGACGACGAGGATGCGCGACATCACAGCGCCACCACCGCGGCTGCTTTGTCCGGCACGGCGTCGAATTGCGTCCGGTTCCAGTCCCTCAGGCTCTGGCGGTACAGGGCTCGGACGACCCACAGGAAGTAGATCCCGGCCGGAACGGCGAGCCAGTCGATCACGAACCCGTGCCAGTCGATGTTGTTGTTGTACGCGCCCGTTGATGCATACATCGCATATATCCCGTGCATGAGTCCGCATGTCGGGAACACCACCGACAGCGCGAGGCCCGAGAGCGACCAACCCTGCGTCGACTGACGGTTACGGAGTTGCGTCCGCAGGAGGAAGTATCCGATCGCGAAGTAGATCGCCACGAGGAGCAGGTTCGGATACACCTTCCGCGGCGCTCCGACCGCGGTGATGCGCAGCGTAGCTGCGGCGAGGATCGTGACGTATACGGCGGCGAGCGTCGGGAGTGCTTGCACCCAGAAGGGCGTCCCGGAGACGAAGCGGTCCCCGCGTCCGCCGAACACGGCTTCGAGCCGCAGTCCGAGGAACACGACGCCCGCCGGGAAGCCCACCGCAACCGCGAGCAGATCGAGCGGCTGGCCGACGCGTCCTTCGAGGATGATGTGAACGCCGTGCACGAGGTGGTGTGGACCGCACGTGAACGCCATCGCGATCCACGCCGCACCGAAGTGCGAGAAGCCCATCGTCTTCCAACCACGTTTGAAGTCCGCGATCGTGATGAAGCCGTACGTCGTGTAGGCCAGGCCCAACAGCACGTTGAGCACGCCGACCGTGAGACTCAAGAGCCACCTCCTCCGCCGCCACCCGGAACACCGATCTGCCGCATGAATTCGTGGATCATCGTTCGCTTGCCGACGCCGGCGTCGGCGCCTGTCTGCTGCGTCGGTTCCTCGGCGCCTTCGCGCGCGCGTGCGAGCGTGATCGTGAACGTCGTCCCGTAACCGAGGACGCTCTGTGCCGAGACCGAACCGCCCATCCCTTCAACCATCGACTTCACGATGTAGAGACCGACGCCGGTGCCGCCGAAACGCCGGACGTCCGAGTTCTCGGCCTGCCAGAACCGGTCGAAGCAGTGCACGCACTCGTCGGCGCTCATACCGATCCCGTGGTCGATGATCTCGATCACGACGCGCGCGCCTTTCGCGCGGGCGCGGATGACGATCGAGCCGCCTTCGGGTGAATACTTCACCGCGTTCTCGAGGATGTGGTCGAGGATCGTCGGGATCGCTTCGGGATCGCCGATGACGTCGGGCAGGTCGTCCTCGATCTCGACCTTGAAGTCGCGTTCCGTCACGGTCGCGAGCGCTCCGGCGCGTTCGTCGATGACCGCATGGAGCGGGACGACGGCGAGCTCGAGTGCGACGCGTCCGCTTTCGATGCGTCCCGTCAGGAGCAACCGGTCGACGATCCTCGCGAGCTCTTTCGCCCGGGCTTCGATCGACTGAAGGGCATTGTCCGTCTTGTCGTCGTCGAGCCAGCCGGCGCGGATCGCTTGCGTGAACCCGAGGATCACGGTGAGCGGCGTCTTCAGCTCGTGCGACGCCGTCGCGAGGAACATCGTCTTCGCTTCGTCCGCCCGTTTGAGTTCCGAGATGTCGCGGAAGGAGTGGACGACTTCGGCCACCTCGCCGTCGCGGCTGATCACACTCGACGCTCGGACGAGAAGCGACTGCTCGCGTCCGTCGCGGCGGAGGCGCTGCACTTCGACGTCGTGGGCGGGTTTGCCGTGGAGCTCTTTCAAGAGGGCGCACCCGTCGGAGCAGTCGAGCGGTACGCCGTCCTTGCGGAGGCGGAGCACTTCGGCGCAGGGTCGTCCGATCGCTCGGGGGCCCCGCAGCGAGACGACGTGGTTCGCCGCCTCGTTACACATGCGGACGTTGCCGTCCGGGTCGGTGATGACGATCCCGTCGCCGACGCCTTCGAGGATCGCCTGGCTTCGTCCGAGAACCTCGAGGGCTTGCTCGTAGAGCTCGGCGGCTTCGTCCTCAGGTCGGGAACGATCGAGCGCAGCTTCCGCAGATCGCCGGAGCTGTTCAGACGTGGACGGCCGAGCCCGATGCAGTCGCATCCTCATGGGAGTCGGCCGGGCTCCCTGTTTGTTTACCCTCCTCGCCCCTGACCTGCGAGAACACGTAGCATGACCGTCCACCGTGAGTCACTGGAAAGAGCTGTTCTCGCAGATCATCTCCACCGATGTGTGCTGCGGGTGCGCGGCGTGCGTCCTCGTTTGCCCGCACCACGTGCTCGACTACGACTTTTCGATGGAGAAGCCGTTCCAGACCGACGAGTTGCGTCCGGACAGCTGCTCGCACGGCGAGAAAGGCTGCGAGCTCTGTGCCCTCGCGTGTCCCAGGCTCGATCACGACGCCGGCGTGTGGCGCTGGCAGTGGCCGCAGCTCGAGGAAGCCCTCTACGGCAAGCAGCGCCAGTCGGACGAGATCTTCGGGTCCTACCGTCAGGTCGTTCTCGCGCGGGCGGCCGACCCGAAGGTCGTCAGCAACGCGCAGGACGGGGGCGTCGCCACGGCGCTCATCTTCCACGGCCTGTCGAACGGCTCCTTGGACGGGGCCGTCGTCTCGGCCTACGACGGCAACCAGATGACGTCACCGAAACTCGTCACGACGCCCGAAGACATCCTGGGGACGGCCCGCAGCCGCTACACGTACTGCGCGACGCCGCTCGCGCTCCGCGACGCTGCCGCCGCGAAGCTCCGCAAGGTCGCGATGGTCGGTGTCTCGTGCGAGATCTCCGCCGCACCGAAGATGGCGTACTCCGGCGTGCGCAAATGGTCGAACCGGATCGCCCTCACGATCGGACTCATGTGCTCGGAGACGTTCCTGCCGCAGCCGTTCCTCGAGCAGAAGATCCAGGGCGACTACGGCGTCGACATGTCGACGGTCGAGAAGATCAACATCAAAGGCAAGATCGTCATCGACAAGTCGGACGGATCACAGGTGAACATCCCGCTCGACGAGTGCCGCTCGCTCGCGCGCGACTGGGGTTGCCCGTTCTGTCCGGACTTC
>JAICYB010000040.1 GCA_025934435.1 Actinomycetes bacterium | reverse complement strand
CCGATACAACGCATCATCGTGAGTCACAGGCGGCGCTCCTCTCTGCTCGTCTTGCCGGACAAGCAGCAGGATGCGTCGCCTGTGCTGTTAGGACGAGGAACTACCGAGGTGTCGGTAGGACTCGGAGAGAAAACAGCTTAGCGCGCGGCGCGCCGCGCCGGCGTCTTCTTCTTCTTCGCTGCCGCAGCCGCCGGCTTCCGCGTTGCTGTCGTCTTCTTCCGAGCCGGCGCCTTCTTCTTCGCCGTGGCCTTCGGCTTCACGGCCTTCGGCTTCGCCGTGCGCACCGGCGCTTTGCGCTTGCGCCGGCCGTTCGAGATCGCGCCCGACCGCGCGACGACGCGCTCGTCCGTACCGAGGTAGGCCTCGACGACACGCGGGTCGTTCGTCACGTCCTGTGGCTTGCCCTGCATGATGACGCGGCCGGTTTCGAGGGCGATCAGCTCATCCGACACTCCGGTGACGAGCGGCATGTCGTGCTCGATGAGAAGCATCGTGCAACCGGTCGCGTCCTTCACTTTCAGAAGAAGGGGGCCCATCGCTTCGGTCTCGCGTTGCGCCATCCCCGAGGACGGTTCGTCCAGAAGGAGGACCGACGGTTCGTGCGCCATCACACACGCCAGGTCGACGACGCGACGCGAGCCGGTCGACAGCTCGTTCACGAACTTGTCGCGGAAGGCGCCGAGTCCCATCAGATCGATGATCTCGTCGACACGTGCATGCACCGAACGTTCCTGCTTCCGCACCGGGAACCACAACATCGCCGAGACGGGATCGGATCCCCATCGCTTGGTGTGCCGTTCGAAGGCGCACGCGAGCGTTTCGGCGACCGTCAGGGAGCCGAACAAGCGAGCGTCTTGGAACGACCGGCCGAGGCCGCGCCGCGCGCGTTCGGTGGGCGACATATTCGTCATGTCCGTCCCGTTGATGACGACTCGTCCGCCCTCGGCCGAAACGAATCCGCTGATGGCGTCGAACATCGTCGTCTTGCCGGCGCCGTTCGGACCGATGAAACCGACGATCGCGCCGCTCGGCACTTTGAACGTCGCTTCGTCCACCGCGCGAACGCCGCCGTAGGAAACGGAGATGTCCGTGACTTCGATCGCGTAGTCGGTGGTGCTCACCGGCGCGCTTTCTTCTTGGACGCACCGTTGCCGGACGAAACGACGGCTTGCGCCCCTTCGAGGAACACGGAGCGCAGGATGTCGGCGCGACCGAGGAGCTCGGACGTCGGTCCGTCGAAGCGGATCTGGCCCTTCTCCATGAAGTACGCGTGCTTGGCAACGGTGAGCGCCACATTGACCGACTGCTCGACGAGGATGATCGTCGTGCCCGCGGCGTGGATATCGGTGACGATCTGCAGCAGCTGCTGCACGACGACCGGCGCGAGACCGAGCGAGAGCTCGTCGATCATCAGCAGTCGCGGCTTCGCGATGAACGCCTGACCGAGCGAGAGCATCTGCTGCTCGCCGCCGGAGAGACTTCCCGCTTGCTGCGTCAGCCGCTGCTTCAGCACGGGGAAGAGATCAAAGACGTGATCGGTCGCGCTCGTGATGTGGGCTTGATCCTTCGTGTACAGCCAGCCGGCCATCTCGAGGTTCTCTTTCACGGACAGTGACGGGAAAACGGACTTCCCACCCGGCATCTGGATGATCCCGAGCTCGGCCGTCTCTTCCGGATCGTGGAACGTGATGTCTTCGCCGTCGAAGAAGATCGACCCGCCGATCGGGTGGACGAGGCCTGAGATCGTTTTCAGCAGCGTCGACTTGCCCGCCCCGTTCGTGCCGAGGAGCGCGATGAGCTCGCCTTCACTCACCGTGAAGTCGACGCCGAAGAGCACCTGCGTCGAGTCGTAGGCGACGTTGACCTTCGAGCAGATGAGCATCTCGTCCGTCGTTCGGTGGAGTCGCTCTTCTCGGATGCGCGCGGCGGTCTGGAGCATCTCGAGCGCGCGCACGGCGTCCTTCTCGACGAAGTGTCGAGCCGAACGGAGAACGAAGCCGCCGATGAACCAGTAGGGCACGACCGCGATGAGCCCCCACGACTCGCCGTGTCTGTCGGCGATCTGCAGGAAGCCGGGGAGCAGGTAGAGCAGCCAGACGCCGGCGATCAGGAACCCGCTGCCGAGGCTGAGTGCGAGCGTACGGACACGCGCCGGCGACACGAAGGTCTCGGTGACGGTGAACGGCACCCAGAACACGCCACCGACGAGGTTCGTGAGGATGATGAACACGATGCACAGCCAGAGCGTCGGCGCAACGGCGATCGCGGCGATACCGATGCCGACGATGACGAGGACCCAGCCCGTGTAGTTGATCGGCTGTCCCATCCCCTGCGTGAACCACTTCTGCGTCAGGTCACGCGAGTAGCGAACACCGACGAACGCCGCAGCAGCACCCGCGCCGATGATCACGCCGCGCCAGAACGGGTGCACGTGGAATTTGTGCTGCAGAAGAAGAGGAACGACGACCGACAACGGGATGAATCCGGCCCCAACGAAGATCCACGCGATGTACTGACGGTTGAGCGTCTTGATCGACATCACCGTCCGGACGGAGCGGTCGAACGGAGCCGGCTTCTCCTGTGCCACGAGTTCCGCCGCTGCGCGGTCCTGCGTGCCGCCGCGGAGTGGCTCCTTCAATCGCAACGCGACGAACGCCATCACGCCGACCGGAACGATCAGGATCATGAAGGCGACGCGCCAACCGAAGATCTGACCGACGATCCCGGCGAGGATCGGCCCGATGATCGCGCCCAGTCTCGGAGCGTTGAGATGGACCGAGAAGACAGATGTCCAATCTTCCGGGTTGTAATAGTCGGCGAGCAGCGACGGGTGAACGCTCGAGTTGATCGTGAGGCCGATCCCGTTTCCGACGCGCACGATGAAGAGCAGCGCGACGACGATCCCGACGATGCCGGTGAGGAACGAGAAGATGCCGGCGACCAACGCGCCGAAGATCACGAACAGCCGGCGCGGGAGCCGGTCCGCATAGTGACCGAGCGGGATCGCGATCAGCAGCACGATCGACGTGTTGAAGATGACGATCGATCCGATACCGACGTCGGACAGGTGGAACGCCCTCTGGATCTCCGGCGCGAGCACCCCGAACGCCTGCGTGTCGAACTCGTCGAAGAAATACAGGAGGAACAGGACGACGAGCGGCAGGATCGCCAGCCCCATCGTTGCCTTCCCGAAGTAGTTGTAGAGCTGACGGACGCCGACGGGGTACTTCGCCGCCGGATCCTGCGCTTCGTCCTTCTTCGGCTCGGTCTTCACCGGCTGCTCCCCGTCTCGGACAGCACTTTCTGACGCGCTTTCTTCTCTTGTTTCTCGAGTTCCGCGTCGCCCAGGCTGGCCGCTTCGGCCAGTTCGGCGACGGGCTCGGGTAAGGCCCTATCAGCGAAGAGACTGGGTACGACGATGTCGTGCTTCTCGGAGACCTGTCGGAGGAATCGGTCGCGGATCGAGTAGAGGATCTGTCCGAGGCCCCCGGGGAACACGAGCAGCAGGATCAACAGGCCGAAGCCCGTCGCGAAGAGCTGCAGGTCGGCAGACAGGAAGTACTGGATGCCGCGGACGTACACGGCCCCGAGGATCGGTCCCGCCAGCGAGCCCATGCCGCCGATGACCACCATCGAGAACATCAGCACGGACACCTCGGCGAGGAAGCGGCTGTAGTCGATCGACTGCTCGTTGTACGCATATAGCGCACCGGCGAGCGCGGCGATGAAACCGGAGATCGCGAAAGCGGACAACCGCATCGCGGTGAGCCGCATGCCGAGCGACTGCGCCTGCGCTTCGTTGTCGCGCATCGCGATGAGATTGCGTCCCCAGCGCGAGCGGCGGAGGTTGCGTGCGAGCACGAGGGCGAACAGGAGGCCGGCGAGGCAGACGTAGAAGAAGACCTTCTCGCTCGTCGTATCGATCACGCCGAACAGGAACGGGCGCTGCACAGAGTTCGTTGTCTGCAGGATGTTCCACTGGAAGATCCAGTTGCCCGCCGCGATAGCGAACGCCAACGTCGTCACCGCAAGGAAGAGCTGGTTGCGGATCCGCAACGCCGGCAAGCCGATCACGAGAGACACACCCGCGCCGAGCAATCCGGAGAGCAGCAGGATGATGAAGAAGTCCGGCGGATTGCTCGCTGCAGCGAGTCGCTGCGCGAACAGCGCACCGACGCCGACGATGGCCCACTGACCGAGGGAGATGTTCCCGCTCCATCCCGTGAGGATCGTGAGCGAGATGCCGACCATCGCGTAGATCAGGATCACGCTCGCGAGGTTGGTGTTCGACGCGCTCAGGTAGAGCGGGAGCGTCCCGACCGCGATCAGGAGCGCGATGCGCGTGCCCCAGGAACCGAGGCGCACCTCGGAGAGTCCCTTGAGCTCGCGCGGGATCGGTCGAACCTCCTGCACCGACCGCCAGCTGGACGACGCAGCGTCGACTCGTCCGAAACGTTTCCGCTGTGCGAGGAGTCCGACGACGACGACCCCGAGGACGAACGCGTCGGTGAGCGACGACTTCCCGAAGGCGAAGAAGACCGTCTGCTCGCCCATCGTGATCAAGATCGCCGCGGCGACCGTGGCCGGGATCGACTCCATCTTCGCGAGGACGGCCGCCGCGAGACCGCGGAGCAGGAGCTCCGGACCCTGCAGGCCGGAGTACTGGAAGCCGAGGATCGGCGCTCGGAGCACGGCGGTGATCGCCGACAGGAAGCCGGCCAAACCCCACACGACGAGCGACACACGCTTGACGCGACAGCCGAGCAGGCGCGCGCGATCGGCATTCTCCGCGGCGGCACGCGTTGCGATGCCGTAGCGCGTCCGCGTGAAGAAGTACGCGAGCCCGAGGAGCACCGCCGGACAGATGATCAGCACGAGGATGTGGTCCGCGCTGAACTCGACGTTTCCGAACGTGAAGTGCGCGCTGTAGGGACTACGGAACACACCAGCCTTCCGCACCGACGACTGCGTCTTGTTGAAGATCTGGGGCAGGAACTCGACGATGCTCAGGAGCTGGAAGATCCCGATCGTCGCGACCGTGAGGATCATGCGAGGCGCCTTCGCGAAACGCCGGATGAACGCGTACTCCACGATGAGGCTCACGACGACGCCGGCGGCGACGCCGGTCACGATGGAGATCAGGTACGGCACGTGGAAGTGCACGTAGAGCTCGTTCGCCAGGGTCGCGGCGACCGCGCCGAGCGCTCCTTGCGCGAAGTTGATGATCCGGTTCGACCGGTAGATGAGGACGAGGCCGATCGCCAGGAGCGATGACAAGAGGCCGACGATCAGTCCTTGGAGATAGGTGCCGTTCGGGACGGCGATCGTCCCGGCAAGATGCGGGAAGAGCACCTTGCCGAACAGCACGATCACGATGAACCCGCCGAGGAACGTCCCGACCGTATTCAGCGTGCGTCGATCAGCGAGCAGAAACCCTCCCCTGATGCGGGTGTGACCAGTGATGCGTCCGGCGAACATCGTGACGTTCGAACGCTGCGCGGTCAATCCAGATGAACTGACCGGCGTTCAGGGAACTTTTCAACGTTGGGAGCCGTCTTGACTCTTGAGTCAGGCGCGAACATCATCATCCGCGGGTCGAAGTTCGTTACGGGGACCAAATAAAGAGGGGGCGGCATTGAAGCTGCGACTTCGCACAATCGCTTTGTTCGCCGTTGTCGTCGTCATCGCGGCGGCGTGTTCCAAGCCGAAGGAGCACACGCAGCAAACCGGTGGCGGGAAGAACACGAACAATGCGTTGACCAGCACCGCTGCACCGTCGGCCACCGCGTCGAGCGCGGCATCGAAGTCAAGCGTTACGGCACCGAAAGCGACGGCCGGGACCGGCTACCTCGCCGTGAACCCCGGAGCGGACGAAGCGCAAGCGAAGAAGATCGGCGCCCTCGTCAAGCTCCAGTCACACAGCTACTCGAACCCGAACACATGGCGCGGCGTCACGAAGAACACGATCAAGCTGAACTTCGGGATCGACAAGACCAACTGCGGCGTCAACATCGCGCAGACCGTGTCGAACGCCGGCGGCAACCTCGGTAAGGCGACTCGCTTCTACCGGAAGGCGCCTGCGGACAACGCGACCATCGACGCACAGCAGAACGAGGCGATCAGCAACCTCGTGCGCTACTGGAACGATCACCTCATCGACCTCGCCCAGGACTTCCCGGACGCGGTCAACACGATGAAGAAGTACAACACCCCGGGCAACGACATCTACGGACGCCACCTCACCTACGACCTCGTCGACGCGGGCTCCTTCCAGTGCCCGGACAAGCAGACGTCCGCCGCGGCGACGATGGCGTCGAGCACGAACCCGTTCTCGGGCGTCGTCTACGACGTCCCTGGGCTCGCGCAGAACGGCACGAGCCTCGCGAGCGCGATGAAGGCCAAGATGCCGAGCAACCGCCCGATGCTCTTCGGCCTGATCGACACGACGGATGAGAACCTTCACAGCTACGCGCCCTACGTCTGGAACGAGTTCCAGAGCATCACGAAGATGACCACGCTCGGCGCGCAGTGGATCTGTCAGGACCTCGCCGGTCACGGGCCCAACTCGAAGGAGTGGGGCTCCGGCAAGGCTGTGAACGCCGTCGACCCGGCGATGCACGCGAAGACGCGGAAGTTCGGTCTCATCTGGCCGGGCAACCCGAACGCACGTCAGGCGGCGTCGGACTTCCGAAGCGAGATCAAAAGCGATTGCGGGATCACCTTCACCGACAAGTCGACGGCGATCGAGGAGAACAACAACCCGGCGAACGCTGCCGGTGACGCCGCGAACATCGCGACGCGGTTCAAGATCGCCGGGGTCACGACGGTCATCTACCTGATCGACTTCCTCGGCGCGTTCTTCCAGAACGACATCTTCAAGCAGCAGAACTACAAGCCCGAGTACGCGAACATCGGAACGGGCTGGCAGACGAGCACCGTCCAACGCGTGTTCCTCGACCAGGACATGGTCGACAAGTCGAGCATGTTCTACACGTCGTTCGGTGTGCAGGGCTTCGGGTACGGGCCGGGCGACCCGTTCTGGGTGTACCACACCTACCACCAGGTGGCTCCCGACGGGAAGAAGTGCGACCCGACGACCGACGCCGGCATGAACCACGACGAGAACTACTGCAAGGCCCCCGGTGCGATCGTCGGCTGGTACTACTCGTGGCTGCCGCTGATCGCGGGCATGCTGTTCGCCGGTCCCGACCTGACACCGTCGAACGTGACCAAGGGTCTGCAGAACTACCCGGTCACGCGATACGGCGTCGACGGGCCGACGACGGACCCGGTGGCGGTGCTCGTCGGTGCGAACGGCGGCCAGTACTACTTCATCACCGACGGGAGCGCAGGTAGGTGGCGCGCCGACTTCGTGTCGCCGCCGCCGGAACGGCAGCTCGGGTTCCCGGACTGGCCGGACTGCCAGCGCCACTACACGGCCTTCGACAGCGGACTCGCACCGCAATGGGAGAAGGGTGGTTCGAACTACAACGCCTGGTGCGGTAGCTCGAAGTACACCCAGGGCTGGAAGGACCAGGGACATTCGGTGCCGTACGCGCCGGACCCGGCTAGCGGTGACACGTGCAGCAGCGCGCCGGCGAAGACGTGCCAGACCGACGACTACCCACGGTGGGAGCCGGTGCTCTACCACTAGAACGGACTTACGGATGAAGGCCCGGGCCGAGAGCCCGGGCCTTTTCCTTTCCTAGACCGGGAAGCCCCGCTCGCGCGCCAGCTCGACGAAGGCGGCGACGTAGCCGCGCGGATTGCCGGCGTCGCGACGACGGCCGCGATGGATCAGCGCGTAACCGCCGACGGCGGCGATGGCATCGGTCAGTTGGATCTCTCCACCGGCGCCGGGCTTCGTCCGCGTGAGCGCGTCGAATACCTCCGGCGTGAGCACATAGCGGCCGACGGAGCCGAGGTTCGACTTCGCCTCGTCCGCGGGCGGTTTCTCGACGAACCCCTTCATGCGGACGATGCTCTCGTCGACGGGCTCCGGATCTACGACGCCGTAGGCGGAGATCTCGTTTCTCGGCATCTCCATCACGGCGATGACCGATGCGTCGAAACGCGCGTTGGCGTCGATGAGCCCTCTCACGAGGGACGGGCCACCGAAGAGCTCGTCGGGCAGCAACACCGCGAACGGTTCGTCGCCGATCGCGTCGCGCGCGCACGCGACGGCGTGTCCGAGCCCGAGTGGTTCGTCCTGCGTCACGAACGTGACGTTCGCGAGCTCGGTCGCCTCGCGAACGGCGGCGAGCAGCTCGTCCTTGTGTTTGCGTTCGAGGATCGCTTCGAGCTCGGGGGCAGGACGGAAATACTCCTCGAGCGCAGCCTTGCCGGGGCTCGTGACGATGATCACGTCGGTGCATCCCGCGCCGACGGCCTCCTCGACGACGTAGGAGATCATCGGACGGTCGACGAGCGTCAGCAGCTCCTTGGGGATCGACTTCGTCGCGGGAAGTATGCGCGTACCGAGCCCGGCGGCCGGGATGACGGCTTTCCTGACGGTTGTCATGGACGAGGGCTAAGGTTAAGCCACTTCCCCACTTTGCACCGCTTTCGCTCCGGCGTGGCGGACTACGATTGGAGGAAGAGATGCACATCGTCGACCCGCTCATCACCGCCTCGCTCCTCGCGGTCTTCACCGCGATTCAGGCTTGGATCAACAAAGGCCGGATCGATGCGTTGGAACGTCGGCAAGACCGCCATTTCGAGCAGCTCAGCGCCGAGATCGGGGGACTTCGCTCGGATCTCCTTCACGTCGCGCTCGAACGTCGGCGCGACGACTAACGCGCCGGCGCGAAGGGCCCGTGGCGGCGCAGGTAATCCGCGGCAGTGACAGCTTGGCGGCGCGCGTCGTCGAACGCGGCGTCCCCCAAGAGATCGCGCGGGCCGACGAGACGGTCCGGTGCGACTTGGAAACCGAGCCCGACGGCGCGGCCGAGCGACCGCGTCGACGCATCGCCGTTCGCGGACACCGGAACGAGCGGGCTCGGCCCCCCGGACGATGCACCGAGCGCGTAAGGCACCGCGAACGCTTCGAGCACTTCTTCGACGGACGGGAACGGCGTGCCGCATCGAACGATCGAGACCGGATCGCGCCCGCCGGACGCAACGGCGCCGACTTCGTCCGTCGCGCGCGAACGCACCTCGCGTACGCAGGATCCCGACTGCCCCGCAACGCCGAGGAACCGGTACAGGTCGTCGGGAAGATCGAACCAGCCGGACGAAACACCATTCGAATAGAAACGGAACCCCTGCGAGGTCGCGGCGTCCGACACGAGCGCCGGCGTGTTGAACGGATCGCCGAACATCCGGTACAGGTGCACGTTCCAGGCGCCGGGGCCGGCCTTGTCGGCGAAGAAGCACAGAACCGGTTCGCTGTCGCGGACGGTGAACGAGATCTCGGCGCCGTCGACGTCGGGTGCGTCCCCGTTGACGCCGTGCTGATGCAAGCGGCGTCCCACATCGGCGGCGCGTTCGAAGGCGTCGACCGCGAGCGAGCGCACCGCATCGGAGCCCGCTCCTTCACCGTGCAGTAGGACGAGGCCGATGTCGTCGCCGCAGCGCGCGACGTACCCGTCGGCGACGAGGGATGCGTCCTTCGCTTCGGCGACGGCCTCACGGACGGCATCGAGCAGCGCCGGGTGCACGTGTCCGGCACCGACGTATCCGCCGGCGCAAGCCCTGAACACCGAAACCGTTGAGGTCACGTCCGAAATGTAGTGTCCGGTAGTGACTCGTTATCTGATCGCCGTGCTGCTGATCGCGACCGCGTGCTCGGCGAACAAGCCCGTCTCGCCGCCGCCGCCGACCAGGACACCGACGCCGACGAGCGTCGACCTGGATCCACAGCTGCGGCCGGGGACGAAACTCGTTCGCCAGATCCAAGCGGACATGAACGGCGACGGCTCCGACGAGATAGCCGTGTGGTCGCAGGCAACATCCGCTCCGCGGGGCAGCGTCCTCAACCAGTCCTACGTCGATCTCTTCACCGACGAAAGCGGTTCGTGGCACAAGATCTTCACGGCGAGCGGCGCGCTCACCGTCGACGCGAAGTACGTGAGCCAGCAGCTGCAGTTCTTCCAGTTCGTGAAGTTCCAGTCGAAGCCCGATCTCGTCCTCGGCGTGCTCAACGAGGGCGCGAGCGCCGGTCCGCTCGATGTCTGGGTCTTCGACGGCCTCCCGCCGGCGACAGCCTTCCGGTACTCGACGACCGTCGACGGCCAGCTCGCCGTGGACGGCAACCGGCTCGAGCTCGATACCGGTTCCTACAAGCCGTCCGACCCGATGTGCTGCCCGAGCGGGATGGATCACATCGCGATCGGCTCCCAGAACGGGAAGATCGCGATCGTCAGCAAGACGACGACCAAGTCGTAATACTTAACCGCCGTGCCTACCTATACCTACGTCTGCGACAACTGCGGGAACGAGGTCGAAGCGTTCCAGTCGATGTCGGACGAACCCCTCAAGAAGTGTCCGAAGTGCAAGAAGATGAAGCTCCGGCGCACCTTCCACCCCGTCGGCATCGTCCTGAAGGGTTCGGGCTTCCACAAGACCGACTACCGGTCGAGCAGCAAGAAGTCGACGACGTCCGGTGAGTCGTCCTCGGAGTCGAAGAAAGAGACGAAGACGGAAACGAAGACCGAGACGAAGAAGTCCGAGACCAAGGCGTCCGACTCCTAGATGCCGGACGCAGAGATCGGCGTCTTCGGTGGATCCGGCTTCTATTCGTTCGTCGAAGGACTCGAATCCGTCGCGATCGCGACGCCGTACGGCGCTGCGTCGTCGGCGGTTTCCGTCGGCGAGATCGCCGGACGCAAGATCGCGTTCCTCCCCCGCCACGGCCCCCATCACGAATATCCGCCGCACGCGATCAATTACCGCGCGAATCTCTGGGCGTTCAAGGAGCTGGGCGTCAAACGCGTCATCGCGCCGTGCGCGGCCGGGAGCTTGCAGCCGAGCGTGCATCCCGGCGACGTCGTCATCTGCGACCAGCTCGTCGACCGTACGTCCGGCCGCCCGCAGACCTTCTACGACGGACCGCTCTCCGTGCACGTGTCGTTCGCCGACCCGTACTGTTCGGAGCTTCGTCCGCTCGCGGTGGACGCTTCACGCATCGCGGGCATGCGCGTACACGACATGGGAACGGTCGTCGTCACGCAAGGTCCGCGTTTCGCCACGAGGGCCGAGTCGGCGTTCTACTCGAAGCAAGGCTGGGAAGTCATCAACATGACGCAGTATCCCGAGTCGTACCTCGCCCGCGAACTCGAGATGTGCTACGTGAACATGTCCTTGATCACGGATTACGACGTCGGCCTCGAAGGACGTCCCGACGTCCAACCCGTGACGATGGACGAAGCACTGCGCGTGTTCGCGGAGAATCTCGGAAGATTGCGCCAAGCACTGTTCGAGCTCGTCGACCTCATCCCGTTGCAGCGCGGCTGCTCGTGCGGTGACGCGCTCCTCGGAACGCCCGCGCGTCCATGACGACACTGCACGCGCTGGTCCTCGGCATCGTCCAAGGATTGACGGAGTTCATCCCCGTTTCGTCGAAGACGCATCTCGTCCTCGTTCCGGCGCTCCTTCACTGGAAGACACCGCCGCTCAAGTACATCGTCCTGCTCCACGCGGGGACGCTGCTGGCGCTCGTGATCTACTTCCTTCGCGATCTGCTCGGGTACGTCGCCGATCTGCCCCGCAAGAACAGCGAAGGCCGGCGGATCGTGGGGCTGTTGATCGTCGCCACGATCCCGGCCGCCGTGGTCGGGAAGCTCTTCGAGAAGCACTTCGACGACCTCCTCACGAAGCACCCGAAGACCGACGCGTTCCTGTTGTTGTTGACCGCGGCGATACTCGTGACGGCCGAGTGGCTGTCCGGCGGGATCGGCAAGCGGCTGGCGCGGCCGCTACGCGAGCGGGTCGTCCTCAAAGACGCGGTCGTCATGGGCATCGCGCAGGCCTTCGCGCTCTTCCCGGGGATCTCCCGGTCCGGTTCGACGATGGCCGCGGGCCTCGGAAACGGGGTCAGGCGGGAGGTCGCCGCGCGGTTCTCCTTCCTGATGTCGATCCCGATCATCTTCGGGGCCGATCTGCTCGACCTGCCCGGGCAGCTGAAACACGGTGTGAACAGCGTTCAGATCGTGGGGTTCGCGGCCTCCTTCGTGTTCGGGTTCGCCGCCGTCTGGTTCCTGCTCCGCTACCTGCGCAACCACAGCTTCCTGCCCTTCGCGGCCTGGTGCGCCGGGTTCGGGATCGTCGCCGGCCTGCTGCTCAAGCACTGACTAGTCCGAACGGACTACTCCGGACTACCCGTCCGGAAACTTCATCGAAGGCCCCCTCGGCGGGACACTTGCTGATGGAGGGAATGCGATGACCTGGAGACGTGAGGACTACGGATACGCGGCGGCGGCGCTCGCGGCCGTCCTGTTCGTGGCCTACCTCATCGCCGGCAACTTCGGCCTCGTCCCGTCGCCGCTCGGACGTGGTCGCGCCGAAGGCCTGCCCCAGGCGGACATCGCGGCCCTCGCCGCCTCAGAGCGCACCCCGAGGAGCCTTCCGCTCGTCGATGTCGCGCCTGCCGCGCCCGTGATCGTGCCGGTGAAGCACGTGGCGGCACGTCCCGCGGCGCCGACGATCCACATCGACACCGTTTCCGGAACCACCGTCAAGGTCACGCAGAAGTCCACCGTGGCCGGACACGTCACCGCTCCGGCGGGCCTGCGGCTCGTCGCCGTGCGATTCACGCCGAACACCGGTCCCGCGTCGACGGCCGCGGTGAAGCCGGGGTGCGGGACGGCGGCGAGGCCCTGCGCGTGGTCGGTGCCGGTCCCCGCAGCGCTCGGCAGCTATCGCGTGACCGCCGCGGTCGAGGACGCCCTCGGTCGAACGGCGCTGTCGAACACGATCAACGTCACCGTCATCGACACGGGCGGCGTGGTCGGCGGCGTCGTGCACGGCCTGCAGACGACCGTGTCGAACGTTCCGACGTTGATCTCACGGGTGCCGTCGACGCTGACCGGTACGCTGAACAACCTGCTGAACGCGCTGCACCTCTGAGCGGCTAGAAGTGGCCGCGGAGCGCGCCTCCGTCGACGGGTACCGACGCACCGGTGACGTACGCCGCTTGCTGTGAGCACAGGAACGCGACGACGGAACCGAATTCGGACGGTTCCCCGTAGCGACCGGTCGGGATCGTACGCCGAGCCGCGTTCTGCACGTCATCGAGCGAACGCCCCGTCGCATCGGCCGCGGCCGTGTCGAGTGACGCAACACGATCGGTGGCGATCCGTCCGGGCTGCACGCAGTTGACCGTCACACCGTCGGACGCCACCTGATGCGCGAGGCTCTTCGCGAAACCGTGGACCGCCATACGAACCGCGTTCGACAGCACGAGCATCGTCGCGGGTTCACGCACCGTTGTGGACGTCACGAACACGATGCGTCCGAACCCGCGCTCGCGCATCGTCGGGAGCACGAGGTGCGACAGACGAACCATCGGTTTCACGAGCAGATCGAGTGCGCCGTCGTAGGCATCCGCTTCGACGTCGAGCGCGGTTCCGGGCGGCGGACCACCCGTCGATCCGACGAGGATGTCGATCGGGCCGAACGCGTCGATCGTCGCGGCGACGAGACGCCGTGGTGCGTCCGGATCGGTGATGTCGCCTTCGAGGCCGATCGCGTCCGGCATGGCGGACGCTTCACGCTGTGCGATGTCGCCTCGTCGTCCGCAGATCGCGACCCGCACGCCTTCGGCGGCAAGTGCTTTCGCGGACGCGAGCCCAAGTCCGGACGTCGATCCGGTGACGAGGGCGACCTTTCCGGAAAGCCCGAGATCCACTAGCCGCCGGTGCCGGTCTCGCGACGACGCATCGGCACGACTTCCTCGACGGCAGGCTGGAACGTGGTCGCGGCGTCCGTCCGGCCTTCGACGATCCGCAGAACCTCTTCGAGGGAGGTGACACCCGCGAGCGCCTTGTCCATTCCGTCGTCGCGGAGCGATCGCATCCCCTGCTCGATCGCGACCTTACGGATGTCCTCCGACGACGAACGCTCGACGGCAAGACGCTCGATCTCTTCGGACACGACCATCAGCTCGACGAGCGCGATACGTCCGCGGTAACCGGTTCCCGAGCATTCGTTGCAGCCGACCGGACGGTAGAGCTCCGTACCTTCCGGGAGCCCGGCTTCGACGAGCACTTCCGGAAGTGGGACGTACGGCTCGCGACAGCGCCCGCAGAGCTTGCGCGCGAGCCGCTGCGCGAGCACGCATTCGATGGACGACGCCACGAGGAACGGCTCGACCTGCATCTCGATGAGTCGCGTGATCGCGGACGGTGCATCGTTCGTGTGAAGCGTCGAGAAGACGAGGTGACCGGTCATCGCGGCCTCGATCGCGATACGCGCCGTCTCGGTGTCACGGATCTCACCGACCATCACGACATCCGGGTCCGAACGAAGGATGGACCGCAGCGCCGAAGCGAACGTCAGACCCGCTTTCGGGTTGACGTGGATCTGGCTCATGCCGGCGAGCCGGAACTCGACCGGGTCCTCGACGGTGATGATCTTGCGCGAGATCTCGTTCACGACACTGAGCGTTGAATAAAGCGTCGTCGATTTACCGGAGCCCGTCGGACCGACAACGAGGATCGCGCCGTGCGGTTTGCGGAACGATCGCTCGTACTTCGCGAGCGTGTCCGGCAAGAAGCCGAGTTCGACGAGCGTCAGAAGCGATGACGACCGGTCGAGGATCCGCAGGATGACCTCTTCGCCCCACACCGACGGCACGGTCGCGACACGAAGGTCGATCGGATTGCTGTCGACCGTGACGGTCATACGACCGTCCTGCGGGATGCGGCGTTCGGCGATGTTGAGGTCGGCCATGACCTTGATGCGGGACGTGACACCCGAGTGCAGCGCACGCGGTATCCGCATGACCTCGTGCAGGACGCCGTCGAGACGGAACCGCACGCGGACGTCGCGCTCCTGCGGCTCGATGTGAAGGTCGGAGGCCCGTTGGTTCACGGCCTGCGCGATGATCTGGTTGATCGCGCGGACGATCGGTGCGTCCTCGACACTGTCGAACTCGGGCTGCTGCTCCTCTTCTTCCTGCGCGGCCTCCGAGAGCATGACCTCGGTGGAGCGGTCGAGCGCACCGAGACGAACCCAGGCGTCTTCGATCGCGCCCTGCTCCGCCAGAACGAGCTCGAGCTGCTTGCCCGTGACCGTCGCGATGTCGTCGATCGCGATGACGTTCGTGGGGTCCGGTAGCGCGAGGAGCAGCCGGGATCCGTCGAACCCGATCGGAAGGACGGAGTGGCGGCGCGCGAGGGCTTCCGGGACGAGGAAAACGGCTTCGGTGTCGATCGAGACGTCGACGAGATCGATGAAGCGGTGGTCGAGGGCGGCCGCCACGGGCACGCCCGGATGCCGGTCGCGGAGGACCTCTCCCAGGTTCTCGTCGCTTTTCGCGGCCGCGGCGAGGAGATCGGCGGCCTCCTGGGACGTGAGAAAGCCGTTGCCGATGAGCGCCTCAACTGCGGGCAGCGATCGCCGCCGACGGGCCATCCACGCCTCCTCGAGCGCGTTTCCACCGGTATCCCCTGTGGGCGCCAGGGGCGCCTACCGGCCCTACAAGGGTAAACGCATTCCCCCGATCGGGCACCTATCCCCACCTGGGCGAACCTCCGGGTGCAGGCCGGCGTTCAACCTTTCGGCGGGGGATGCCGAAGTCTTACGGGGAGGGTCCCGGGATGGTTTCATACCTCGTCATGAAGATCGCCGCCTACTGGCGGCGCCTCGCGTTCCGCGAAGACCGCGGGTCGATGCTCGTCGAGGTCTGCGTCGCGTCCTTCGTCCTCGCCGTCGCGGTCATCGGCGTCATGGGCTCGATGACTTCGAGCATGAGCTTCGTCGGCGCCGCCAAGCAGCGGTCGGCCGGCGCGCAGATCGCCCAGGAGCGGCTCGAGCGCGCGCACAACGTCCCTTATAGCCGCATCGCCCTCTACGAGCAGCCGGTGCACTCCACCGATACGACGAACCCCGACTCTTCGGTCACACCCGATGGGATCAGCTATCAGGTCGACTCGTCGACAACGGAACCACTCGTCGTCGACACGACGAACGGCGCACTGAAGCACATCGACGATCCGGTCGTCCTCGGTACGACGCAGTTCAACGTGTACCAGTACGTCACGTGGCACGACGATCCCACGATCAGCGGAACGACCGACTACAAGCGCGTGACGATCGTCGTCACGTGGGCGTTCCCTGTGCGGACCGGGCTCACGCACAGGATCGTTTCGTCCACATATATCGGACAGGCGGGCATCATCCCGCCGGCGGCTTCATCGCCCCCGGCTCCTTCGGCAACACCGACGTCGTCGGCTCCCCCCGTGAACGGTCCGGGCAACGGTTGCACGACGCTCGGTGTGGGGTGTGCGGCAAGCGGCGGGCTGACACCGACACCGAGCCCGAATCCGGCGTGCGGCAACGACAACGTCCCGCCGACGGCAAGCGCGCCGACGATGCAGTCCGGAACCGGCACGCAGGGTTTCACGAACTCGACAACCGTCCAGTTGCAGGTGCAGACGACGGACGCGCCCGGGACGGGGTGCTGGCCCGTGAACGTCGACTTATCCAACGACGGCACGAACTGGGTCAATGGCGCGTCGATATCGCCAACGCTGATCGGCTCGTCATCTGCCAGTGGAGTCGTTTCCTGGCAAGTGGGCGCGGGCGACGGACGCAAGGGCTTCTATGTGCGCTTCCGGGACGCAGCCAACAACTGCTGCGGAGGCCCCGCCGCCGGCCAAGCGAACTACTGGGAAGTCGACTACACCCTCGACCGGACGCTTCCTTCGCCGACGCCCGCGAACGTCCGGCGGTCGACGTGTGCGATCTCTGGGAGCAACCGCAGCGCCACATTCACATGGGATCCGTCCAGCGACACGAACTTCGTGGGCTATCGCGTGTATCGGAGCGTGAACAGCGGTGCGTTCGTAGCGGTCGGTATCCCAACGACAACGTCGTTCACGGACACGACGTCGAAGGGTGACCTCATCCAATACAAGGTTCGCGCGTACGACAAGGCCGGCAACGAAACGCCGGACTCGAACATCCTTGTCTTCCAGAAGCAAAGTGGAAGCGGGTCGACCTGTGCGTAGGCTCGTGTTCCGCGACGAGGGCAACGCACTCATCGTCGTGATCATCGTGTCGATGATCATCGGCATCCTCGGTGCGGTTGCGCTCGACACCGGACGAGAAGCGCAATTCTCCGCCACCTCGGACGGCGATCGTCAGCAGGCGCTCGGCGCTGCCGAGGCCGGACTCCACCTCATCATGTCGCGTGTGAGTGCCGAAGCCGGTAACGCGACGCAGCAAGGCGTCACCCTCCCGAACTTCTGGAGCATCGCACCGGGCGGGACATTGCCGGCGGGTTGCGCGCCCGGCGGAACGTGCGCGGCGGCGAAGAACAGCAGCGACTACACCGGATCGACCCCACAGGGAACGTATTGGTACTGGGTGACGCGATGCACGCCGAGCACCATCCCCTGCCCCGGAACGCAGGCGGAACCGACCGCCGGCTTCATCGTCGACGTACAGGCGTCGAGCGGCGGAACCGTGTTCGGTCGCGGACGCCACATCCAGGTGACCCTGACTCCGCCGTCGCGGTTCGCGCATGACGAGGCGTACGCGCTCTTCTCCTACACGTCGATCAACGTCTCGAACAACGACCAGGTGCTGAAGGGCGATGTCTTCGCGAATACGAACGTCATGGTCAACAACAGCAACCAGAACCCGACGGTGCAGGGCTCGCTCACCTCGGCGACGGGCTGGATCGAGCTCGACAGCAGCGTGCACGTCACCGGCAACGTCTGGTCCGGCGGGTTCAACCCCACCGGTTCGACGACGGGCTGGTCGCTCAACCTCGGCAACGCGGCTCGGATCGACGGATCGGCGAAAGCGTCGACGTCGAACAACAACGACTGCGCCGCACTGCCGAATCACAACTACGACGTCATCCTCGGCAGCGGCGCCACGGTCGGCGGCGGCATCACGACGCTCGGGTCGGTGACGCCGAGTGGCTCGGGCACCACATCCTGCACCCAGGCGCAGCCCGCGCTGCCGCTCCCGCTCTACACGTTCAACCCGGACTTCTACGACCCCGCGACGTACCACGGCCCGTGGACGGTGGCGGACTTCCAGACGTGGTTGTCGAGCAACCTCAGCAACCTGCACGGCACGTTCAACGTCACGTCTGAGCCGCTGCCGTTCAATTCGAACGGCCAAACGAATCGGATCGACCTGAGCGGCGCGAAACTGACCGGCTCGACCACGATCGTGACGAACGCGCCGGTGTACACGGGCAGTCTCGACGACTCTCAGATGACCGACCCCAACGGCACGTTCGTGATCGTGTCCCACTATCAGGCACCGCCGTCGACGGCCTGCAGTACGACGTCGAACACGAGTGAGTGCGCCATCCACATCACGAACGGTTTCAGCCTGAACACGGACGGAACGTGCAGGACGGCGACGCTCCTCTACGCCGACAACGGACCCGTTGCGCTGAAGAACAGCTCGAACGGCGGCGGGAACCTCTGCGGGTCGATCATCTCGAACGGCATCGTCGTCAAGAACAACGAGAACGTGACCTACGACTCGCGGATCGATCGCGTCGTCGGGTTCGGCCCTTCGGCATATGCGATCACGCGCTGGGAAGAGCTCGCGGCGACGAAATGAGGATCCTCCGGCGGCTCAACCGGCGCGACGAACGTGGCATCACCGTGCTCGAAGTGGCGATCGCGATGGCGCTGTCCGCGATCATCATGACGGCGGCGTACTCCCTGATGGACTCGGGCACGAGGTCCGAGCGCATCAGTCAGGCGCGGCAAGACGCCGAGGTCACCATGCGTGCCGCGATCAACCAAGCGACGCAGGATCTCCGTCAGGCGATCTCGATCGCGAGCACATCGACGGCAACGAACCTCGACATGCAGACCTTGATCGACGGCGTGCAGCACCACATCGTCTATCAGGTGGTTGGTACGGCGCCGAATGCGACGCTGCAGCGCACGATCGATGGTGGAGTTGCGCAGACGCTCGCGAGCAACATCATCGCCCCGCAGGCTTTCTGTTATCAGTACATCGATCCGAACTGCGTCGCACCGACGATCGCGTCCTTGTCGTCGCCGAGCGACCTCTCGTCCGTACGGATCGCGATCCAGCTCACGCCGATCGCGTTCAATTCGGGATCGATCACGCTCGCGACGGACGTCGAGCTTCGAAACATCAACAACTCTTAGACGACGCGTAGCTCCGACGCGGCGCGCTTCGCGAGCTCCCTTGCCCTTTCGACGTCGTCCGCCGTCGCCAGAGCGACACCCATGCGGCGGTTGCGGCGAGCATCGGGCTTGCCGAAGACCCGCACTTCGACGGTCGAGTCGACGGCGAGGGCTTCGTCCAACCCTTCGACGATCGGCGCTTCGTTCTCCCCTTCCGCGAGCAGGACCGCTGATGCACCGGGACGAAGCACCGGGATGTCACCGGCCGGCACGTCGAGGCCGAGGATCGCGCGCACGTGGAGCGCGAACTCCGAGAGTTGCTGGGACACCATCGTCACCATGCCGGTGTCGTGCGGGCGCGGCGACACCTCGCTGAACAGAACGTCATCGCCGGCGACGAACACCTCGACGCCGAAGATCCCCGTCCCGCCGAGGCCGTCGGTGATCTGCATGGCCATCTTCTGGATCTTCTCGCGGACGGCCGGCGCAACAGGATGCGGCTGCCAGCTCTCGCGGTAGTCGCCGTCGACCTGCACGTGTCCGATCGGTGCGCAAAACGACGTCCCGTTGCCGTGACGGACCGTCAGCTGCGTGATCTCGTAATCGAAATGGACGAACCCCTCCACGATCACGCGCCCCGCCCCCGTTCGGCCCGCGCTCTGCGCGTAGTCCCATGACTTCTTCGCGTCATCCGGCGTCCGGATGACGCTCTGCCCTTTGCCGGACGACGACATCACCGGCTTCATCACGCAGGGTGCGCCGAGCGCGGCGACCGCAGCTTCGACCTCCTCGAACGTGTCGCAGAAGCGGTACGGCGACGTCTCCAAGCCGAGCTCTTCGGCGGCGAAACGACGGATCCCTTCGCGGTCCATCGTGAGTCGCGCAGCACGCGCCGTCGGGATCACGCGCAGGCCCTCGGCTTCGAGCTTCACGAGCTCGTCCGTCGCGATCGCTTCGATCTCCGGGACGACCAGAAGCTCAGCGTGAGGCCGCGCGCGCTCTTCTTCGAGAACGGCGCGTAGCTTCGCGCCGTCGGTCATCGGCGTCACGACGTGACTGCGGTGCGCAACCTGCATCGCCGGCGCGTTCGCGTAGCGGTCGACGGCAACGACTTCGCAGCCGAGGCGCATGGCTTCGATGGCGACCTCGCGTCCGAGCTCGCCGCTGCCGAGCAGGACGACACGAACCGCCGACGATGACCCCGGAACGCCCGCGCGCACGCGGAGACGATACTGGACGGATGCTCGACCACGTCGCGGCGATCCGTTCGGAATCAGACGCGTTCTACGACGCTGCCGCGAAGGCCGATCCCGACGCACGTGTGCCGAGCTGCCCGGAGTGGTCCGTCCGCGATCTCGTCCTGCATCTCGCGCAGGTGCAGTACTTCTGGGGCGCTCTCGTCTCCCACGGCATCACCGACCTCGCCCAGTTCAACGAACTCGAACATCCGACGCCGCCCGACGATTACCAGGCGCTCGTTGCGCTCGGACGTGAGATGGCCGAGCGGATGGCATCGACCCTCGAAACGACCGACCAGTCGGCCGAGGTGTGGTCGTGGTCATCGCAGCACGACGTCGCGTTCGTCACCCGGCATCAGGTGCAGGAGGTCGCGATCCACCGGTGGGATCTCGAGAACGCGTCCGGTGGTGCGTCCGACATCGCTTCGGAGGTGGCGGACGATTCGATCGACGAGTTCCTGCGCGTCAGTCTTCCGTCACGCGATGACTGGAAGCGCGGGATGGACATCGTGCATCTCCACACGACGGACACGAACCGTGACTGGCTCCTCGAACCGAGCGGGACGGTCGAAGATCGCGGGGGCTCGGCCGACGTGACGCTGTCGGCGAGCGCGTCCGATCTGTTGCTCGCGCTCTACCGGCGCGTCCCGATGGACGGCATCGACGCGGTGCTCGGCGGGCTCGCGTTCAGCTGACGCGCCGCACGAAGACGACGTCCGCCTCACGCCGCAGGACGAACCCGATCGATCGGTAGAGCGCGATGGCGCTTTCGTTCGTCCTGAGCACGTGCAGAAACGCTTCGTCGCCTCGATTCCGGACCGCCTCGGCCACGGCGAGCGTCAGCTCGCGCGCGAGGCCCCGTCGGCGATGAGCGGGATCGGTGCACACGGCACTGATCTCCGTGAAGCCCGGGGGCTTCAGCCGCTCGCCGGCCATGGCGACGAGGCGCCCGTCGACGCGGTGGCCGATGTAGGTGCCCATCTCGATCGTGCGGTCGCGGAAGGGCCCGGGATTCGTCGCCGCGGCGAGCGCGACCATCACGTCGGTGTCGGCGTCCGTCAGGACTTCGAAGACGCGGCCGGACCTCGACGGGAGCTCGCCGGCGACGAACTGGTAGCACGGGATGGTCGCTTCGATGGACCAGCCGTCGGGAACGCCGGGAGGGTCGAACACGACGACCGCCTCCCCCGCCGCGAGCGCTTCGAGGTCGTCCCATCCGTCGTCGTCCACCGCGTAGAAGGGCGAGACATCCGGACGGTAGCGGGCCGCCCGGCCGACGATCTCCCCGAGGTGCGACTGGCGCCCGGTCAGGGCGTACCACGCCGGGTTGTCGAGCACGGACATGAAGTGGACGGTACCGCCTGCGCGGCCTACCCTATTTGCATCGCGACTGCAACTACCACTGGGGAGGTTCGTCCATGAAGTTCGGCATCTTCTATGAGCACCAGACACCGCGTCCGTGGAACGAGTCGAGCGAGCTCAAGATCATCCAGGAGGCGCTCGAGCAGGTCGAGCTCGCCGACCGCATGGGCTTCGACACCGTGTGGGAGGTCGAGCACCACTTCCTCGAGGAGTACTCGCACTCTTCGGCCCCCGAGGTGTTCCTCGCGGCGTGCTCGCAGCGGACGAAGAACATCCGGCTCGGGCACGGCATCGTCCAGACCGCGCCGTTCTACAACCACCCCGCGCGCACCGCGGAGCGCATCGCGATGCTCGACCTCGTCAGTGGCGGACGCGTCGAGTTCGGTTCCGGTGAATCGTCCTCCGAAGCGGAGCTCGGCGGGTTCCGCATCGACCCCGCGGACAAGCGCGAGCAGTGGCTCGAAGGTCTCGAAGTCGCGATCCGCTGCATGACCGAAACGCCGTTCACCGGCTACGAGGGCAAGTACGTGACGATGCCGCCGCGCAACGTCGTTCCGAAACCGGTGCAGAAGCCGCACCCGCCGCTGTGGGTCGCATGCTCGCGTCGCGACACGATCCTGCTCGCTGCCGAGAAAGGCATCGGCGCGTTGTCCTTCGCGTTCATCGATCCGGAAGAAGCCGTGCACTGGATCACGGACTACGAGAAGACGCTCGCCGAGAAGTGCGTTCCGGTCGGCAAGTCCGTCAACCCCAACGTCGCCTGCGTCACGCCGATGATGTGCGCGACGACGGAAGAGGAAGCACTCTCGCGCGGACTCGAAGGCGGCAACTTCTTCGGATACTCGCTCGGCCACTATTACGTGTTCGGTGAGCACGTTCCGGGCAAGACCGACGTGTGGAACGAATACGTCTCGAAGCGCGGCGAGCACGGTTACGACCCCGCCGTCGCCGTGGCGCTCGAGCAGGAGCGTCTCGGCGCGAAGCTCGCCGCGGGCGACACGAAGGGTCTCCGCGGCGCGACGGGAACGCCCGACCAGATCCGTGAGTTCTGCCAGCGCTTCGAAGAGGCCGGCGTCGATCAGCTCATCTTCGTGATGCAGGCCGGCAAGAACCAGCACGAGCACATCTGCGAATCGATCGAGCTGTTCGGCAAGGAAGTCCTTCCGGAGTTCAAGGAGCGTGACGAAGCGCAGGTCGCCAAGAAGATGAAGCGGCTCCAGCCGATCATCGATCAGGCGATGGCGCGCAAGGTCGACGACGTTCCGCAGATGCCGAAGGACTACTCGATGAAGGCGATCCCGAAGGCGATGATCGACGCGGCCCAGAACGAGGAAGGCAAGAAGTTCCTCGAGAAGTTCGCGCAGGACCGCGCCGAAGGCAAGCGGGACGAAGCCCTCGGCATCATCGGCTGAGGTACCCTTCCCATCTCGGGGAAGGGTACCTCAGCCGATGATGGGAAGGGTGTGGGCCGCGATCGTCGTCGTCCTCGCGCTGCTGTGTGGCGCCGCGCCGCGTGCGGAGGCTGCGCGACGCCCGCCGCCGGACGTGATCCGCGTCGGGGGGCCGAGCGACACCGTTGACGCAAAGATCGCGATCGTCGGGTCGTCCACGAGGCTCGCGGGCAAGCGGTTCAAGCTGATCGACACGTCGACCGGCACGACCGTCTTCACCGGCAAGCTCCATCGAGCCGTCGGCCGTCCGGCGCCGTGGCGCTTCGCGGCGACGGCGGATTTCTCTTCGTGGACGACGGCCGGCAACTACCGCGTCCGCGTCGGCCGACTGAGATCACCCGTGTGGGAGATCTACGACGGTGCCGCCGGAGACCTCCTCGACGCCTTGCTTGGTTTCTTCCCGATCGCCGCCGACGGAAACGAGACGTCCACCGTCCATGGCGCAACGCACCTCAACGACGCCGACCTCGTCACGAACGATCCGAACAGCGGATTGAACGGCAACCACTTCGATCTCACCGGTGGCTGGATGGACGCCGGCGACCCCGACAAGTGGGTCTCTCAGGTCGGCTTCGCCACGTGGGCGCTCGAGGTCGCGAAGCGATTCGTCCCGTCGGACACGAACATCAACGACAACGCGGAAGTCGGCGTTCGCTGGCTCATGAAGATGCATCCACAGGCCGGCCTCTTCATCGGGCAGGTCGGCGACGCGGCGTACGAACGGTCCCTGCCTCCGTTCCGCGATCCGGACGGCGACGACACGAGCGCCGACCCGCGCATCGCGACGCGCACGGCCTACGAGACCGCGCGCTCCGACGTCGCGGGGAAGGCGGCGGCCGCGCTCGCCCTCGCCTCCGAGACGACCGACACCGCGAATCGCCTGCAGGCAGCGAAGGACTGGTACGCGATGGGTCAAGCGAGTCACTCCGCGGCGAGCGATCCCAGCTGCTCCCCGGGCGACATCTGCTCGTATGACGACAGCGTGTGGGAGGACGACATGGCGCTCGCGGCGGCCGAGCTCTACCGCGAGACGGGCACAACTCAGTACCAGACCGATGCGCTCCACTACCTCGCCGACGAGAGCGTCGACTTCGGCGCGGGTCCGGATCCCGTCCAGACCGATCCGTTCGCCGCCGCGGAGATCTGCGGGAAGCTCGGTGCGGCGGCTGAAGGAACGGCGGACGAGGTGCAGCCGGCATGCGACGCGCTCGATGCCGACGCCGGGCTCGCCGTCGAGCGCGCGAACAACGTGTTCGCGATCGCGAGTGAGTTCGGCATCTCGACAACGACCCGTTCGACTTCGGAAGGCATCATCGCGCTCGCCGACGGCAAACGGACGCTCGCAGCCGAGCAGCGTGACTACATCCTCGGACGCAACCCGTGGGGATTGAGCTTCGTCGTCGGCTTCTCGCAACCCGCGACGCAACATCCGTACCACTGGTTGAACGACGCGGACGCGAACCCGATGCGGATCAACGGCAGTGAACCAACCGGGTGGCTCGTCCCAGGGCCCACCTCGCGCGCCCGCGCCGCTGCGTACGACCCGTACTCAGCGCCGGCGCACGGACGCTTCGATACGAGGCAGCTGGGCTACGCCGACCAACACCTCGCGTACGTGTACAACGAGGGTTCGGTCGTCTGCCAAGCCACCGCCGCACTCCTGGCAGCGATGCTGGCATCCTAAGAACAAGCATCCGCGGTCGAGATGCCCCGAAAGCGTTGGGGGCCAGGAGGAGAGCATGTCCGATTTCAACCTGATCATCGGTGGCGACGCGCGTCCCGCCGCCAGCACGTTCGACGTCATCAACCCGGCCACGGGTGAGCCGTGGGCGCAGGCGCCCGACGCCAGCAAGGAACAGTTGGACGAAGCATTCTCCTCCGCGGCGAAGGCCTACATCGACTGGCGCACCGACGAGGACGCGCGACGGGAAGCGCTCCGCGCGTGCGCGAACATCATGTTCACGGCCGGCGGCGACCTCGGTCCGATCCTCACGAAGGAACAGGGCAAGCCGCTCTCGCAGGCGAACGTCGAGTGCCTCGGCGCGGGACTGTGGTTCAACTACTTCGCCGACCTCGAGGTACCGCAAGAGGTCATCCAGGACGACGACAACGTGTTCGCGGAGGTCGTGCGTCGTCCGATGGGTGTCGTCGCGGCCATCACTCCGTGGAACTTCCCGCTGATCCTCGCGTCGTGGAAGATCGGCCCCGCACTCCGCGCCGGCAACACCATCGTGCTGAAGCCGTCGCCGTTCACTCCCCTCGCGACGCTGAAGATGGTCGAGAAGCTGCAAGCCGCACTGCCGCCCGGCGTGCTCAACTGCGTGACCGGCGGCGACGAGCTCGGCAAGTGGATGACGTCGCACCCGGTACCGCGAAAGGTCAGCTTCACGGGATCTGTCGCGACCGGGAAGCACGTCGCGGCATCGGCGGCCCCCGACCTGAAGCGCGTGACGCTCGAGCTCGGCGGCAACGACCCGGCGATCGTCCTCGACGACGCGAACCCGACCGAGGTTGCCGAGAAGATCTTCGCGCAAGCGTTCGCCAACACCGGACAGATCTGCTCGGCGATCAAACGCGTCTACGTCCCCGAATCGATGCAGGACGAAGTCGTCTCCGTCATCGCCTCCAAGGCCGCCGCCGCGAAGTTCGGCGACGGCATGGAAGACGGCGTGGAGTACGGACCGATCAACAACAAGCCGCAGTTCGAGCGCGTGAAGGAGCTCGTCGCGGACGCGAAGGCGAAAGGCGCGACCGTTGCGACGGGCGGCGACGTGATGGATCGTCCGGGCTACTTCTTCCAGCCGACGGTTCTATCGAACGTCACCGAAGGCGTGCGCATCGTCGACGAGGAGCAGTTCGGTCCGGCGCTGCCGATCATCACCTACCGCGACGAGAGCGAAGTGATCGACCGCGCGAACGCGACGATGTTCGGCCTCTCCGGTTCGGTCTGGTCGGGCGATCCCGAGCGGGGCGCGAAGGTCGCGTCGCAGCTCGAGTGCGGCACCGCATGGGTCAACACGCACCTCCAGCTCTCGCCGGCGCAGCCGTTCGGCGGGTTCAAGTGGAGCGGACTCGGCGTCGAGAACGGCCCCTGGGGCCTCGCGGCGTTCACCGAGATCCAGGTGCTCTACAAGGCCAAGGGTTAGCACGCCGGTCACGGAACGGTCTCTCGAAGTCGCGGCTCGCGTCGTCGATGCGTGGCTTCCCTTGCGGTTCGCGTACGCGCGCGTCCCGGGAGCGTCGGTCGGCATCACGCATCGCGGCAAGCTCGTCTACGCGAGCGGCTTCGGCTTCGCGGACGTCGAGAACGAGGTCGCGGCGACGCCGAAGACCGCCTACCGCATCGCGTCGAACTCGAAGACGTTCACCGCCGTCGGGATCATGCAGCTCGTCGAGCGCCGCAAGCTCTCGCTCGACGACAAGGTGGCGAGATACCTTCCGTGGTTCAAGGCGAAAGCCAAAGGGCGGGACGCAGCGCACATCACCATCCGCGACGTCCTGTCGCATCACGCCGGCGTGTTCCGTGACGGCGTCACCCCGCACTGGGAAGACGACAACTTCCCGACGCAGACTCAGCTGAAGAGGTCCGTCTCCTCGATCTCCGTCGTCTTCGAGAACGCGATGCGGTTCAAGTATTCGAACTTCGGGTTCGCGCTTCTCGGACAGATCATCGAGAAGATCAGCGGTTCGTCCTACACGGACTACATGCAGCGAAACATCATCGGTCCACTGCGGATGACTCGCACCGCCGCGGATCTGACGGACGAATCACTCGGATGGCTCGCGAATGGGTACTCGCGGCCCATACCGGGTGTCGAGCGCGAGCGGTTGACGCACTGCACGACGAACGCGTACGCGTCGGCGACGGGATTCCTGTCAACCGTCACGGACCTCGCGAAGTACATGAACGCGCTTTCGCTCGCGCGCAACACGACCACGCTCATCGGACGCGAATCGAAGAAGCAGCTCTTCCACGAGTACTGGCATGGGGGCGAGGAGGGATCGTACGGACTGGGGTTCTCGATCGTGCATTCGCACGGTCACAAGATCATCGGTCACGGCGGTGGCTTTCCCGGATTCATCACGCGCATCGCACTCGACGTGGAGACCGACGTCGGTGTCATCGTCCTGACGAACGGGAATGACAGCCCGGCCGGATTCATCGCGATGGGCATCTTCGACATGATCGGACGACTCAACGATCCGCGATGCGATCACCTGAAAGGACTGCGGATCGCCGGCGCGTCGAAGTTCGAAGGCGCATACCGCAACAGGTGGGGCGACGAGGTTGTGGTTTCGATGGGGCCCAAGCTGATCGCGTTCCCGCCGCAGACCGACGCACCGCTGCGGGACGGCACCGTCCTTCGACCGGCCGGCGCCGCGTCCTTCATCTTGGACGAGCCCTCGAGCGTCGCGTCCCCCGGGGAGCGCGCGCGGTTCAGTGGGAACCGGCTGCTCTGGGCGTCGCAGCCCATGGAGCGGATCTAGGAGGCGAGGTCCTCCGGCGGGGCATCCGCCGTCTGGAGCGTTCGCGCGAGACGATCGACCTCCTCGGGCGTGCGCAGCCACGACGAACGACGCCGGGAGCGCAGCACGATCCAGACCGTTGCGAGGAGGCCGAGCGCGGCGACGGCGATCCACGCCCACGCCCAGGCGGAGAAACCGAGGAAGACGCCACCGTAGGCCGTGCCCACAGATCTCCTTCCCCAAGGTCCCGGCGCACGGACCAGCCCGTGCTACGTCAGAATCGTCCCTATGGCGGGTCTACTTGAGGTCCTTCGTGAACGTATCCTCGTCTTCGACGGCGCCATGGGGACGCAGCTCCACGCCGCGGACCTCGATCTCGACGCCTACTGGGGCCAGGAGGGCAACTCCGAGGTCCTGAACCTCTCGCGCCCTGACGTCGTCGCGACCATCCACGAGAACTACTTCAAGGCCGGCGCCGACTGCGTCGAGACGAACACCTTCGGCGGGAACACGGTCGTCCAGGGCGAATACGACGCGGCCGACAAGGTTCACGAGATCAATGTCGCCGCCGCTCGCATCGCGAAAGAGGTTGCGTCCGGCTTCCCGGGGCGTTTCGTCGCCGGATCCATCGGTCCGGGGACGAAGCTCCCGACGCTCGGCAACGCGACGTTCAAAGATCTCGAAACGAGCTACACGGTCCAGGTCGACGGACTCATGGAGGGCGGCGTCGACGCGCTCATCATCGAGACCTGCCAGGACCTCCTGCAGACGAAGACCGCGATCGCCGCGTGCCAGACCGCGTTCGCGAAGTTCGGCAAGGTGCCGCTGATCGTGCAGGTGTCCATCGAGACGACCGGACAGATGCTCGTCGGCTCGGACATCTCGGCTGCCCTCGCGGCGCTCGAGGCGTACCGCGAGATCGACGTCGTGGGTCTCAATTGCTCGACGGGTCCCGCGGAGATGGTGGAGCACATCCGCCACCTCACGCGCCATTCGCGCCGCCCCGTCTCGGTGCAGCCGAACGCCGGTCTTCCGGAGATGCGGAACGGCGCCGCATACTTCCCGCTCACGCCGGATGAGCTCGTCTCCTACCACAAGACGTTCGTCGAAGAGTTCGGCGTTTCGGTCGTCGGCGGGTGCTGCGGAACGACGCCGGAGTACATCGCGAAGATCGCCCAAGCGTTCGAAGGGCATGCGCCGAAAGAGCGGTCGCCGGAGTTCGTCCCGTCGGCCGCGTCCTTGTACACGGCGCAACCCTTCGATCAAGACACGTCCGTCTTCGTCATCGGGGAGCGGTGCAACACGAACGGCTCCCGCAAGTTCAAAGAGCTCATCGCGGCGGACGATTACGAGTCAACGGTTCGCGTCGCGTCGCATCAGGTTCGCGAAGGCGCGCACGCACTCGACGTCTGCGTCGACTTCACGGGACGCGACGGCGTCCCGGACATGCACGAGGTCGCATCGCGTTACGCGACGCAGGTGACGATCCCACTCGTCGTCGACTCGACCGAGCCGCAGGTCGTCGAAGCGGCGTTCGAGCATCTCGGGGGCCGTCCGATCCTGAACTCGATCAACCTCGAAGAGGGGACGGGCGATGACACGCGCCTCGCGCGCAACTTGAAGCTCGCTCGGAAGTTCGGCGCGGCCGTGATCGCGGGGACGATCGAAGAGAAAGGACAAGCCACCACGGCCGACTGGAAGATCGACGTCGCGAAGCGTCTGCTCGACGTGTGCGTCGAAGCCGGGCTCGAACCGCACGACGTCATCTACGACATGCTCGCGCTCCCGATCTCGACCGGCATGGAGGAAGCACGCCGCTACGGCATCGAGACGCTCGACTCCATCGAGCGCGTGAAGAAGGAGATCCCCGGGACATACACCGTCCTCGGCATCTCGAACATCTCGTTCGGACTGAACCCGGCGGGACGCCAGGTGCTCAACTCCGTCTATCTGGACGAAGCACACAAGCGCGGGCTCGACATGGCGATCGTGTCGCCGGCGCAGATCCTGCCGCTCGCGCGCATCCCCGACGAGCAGCGCGAAGTGGCGCTCGAAGTCATCTACGACAAACGCCGCGACGATTACGACCCGCTCGCGCGGTTCCTCCAGCTCTTCGAAGGCGCCACGGTGTCGAAGACGGCGTCCGAAGACGAGCTGCGCGGGCTCCCGGTCGACGAGCGTCTCGCGCGCCGGATCGTCGACGCCGCGCGTAACGGCCTCGAACCCGACCTGGACGAAGCCCTCAGCGTGAAACCCGCTCTCGACATCGTCAACGACTGGCTGCTCGCCGGGATGAAGGTCGTGTCCGACCGGTTCGCGTCCGGCGAGATGCAGCTACCGTTCGTCCTGCAGTCGGCGGAAACGATGAAACGCGCCGTCGCCTACCTCGAGCCGCACATGGAGAAAGCGGACGAAGGCGGCAAGGGGACGCTCGTGCTCGCGACGGTGAAGGGCGACGTGCACGACATCGGCAAGAACCTCGTCGACATCATCTTGTCGAACAACGGCTACACGGTGATCAACCTCGGGATCAAGCAAGCCATCAACGAGATCATCGAAGCCTCGGAGAAACATCGGGCGGACGCGATCGGCATGAGCGGCCTCCTCGTGAAGTCGACGCTCGTCATGCGCGAGAACCTCGAGGAACTGAACCGCCGGCAGCTCGCGCCGCCGGTGCTGCTCGGCGGCGCGGCACTGACGCGCAGCTACGTCGAGCACGATCTCCGCGAGATCTACAGCGGCGACCTCTTCTACGGCAAGGACGCGTTCGACGGCCGGCGTCACATGGACGCGATCATGGCCTTCAAGCGCGGCGAAACCACGGACAAACCCGTCGCGCCGGCGCGACGGAAAGCATCGAGCCGCGCGGAAGTGAGGGGTTCGTCCTCACCGGAACGCTCACGGGAGGTATCGCTCGACGTCACCGTT
>JAICYB010000074.1 GCA_025934435.1 Actinomycetes bacterium | reverse complement strand
TGTACTTCCCGTAGACGTTCTTGACAGTTGAGAGCCCCCTTGTTCGGTTTGGGGTGTCGATGACCCGAACCGGAAGGAGGCCCTCGTGGCCCACAGTAGTGCGAAGCTCACGCCCTTTGGGCGGACCCTGATCGCGCAGCGCGTAGTCGAGCTCGGTTGGAGCGTGAAGGCCGCGTCGCAAGCGGCCGGCGTGTCGAGGACCACGGTCTACAACTGGGTGAAGCGTTATCGAAGCGAGGGCATCGCAGGGATGCGCGATCGCTCGTCGGCACCGCTGCACAGGCCTCGAGCGCTTCCGCGCAAAGAGATCGATCGCATCCTGCGCGCCCGCCGCCGGCTCAAGGTCGGTCCGCACCACCTCTCCGATCACCTCGGTCGAGCACGCTCGACGATCTACGACGTGCTGCGCCGGGAAGGACTGTCGCGCATGAAGGACCTCGACCGACCGAGCGGGATCCGCATCCGTCGTGTCATCACCGCCGACCGGCCCGGTGAGCGCATGCATGTCGACGTGAAGAAGGTGGCTCGCATCCCTGCAGGTGGCGGGCACAAGATGCTCGGTCGAGACGTCGGGGGTCGAAACAACTGGCGTGCCAAGAAACGCGGCGGCGGCGGATCCGATCTGCTGCACTCCATGGTCGACGCCTACAGCCGCGTGGCCTACACCGAGGTCCACGCAGACGAGAAGGGCGCGACGTGCGCCGGCTTCCTCATCAGGGCCGGCCAGTTCTTCGGTGAGCTCGGCGTCCACATCGAAGAGGTCATGACCGACGAGGCGAAGAACTACACCGCGTCGCATGCCTTCGCCGAAGCGCTCGCCACCGTCGGCGCTCGACACAAGACGACCGGAGCGTTCAGGCCCTGGATCAACGGCAAGGCCGAGCGTTTCCACCGCACGCTCAACGACGAATGGGCGTATTTCCGTCTCTACACGACCAACGCCGCGCGTCTCCGAGCTCTTCCTCGATATCTCGACCGCTACAATCACCGTCGACCCCACACCTCGCTAGGAGGGCTCACGCCGATGCAGGTGCTTGTCAACCACGTGAGCGGGAAGCACAACTAGCGGATCAGGCGCCCCACGCGCACGCCGGTGCGGACCGTGAGCTCCGCGCGCCGGACGAATCGCCGCCGCGCCTCCTCCGCGCCCGGGCTCTGGTCGGCTGCGTACGGCCGGGACGACTCCCAGACGGCGAGCGACGGGTAGCGCGTGATCAGGAGCGCGTGCTCCGTCCCGCTCGGAGCTTCGGGATCGCGCCACAGGCCGACGATGCGGACGCCGAACGTCGATTCGAAGCTCGGCCAGGCGCCTTCCGAGAGGTCGAGGAACTCCGCGAAGTGCTCCGTCCGCACCTCGAACCACCGGTGCGCGTAGATCCCGTCCTCGCGTGGTGGTGCGGTGTGCGTCGGACGAACCGTCGCCGCGAGTCGGCGCTCGTCGAACGAGATCACGCCCTCGACGGGCGAGGGGAGTTCCGCGATCGACATGATCGCGCCTTCGTCGGAGTACCAGCCGATCTCGCCGCGCCAGAGTCCGTAGACGTCGCCGAGCGCGCCGGCAACCGAACGCCACGCGCCGCGCCGGGTGCGGATCGTGCGGTAGATGTACGTCGTCACGCCGGTTCGTCGCGGGGTGGTGCGAGCTTCAACGTGAACCAGAACGTGCTGCCCTCACCGGGCGTGCTCGTGACCCACATCTCGCCGCCCATCGCTTCGACGTACGCGCGCGCGATCGAAAGTCCGATGCCCGTGCCGCGCACGGCGGAATCGGTGCGGTGGACGCGGTAGAACGTGTCGAAGATCCGTTCCTGGTCTTTCGGCTCGATGCCGATGCCCTCGTCGTGCACGCTGACGATCGCGTGCTCTTTCTGCTTCATCGCCGTGATCGTGATCGTCGATCGAGCGGGGGAGAACTGGGCGGCGTTCGTCAACAGGCCGGCGAGCACGCGATCCGCCGCTTGCGTCGCCGCCCACACGTTCCACGCTTCCGGCACCTGCACGACGACGTTCCGCGTCCCGATCGTCGACCGCACGGAATCGACGGCTTTCGAGACGAGCATCTGAAGGTCGAGCGACTCGACCTGCGCCGCGTTCGCCGCGCCACCGCGCGCTTCCAGCAGGTCGTCGACGAGTCCGGCGAGGACGCGCGCTTGGCCGGCGATCTTCTTGATCATCTTGCGTTGTTCGGTGGGGTTCAGCTTGTCGGCGTTCGCGAGCAAGAGATCACTGAACCCGAGGATCGACGTGAGTGGAGTCTGCAGCTCGTTCGCGACGCTCGACAGGAAGTGGAACTTGAGCTCGTCGAGCTCCGTCAGCGCACGCCGTGCTTCGACCTCGAGGTCGAAGACGCGCGCGCGTTCGAGGAAGGACGCGGTCTCTTCGGCGAACGCTCGCGCTCTCGCGATGTGGCCCCGTCCGAATCGTTTCGGTCTGTCGAATCCGAGATTGAGCACGCCGGTGGTCTCTGACCACGGCTGGATCGGCACGCACAGCACCGCACGTACCCCGGCTCGCCGGCAGGCTTCGAAGAATTCGGGCGGTCCGTCGTAGGACGCGACGTCGCCGATGGCAACGACTTCGCCGGTTCGGATCACGCGGACGGACGGCAGCTCCCGTTCATCGGAGAACGCGCCGCGTCCCATCGCGTTCGCGATCGGCTCGACGTGCTCGAGACTCGACGAGTAGACGCGGAGGTCGTCGCCCTTGCGGATCATCACGACGCCATCGATGGCGCCGAACGCATTCGCTGCCGCATGGCCGATGTTCGTGAGGGCGGTCTTGGTGTCCGCCGTCAGGAGGTTCGCTTCGAGCGCGGAACGGAGCGCCCGCGTCGGCCGGCGCGCGGACAGCGGTCGCATGAGTAGCCCTGCCATCGCACTCATTATGTTTCGTTAACGCGCGAGGACGCTCCCGTGGCACGATGCCGCCATGACCGATCGGCTGCGCACCGTGCTTGCAGAAGGCCGCACGGCCTTCGGCGCGTGGCTCGTCCTTTCGAACCCGGCGTCCGCCGAGATGCTCGGTTCGCTCGGTTTCGACTACGTGTGCGTCGATTGCCAGCACGGATTGCTCGCCTACGAGGACATGCGCGACATCATCCTCACGTTGAAGGGTCTCGAGACGACGCCGATCGTTCGGGTCCCGATCAACGACGCTTCGTGGATCGGGAAGGCGCTCGACGTGGGGGCCGAGGCCGTGATCGTCCCGCTCGTGAATTCCAAGGCCGACGCCGAGCGCGCCGCTCGCGCCTCACGGTTCCCGCCGCTCGGTGAGCGCAGCTTCGGTCTCGCGCGCGGCCATCTCCCGCTCGGACGGAACCCCGTCGAGATCGATCGGGACGTGCTCTGCTTCGCGATGATCGAGACCCGTCGGGGACTTGCGGCGGCGGACGAGATCTGTGCGACGCCGGGCATCGACGGGATCTACATCGGTCCGTCCGACCTCGCCTTGTCACTCGGCGTACCGCCGATGCTTCCCGAACCCCCGGCCGAACACGCCGAAGCCGTCGCCGGCGTGATGCAGTCGTGTGTTGAAGCCGGGATCGTGCCCGCGATCCACGCGCACAGCGGCCTCGACGCGCGCGCGCGCGCCGATGAGGGGTTCCGCATGGTTACGTGCACATCGGACGCCGCGATCCTCGCGATCGGTGGGTTGAACGAGCTTCGCGTCGCGCGCGGCGGCTAGCTGACGTTCAGCTTGAAGGTGTGTACGACGTCACCCTGCGACCAGTAGGTGTGGATGTCGACCCACACTGTTCCCGTCGGGAAGGTCGCCTGGATCTCGGCAGGGTTCGTCTGCGAGACCGCGATCGGTGTCGAACTCGCGCTTGCATCGGGGCCGATGCGATAACTCGCGAAGACGTGCGACGGCTGATCGCTGCGTGTGTACGCGATGCTGAGGTTCGCGCCGCGCGTCACGCCGATCGTGTCGGACGGATCCGGAGTGTTGTCCTGGTAGTACGTGCGCTTGCTCGCCGACGTCTGCCAGTTGAATTCCGTCGCGAGACCCTTCAGCTCCTGTGTCGTGGAGTGCAGGTAGGCGTCCGGCGGTTGATCGGTGGCCGTGTTCGGGTGCGTCGCGAAGACATGCGCGCTCGGCGTCGGTGTGGCCGGTTCCGTAGTCGGTCCCGTCGTCGCCGCGGACGTCGGCTCGGGTGTCGGCGTCGGCGTTTCGAGCGGCGCTTCCGTCGGCGTCGGCGTGACGAACGGCTCGATCGTCACCTGAGCTGTGGCGCTGGGCGTGAACGTCGGGCCCTCCGACACGATCGGAACGATCGACGACTCTTTCCCGCACGCGACCCCGACGAGCAGAAACAGGAAGAAGACAGGGACGAGGCGCTTCATCTACGAGTGACCGTTCCCGTTCGCGAGCAGCTCGACGACCTCCGTGAGATTGCGCGTGAGATCGTAGTCGCGCGGCGTGAACACGCGCCGGACACCGAGCTCGGTGAGCTTTCGCGCGTCGTCGTCTGGGATCGTCCCGCCGACGACGACCGGCACCTTGTCGATGTCGACGCCGCGTGATCGGAGCTCCTCCAGCACCTCGGGGACGATCAGGTCGTGCGCTCCGGAGAGGATCGACAGGCCGATCAGCTGGACGTCTTCGTCCGCGGCCATCTGCGCGATCTCGGCGGGCGTCAGCCTGATGCCGGGATACACGGCCTCCATGCCGAGGTCGCGCGCGCGCACCGCGAGCTGTTCCGCGGCGTTGCTGTGTCCGTCGAGGCCGGGTTTGCCGACGAGGATGCGGATGCGCCGGACGCCGATCTTCGACGCGATCGTCTTGACGCGCTCGCGTGCTTCGTCCAACCGCGAGCCGTCGGCGCCGGCGGACGCTTGCGCGCTGACACCCGTCGGCGCGCGATACGTGCCGAACACGTCGCGCAGCGCGTCGGCCCATTCACCCGTCGTCACTCCGGCCTTCGCCGCTTCGACGGACGGCGGCATGATGTTCGTTCCGTCCGACGCCGCTTTCTTCAGTGCGTCGATCGCTCTCGTCACCGCGGCCGTGTCGCGCGAGCCGCGGAAGCGTTCGAGACGTTCGATCTGCTCGGCCTGCATCTCGGACGAGACCTTCACGATGTGGATGTCACCCTCGCCGACGAGCGGCGACGGTTCGGTGTTCTTCTCCGCGTTGATCCCGAGGATCGTGATGTCACCCGACTCGATCCCCCGGACGCGCTTCGCGTGCGCCGCGACGAGCTTCTCTTTCATGTACTCGATCGCGTTCACCGAACCACCGGCTTCGAGCACGTGCTCGTATTCCGCCCAGGCGGCCTCGAAGATCTCGTCGGTCTTCGCTTCGATGACTTCCGAGCCTTTGAAGATGTCTTCGTATTCGAGGAGATCGGTCTCCATCGCGAGGATCTGCTGCGCGCGACGCGACCACTGCTGGTCCCACGCGCGGGGCAGGCCGAGCGCTTCGTTCCACGCCGGAAGTTGGACGGCCCGCGCCCGTGCGTCCTTCGACAACGTGACGCCGAGCATCTCGAGCAGGATCCGGTAGACGTTGTTCTCCGGCTGCACGGCCGTCAGACCGAGCGAGTTGACCTGCACGCCGTACCGGAAGCGCCGGAGGCGCTCGTCTTCGACGCCGTAGCGTTCGCGTGTGATGCGGTCCCAGGCCCGCGTGAAAGCGCGCATCTTGCACGTCTCCTCGACGAACCGGATCCCGGCGTTGCAGAAGAACGACAACGCGCCGACGCGCTCGGGCGTGAGCATGCCGCGCTCCTTGACGGCGTCGAGGATGCACACCGCGTTCGCGAGCGTGAATGCGATCTCGAGGACGGGATCCGCGCCGGCTTCCTGCAAGTGATAGGAGCAGACGTTCACCGGGTTCCATTTCGGCACCTCGTGCCCGGTGAACTCGATCGTGTCGGCCGTGAGGCGGATGGACGGTTCGGGCGGGAAGATGAACGTCCCCCGCGACAGATATTCCTTCAGGACGTCGTTCTGCGTCGTCCCGCGAAGTGCTTTGCGGTCGGCGCCGTGCTCGTCGGCGACGGCGATGTACAACGCGAGAAGCCAAGGAGCCGTCGCGTTGATCGTCATCGACGTGTTCATCTCGGCGACCGGGATCTGATCGAAGACGGTGCGCATGTCTTCGATGTGCGCGATGGGGACGCCGACCTTGCCGACTTCACCGGCCGCCATCACGGCGTCGGAGTCGTAGCCCGTCTGCGTCGGGAGGTCGAACGCGACGGACAGACCCGTCTGACCGTCGGCGAGGCCCTTGCGGAAGAGTTCGTTCGTCTGCCGCGCGGTGCCGTAGCCGCCGTACGTCCGGATGATCCAGGGCTTGTCGCGCTGCGGGCTCACGTCTTCCCTAGGGTACCCGTCACAGATCGGCGCGGTCGTTCCACGCGACGTCGGCAACGCGCTTCGTGTTTCGTCGCCAATCGATGCCCGGCTTGTACTTCTTGCGCCGCGCCAGGAAGGCCATCTCGCGCAGCATCTTGTAGTACGTCTTCATGTGACCTTCGTCGAGGTCGCCGGCGGCGATCGCGGCTCTGATCGCGCAGTCGGGCTCCGTCCGATGCTTGCAGTTGCGGAAGCGGCACTCCGACGCGAGACGGGTGATGTCCTCGTAGAGCGTGTCGGTTCCGTCGATGCTCCAGATGCCGATCTCGCGGAGTCCGGGTGTGTCGATGAGCATCCCGCCGTCCGGAAGCTGGACGAGCTCCCGATGCGTCGTCGTATGACGCCCCACATCGTCCGCGCGCGTCGGCTGCGTCGCGAGACGTTGTTCGCCGAGCAGGTAGTTGATCATCGTCGACTTCCCGACGCCGGACGCACCGAGGATCACCGCGGTGCGGTTCCCGGAGACGTGTTCCTTCAACTCGTCGACGCCGTCGCCGGTGATCGCGCTCGTGACGTGGACGGGACAACCGATCGCGATGGACTCGACCTCCGCGAGACGGTCGGCGTCGACGTCTTCGAGGTCGGCTTTCGTGAGCACGACGACGGGTTGCGCGCCGCTGTTCCACGCAACCGCGAGGAAGTGTTCGACGCGTCGTGCCGAGAGCTCCGCCGTGAGCGAGGCGAAGATCCACACCGTCTCGAAATTCGCCGCGAGCACCTGCGTCATCGTCGCGCGGGACGGATCCGAGCGCACGAACGCCGTCGTGCGCGGCAGCACCGCCTGGATCAGCGACCATCCGTCGTCGCGCGCGTCGATGGCGACGAAGTCACCGACGGTCGGCAACAGCTCTTCGGCTAACCGGCGCTGCCGGAAGCGCCCGGCGAGGCGCGCGTGAACCTCGGCGTCCGCCGTTCGTACCACGAATGCGTCCTTCTCTTCGACGACGACCCGTCCGGGGACACGGCCCTCGCCGGCGTCGAACGACGACGCGAAGCCGTCGTTCCAACCGAGTGATTCGAGCAAAGCGGTTCTCCTCTTGAGTTGGGGACTCTCGAGGCTCCGAGAACCGCGTCGCTCAGCGCGCGGCGGTCGAAGCCTGGAGTGCGCAGGACCGTTCCGTCATCGCGCACCTCCTTTTCGCTTCGACCGATATGACGCGTTCATACTACGCGCATGGGCCAAGGGTCGGGATGGTTCGAGGAAGCCCGTTTCGGCATGTTCATCCACTGGACGCACATCGCGAACCGCGGTTTCGAGCTCTCGTGGCCGCTCGTCGGCGGGGTCGGGGTGTTGCCGTTCTCGAGCGAGGTCACCGTCGACGACTACTACATGAAGGCGCTCGAGTTCCATCCCGCGAAGGATGCACCGCGCGAGTGGATGCGCCTCGCGCGTGAAGCGGGGATGCGCTACGCCGTGCTCACGACGAAGCATCACGACGGGTTCGCGCTGTGGCCGTCGAAGTACGGTGACTTCAACATCTCGCGTACGTCCTACGACGGCGATCTCGTCGCGGAGTACGTCGACGCCGCGCGGGCCGAGGGACTCGAGGTCGGGTTCTACTACTCACTCTCGGACTGGCACCACCCCGACTATCCGGCGTTCCGGGAAGAAGACAAGCCCTACCTCAAGTTCCTCGGACGGCGTTCGGAAACGTGGGACCGCTACCTCGACGTGCTCTTCGGACAGGTGCGCGAGCTGCTGACGAACTACGGCGAGATCTCGGTGATGTGGTTCGACGGGCAGTGGGAGCGAAGCCGCGACGAGTGGAAGGCGGGTGATCTCGCGCAGATGATCCGCGACCTCCAGCCGGGCATCCTGATCAACGACCGGCTCCCGGGCGGCGATTACAAGACGCCGGAGCAAGCCATCCCCGCCGAGGTCCCGGACGGGGTGTGGGAGACGTGCATGACCATGAACACGTCGTGGGGGTTCGTCCCGACCGACGACCGGTACAAGTCGTCGCGGGAACTCGTGCACACGCTCTGTGAAACGGCGGGGAAGGGCGGCAACCTCTTGCTCAACGTCTCGCCCCGTGCGGACGGATCACTCCCAGCCGAACAGGTCTCGCGGTTGCAGGACCTCGCCCGATGGATGAGCGAACACGGCGACGCGATCCACGGAACCGAGCCCGGGCTCGAGCCGTGGCAGTTCTATGGTCCGTCCACGCGCAATGGGAACACGATCAACCTGTTCTGCGTGATGCGTCCCTACGAAGGTGTGGTCGTTCGCGGCGTACCGATCAAACGCGTCCGTTGCGAGCTCCCGTTCCGCACTCGTGCGACGGCGGAACAGGAGCTTGGCAATCCGGACCCGATCGGCGAAGTCTTCATCGAAGTTCCGGACGTCGACGAGCTCGCGACCGTCGTGCAACTGGAGATCGTTTAGCCGACGCGTTCGGCGAGTCGTCCCCCGAAGTGCAGTCCGCTCACCTTGCCGGACGCATCCCTCGGGAAGTACCCGCGCATACCTTTGCCCGGGCCGTCCGACACGATGAAGCGGTCGCCTTCACCAGCGAGCATCCCGATCGGAACCGGCGGCTGATCGGGGATCTCTTCGGTTTCGCTGATCTGCTTCCACATCTCGGGGTCGATGACGCTCTTCGCTCTGAGGCCGCCGTCGGCTGCCGTCACGACGACGCTCACGGCGATCGTCTTGTAGGTACCGACGTACTCGGCGAGGGCTTCGTCCGCCAGCTTGATCGGTTCGTCCTCGGGTGCGGTCACGCCGAGATAGGTCTCCAGGATCCATTCGGCGAGCTTGCCGTTCAGTTGCGGACCGCTCGGTCCGCAGTTGCTCATGATCGCGAAACCGAAGTTGCGTTCCGGGCACAGCGTGAACGCGGAGTGCTGACCGTTCGTCGTTCCGCCGTGTCCGACGAGCCGCACACCGTCGACGTCGCGTAGCAGCCAGCTGATGCCGACGGCGTCGCCGAGCGCGCTGCCGCGCATGTCGAACGTCGGCTGCTTCATGAGCTCGAGGAGTTCCTGCGAGAGGACGCGTTCGCCCTTCGCATTGGTTCCGTCGCCGAGGTGGAACCGCGCCCACAGCACTTGGTCGCCTGCCGTCGCCGACATGCCGCCCGCGGGGGCCGAACCGCGGGGGATCGACCACGGACGCGCGACTTCGATCGTGCCGTCGTCCTTGTTGTTGTGTCCGCATGCGAAGCGGCGCGTCATGATGTCGTTCGGGAAGAACCACGTGTTCTCGAGACCGATCGGCTGGAAGATCAGTTCCTTCATCGCGTCCTCGTAGCGCTGACCGGTGACCTTCGCGATGAGATGTCCGGCGAGCGAAAGTGACGCGTTGTTGTAGGACATCGCGGTGCCGAGCGGCGTCACCTGTTCGATGTCCGCCATGAGTTCGAGGTACTTCGCGAGTGCGTCGTCCCCATCGCCGGTGTTCGTCATGAGGTCGCCCTGCCACCCGGCCGTGTGGTTGAGCAGCTGCAGGACGGTGACGTTGTTCTCCGCGTCCTTGTCCTTCAGACGGAGTTCGGGAACGTGGGTCTTGACCTTGTCGTCGAGCGCGATCTTGCCCTGGTCGACGAGGCACATGATCGCCGTCGCCGTGAAGGTCTTGCCGGTCGAGCCGAACTGGAACAACGTGTGCTCGTCGACGTCGAGCGGGTTTTCGACGCTCGTGACGCCGTGGAAGGCGTACTCCTCCTCACCGTTGTTGACGAGCCCGACGGACACGCCCGGCACCTTCAGCTCATCGCCCAGCTCCGACAGCTTCCCCTGGAGGTCGGCCACGACTACTCCTTTCAATCTCGTCTCAGCATTGAAATCGACTTGAACCCTCGAGTAAGCTTGAACGATGTCGGAGGCCAGCGCAAGTCCACCCCCCGAGCAGCTCGAAGAGTTCGTGATCGAGGACGTCGAAACGATCCGCGTCCTCGCCGACCCGCTCCGGATGCGCATCCTGAACGAGCTCCAGCACGCGCGCACCGTCAAGGAACTCGCGCGCATGCTCGACGTCCCGCAGACGCGCCTCTACTACCACGTGAAGATGCTCGAACGCGCCCGGCTGATCCGGGTCGTCGCGCGCAGACCCGTTTCCGGCATCGAAGAGCGGACGTACCAGACGACGGCGAAGAGCACGGTCGTCTCGCCGAACCTCGCGGGCGCGCTCGCGGAGTCGGGTGCGGTCGGGGCGATGTTCCAGATGGTAGCCACGCAGCTCGAGATCGCTCTGCAAGGTGCGATCGAGATCGGAACGGCGGAATCGTCCGTGCTCGCGCTCAGTCAGTCGCGAGTCTGGCTGCGGCCGGATCAGACGGAAGAGTTCCAGACGAAACTCGCCGATCTCATCGGCGAGTTCGCCGAGCGTCCCGACGCCGTTCCCTACGAGTTGTTCATCGCGACGTTCCGGAGGCCGGATGCTCCTTGTGGTTTCCGGCGTCACCAAGCTCTACACGGGCGACGTCAAAGCCAACGACTCCATCACGCTCTCCGTCGGCGACGGCGAAGTGTTCGGTCTGCTCGGCCCGAACGGTGCGGGCAAGACCACGCTCGTTTCACAGATCCTCGGTCTCGCGGTTCCGACATCCGGACGCATCACGATCGACGACGTCGACGTCGTCGCCAGTCCGCGGTTCGCTCGCAAAGCTTGCTCGTACCAACCGCAGTCGAGCGTCCCGATCGACGGACTGACGCCGATGCAGGCGATCGAGCTCGCCGGACGTCTCCGCGGCGGCGCGCGCGAGACCGTTCGCGCTCGGGCGCGCGAACTGATCGACGCGCTCGCGCTCGGCGA
>JAICYB010000005.1 GCA_025934435.1 Actinomycetes bacterium | reverse complement strand
CGCCGCTCATATCGACTCGGGGGCGCGGCGCCCCCCCAACCCCCAGCGTTCAATATGAACGCTCCACACTCCGGTCGTCGCGCTCAAATAGAACGAAGGTGCACTATCGGCACCCCCGGCTGCACACGCTGCCCTTCGCGTACGAGGTAGTCGACCACCCAGGCGTCGCACGGCGCGCAGACGCTGACATCCCGGCCGTCCGACGCGAGCCGGGCGACAACCGCTCCGCTCCGGACGAATTCACCTTCCGTCGTGAACGACTCGGGGATCGACAGGTACACGCGACCGTGCCCCGGCGACACGACGATACGGTCGGGAAGCTCGCCGAGGACACTGTCCGAGACGATCGGCGGTACTGATGTCGTCGTCATGCGCTCGCTCCCAGCAGATCGGCGCCGAACGAGATCTCGGCGCCCCGGACGATGCGCTTCGCCAGCGCACCCACGATCTTGCCCGGCCCGACATCGACGAACTTCGTTCCATGCGTCTTCGACATCGCTTCAACGGTTTCGCGGAAACGAACAGGTGAGACGAGTTGATCGACGAGTGCGTTGCGGATCTCTTCCGGATCACCGACGGACGTAGCCGTCGTTGACGACCAGATATCGATCGCCGGCTTCAAGAACGGAACGTCTGCGAGCGCGGCGCGCAGCGGTTCGCACGCCGGTGCCATCACGGGCGAGTGGAACGCAGCGGAGACGTCGAGCTTCCGCGCGATCGCTTTCGTTTCCGCGAACGCAGCGAGCGCGGCGTCCAGAACGTCGGACGCACCGGAGATCACGTATTGACCCGAGGAGTTGTCGGCCGCGAGTGCGATGCCCGTTCGTTCACAGATCCGGTCGACCTCGTCACGGTCGATCTTCATGACGGCAGCCATACCGCCCGGGGTGCGAGCCCCGGCTTCCTCCGTTACCTGCGCGCGGAGCGCGACGAGGCGGACGGCGTCGGCGAGATCGATCGCGCCGCCGCAGACGAGCGCCGCGTATTCGCCGATGCTGTGTCCGGCGGCCGCGGTGAAGTCCTCGGACAGCGAACGGAAGGCGGCTACGCTGCAGACGAGAACGGCCGGCTGCGCCCAACGGGTCGAGCCGAGATCCGCCCGACCGCTTCGTCCGGTCGAGCAGAGTTCGACGACGTCGACGCCGAGAACGTCCGAAGCCAGCGTGAAGACGTCGCTTGCACCTTCGTGAAGCCCCTCATCCATCCCCGCCGACTGGACACCCTGTCCCGGGAAGAGTGCGATAGACACAGACCAACCCTCTCGATCGACGGCATGGCTCGGCCCCCGTCCCAGTTCTAACCGAGTCCCGAATCCAGTAATAGACAACGTCAGTTCCATTTCGGTTACCGACGATGACACTTCTGTTACATCTGTACGCTGTGGCGCATCTATGAGCACGCCAGAGCGGCTCGGCTCCCAGCGGGACTGCTTCGACCTCCCCGACGGCGTGACCTACCTCAACGCCGCGTACATGGGTCCACTCTCTCATGCGGTGGTGAACGCGGGACGAAGCGGTCTCGAACGGAAACTACACCCTTGGACGATCGGGCCGGACGACTTCTTCGACGGCGTTGAGCATGTACGCAACCTCTTCGGTCAGGTGATCAACGCCGATCCCGACGGCGTCGCCCTCGTCGCTGCCGCGAGCTACGGTCTCGCCATCGCGGCGCGGAACCTGACGATCGACGACGGGGGCCGGATACTCGTCCTCGACGCCGAGTTCCCCTCGAACTACTACGCCTGGGCCGACAAAGCCCTGCGCGAGGACGGCATCGTCGATACGATCGCGCGTCCCGCCGACGGTAACTGGACCGATGCGGTGCTCGAACGCATCGACGATCACACGAACATCGTCGCCGTCTCGCACTGCCACTGGACGGACGGCACCACCTGCGACCTCGCCCGCGTCGGTGCACGCGCGCGGGAGGTCGGTGCCGCGCTCGTGGTCGACGGAACGCAATCGATCGGGGCGATGCCCTTCGACGTGGCGGAGATCCGTCCCGACTTCCTCGTGACGGCCGTCTACAAGTGGTTGCTCGCGCCCTACGGCGCGGCGTTGCTCTGGTGCTCGCCCGAACATCGCGACGGCGAGCCGCTCGAGTACAGCTGGATCACCCGCGATCAAGCCGAGGACTTCCCGACCCTGGTCGACTACCGGACCGCGTACCGCGCGGGCGCGCGGCGTTACGACGTCGGACAGACCTCGAATTTCGCGATGGTCCCGGCGCTCGAGGCCGCGCTCGAGCAGACGCTCGCGTGGTCGGTCGACGGTGTGGCGTCCTATACGGCCGCTCTCACCGGACGGATCGCCGAGCACGCGGAAAGTCTCGGCCTCGAGGTCGCCCCGGCCGAGCATCGATCGAACCACCTGATCGGCGTGCGGCTCGGCGAAGCGGACCCGGTGAGGATCCAGCAGGCGCTCGCCGCGGCCGGTGTGTACGTGAGCGTCCGGGGGGATTCGATCCGCGTCGCGCCGCACGTCTACAACGACGAAGCCGACGTCGACCGCCTCTTCGAGGCCCTGCGAAGCGCCCTTTAATCTCTACGGATGGGATTCATCGAGGTCGACGACCTCGCGTACAAGCTTCCGGGCGGCCGCGTCCTGTTCGACGAGGTCACCTTCAAGGTGCACGCGGGACAACACGCGGCCCTCGTCGGCGCCAACGGCGTCGGCAAGACGACCCTGCTCAAGATCCTCGCCGGCGAGGAAGATGCGATGCGCGGCTCGTTCCGGATCGACGGCCGCGTCCTCTACATGCGTCAGCTCATCGGCTCGATCGACGACAAGACGACGGTGCGTGAGCTGCTCATCTCACTGTCGTCGCCGCGCGTGCAACACGCGGCCGCAGTCCTTGCGAGGGCCGAAGAGAAGATGCAGAGCGACGGCATCCGCTACGCGAATGCGCTCGCGGCGTGGGGCGACGCCGGCGGATACGAAGCCGAGGTGGCGTGGGACGTCTGCACCACGCAGGCCTTCCGCCAATCGATGGACGCCGCCGGGCCGCGTCTCGTCCGAGAGCTTTCCGGTGGAGAGCAGAAGCGGCTCGCGCTCGAAGCACTACTCCGCTCCGATGCGGAGGTACTGCTTCTCGACGAGCCGGACAACTTCCTCGACATCACATGGAAGCGCTGGCTCGAACGGGCGCTGAACGAAACGACGAAGACCGTCCTGTACGTGTCGCACGACCGGCAGCTCCTCGCCGACACGTCGCAAGCCGTCATCACGCTCGAAGGACACGGCTCGTGGACGCACGCCGGATCGTTCGCCACCTACCACGGCGCACGACAGTCGCGCCTCGCGAAGCTCGACGGTGAACACAAGCGCTGGAGCGAAGAGCGCGAGCGCCTCGTCGGCATCATGAAGGAGTTCAAGCGTCGCGCCGCGATCAACGACGGATTCGCGTCGCGCGCGAAAGCCGCCGAGACGCGGCTCCGTCGGTTCGACGAGTCGAAGCCGCCGCCGGAGCTCCCGAAAGACCAGAACATCCGCATGCGCCTCGAAGGCGGACGCACCGCACGGCGCGCGCTCGCCGTCCGCGACCTCGCCGTCCCCGGGATCTTCGACGCGTTCGAAGCTGAGATCTGGTTCGGCGAACGCGTCGGCGTGATCGGTCCGAACGGGACGGGAAAGAGCCACTTCCTGCGCATCGTCGCCGGCGAAGACATCGAACACACGGGCGGGGTCGTGCTCGGTTCCCGCGTTGTTCCCGGTCACTTCACGCAAGCGCACAACCACAAGAGCCTCGTCGGACGACGCGTCGACGAGGTGCTCCGTTCGCACGGTCTCGATCGCGAGAAGACGATGCGAACGCTCCGTCGCTACGAGCTCTCATCGGCGTGGGATCAGGAGTTCGAAACGCTCTCCGGCGGCCAGCAGGCGCGGCTGCAGATCCTGTTCCTCGAGCTCGAAGGCGCGACGATGCTCCTGCTCGACGAACCGACGGACAACCTCGACATCGCTTCGGCGGAAGCCCTCGAAGACGCGCTCGAAACGTTCGAAGGAACGGTCATCTCGGTCACGCACGATCGCTGGTTCATGCGCAACTTCGACCGCTTCGTGGTGTTCAACGAGGACGGCTCCGTCCGCCTGGCACTCGAACCGGAACTGGTTCCCGCGTGACGACGAAGTTCGAGCGGGACTCGGCGGTTCGTCCGCTCGGCGATGGGCGATATCAAGGAACGATCTCGCCGGACTGGCGGATCGTCCGCGGAGCGAACGGCGGACACCTCGCCGCGATGCTCCTTCGCGCGATGTCGGCCACGGTGGACGATCCGGAACGATCGCCCGTCACGTACACCGCTCACTTCGCGCGCGTCCCGAAGGAGACGACGGTCACACTCGAGACGACGATCGAACGAACGGGACGAACGATGTCGACCGTGACCGGCCGCATGATGCAGGACGGGAAGGTCCAGATCGCCGGGATCGCCGCGTACACGACACCTCGCGCCGGACGTGACTTCTCGGACATCTCGATGCCGGAGGTGCCTCGTCCGGATGAGCTCGAGCAGTCGGCGGATCGTCCGGATTTCCCGTTCGGGCATCACTTCGATTTCCGGCCGGTCGCGCTCACCGGCGAGGCGGCCGAGGTGATGCTGTGGATCCGACCTCGCGAACCACAACCGCTCGATCATTTCGTGGTGACGCAACTCGCCGATGCATTCGCGCCGGCGGTGTTCGTCAAGCTCGGCGCGGGGGGCGGCGGAGCCGGCGTTCCGACGATCGAGATGACGTACCACTTCCGCGAGCCTCTTCCACTCGCCGGCGCGCGCGACGACGGCTTCTACCTCGCGGTGTACCGGACATTGACGTCGCGCGGCGGATTCATCGAAGAGGACGGCTGGTTGTGGAGCGCGGACGGAACTCTCGTCGCGCAATCACGGCAGTTAGCGCTGCTCAGCTGAGGTTCATGCGCCGCCGGAATGTGTCGGATGCTCCGATAGAATCGGCCGAAGTGAGCACTCCAGCGCGGGCAAAGCGCGTCCCCACCATGGTCATCGAGCCGAGGAAAGGCTGGTTCGACCTCGAACTCGGCGAGTTGTGGCGTTACCGCGAACTCGGCTACTTCCTCGTGTGGCGCGACATCAAGGTCCGCTTCAAGCAAACGGTCGTCGGCGCGCTGTGGGCGATCATCCAGCCCGTCGTCCTGATGGTGGTGTTCACCTTCGTGTTCGGGAAGTTCGGCGGGAAACTCGCACCGCCGCCCGGTATCCCGCGACCGATCTTCTACTTCGCCGCGCTTCTCCCGTGGTCGTACTTCTCGCAAGCGCTCTTGAACTCGACGGGAAGCGTCGTCGGCTCGCAGACGATCGTCACGCGTGTCTATTTCCCGCGTCTGATCCTGCCGCTCGAAGCGGTGTTCCCCGGCTTCCTCGACTACATCATGGCGGCCATCGTGCTCATCGTGCTGATGTTCGCGTACCACGTCCCGTTCTCGTTCCGTTTGCTCGCGATCCCGCCGATCACATTGATCGCCGCGCTGGCTGCGTTCGGCGCCGGCGCATGGTTGTCCGGAAGCAACGCGCTCTATCGCGACATCCGTGAAGGAACGCCGTTCCTCGTCCAGATATTGATGTTCACGTCGCCCGTCGTGCTGCCGGCGAGCCGGCTCCCGGTGTGGTTCCGTCCGATCTACGCCCTCGACCCGATGACTGGTGTCATCGAGGCGATCCGCTGGGCGGTTGTGGGCCATGCCGCGTTCCCGACGGAGCTCGTCTTGATCAGCTTGGGCGTGTCGCTGCTGCTCGTGATCACGGGCGTGATCTATTTCCGCCGCATCGAGGAGATCATCGTCGATGTCGTCTGACGACACCGATGTCGCGATCCGCGTACGCGGGTTGTCGAAGCGCTACCTCCTCGGCGAACGGCAGCCGTACCGGCGGGTCGGCGAGGCGCTCTCCCGTGCGGTGCTGAAACCGTTCCGCGCGACGACGACACCGCAAGGGCGCGAAACGATCTGGGCCGTCAAGGACATCTCCTTCGACCTGAAGCAAGGTGAGATCCTCGGGATCATCGGACGCAACGGCGCCGGCAAGTCGACGCTCCTCCGGCTCCTCTCGAAGATCGCGATCCCGACCGCCGGACGAGCCGAGGTCTACGGACGCGTCGGCACGCTCCTCGAGGTCGGCACGGGGTTCCACCCTGAGCTCACCGGACGCGAGAACGTGTTCTTGAACGGCGCGATCCTCGGCATGACGAAGAAGGAGATCCAGTCGAAGTACGACGAGATCAACGCCTTCGCGCAGATCGAGAAACTCATGGAGACGCCGGTGAAGCTCTACTCGTCCGGTCAGCGAGTGCGTCTCGCGTTCTCCGTCGCCGCGCACCTCGAACCCGAGATCTTGTTCATCGACGAAGTGCTCGCCGTGGGAGACGCGGCCTTCCAGCAGAAGTGCCTCGGGAAGATGGAGGAGGTCGCCGGCGCCGGACGAACCGTCGTCTTCGTCAGTCACACGATGGGCATGATCACGCGCCTTTGCACGAGAGCGATGTGGGTCGACGGCGGCCAGATCGTGATGGACGGAACGGCGGCCGACGTCGTCGAGGCCTACCTCGCGCAGGGGTATTCGAGCGAGGGCCGATGGGTTCACCCCGAGGACGCCGACTGCGGCAAGGAGCTTCGCATCCGTTCGATCGAGCTCCTCGCGCCGGACGGCGCGCCGCGTTCGTCGATCCCGTTCAACGACGGGATCGAGGTTCGGATGTCCCACGAAGTGAGGACGCCGCTCCCGACCGTCGCGCTGACGATCAACCTCGTCGACATGGCGGGCAACGTCATCTTGATCACGTCGAACCTCGACGCCGATCCTTCGCATACGAGCTGGGAACCGGGGTGCTACACGCACACCGCGACGATCCCGGGCGGATTGCTTCGTCCGGGCCGGTATCTCATCGGCGCCGGCGCACGGATCCCCGGCCTCGGCTTGCTCGACGACCACTTCCGCACGCTCTCGTTCGAGATCCTTCCCGACCGCTCTTCGATCCGCGAGCGTCGACCGGGACTGCTGGCGCCCGTCATCCCCTGGGTGCCGCAGTCCGACCACGATTAGTGAGCCGGCTCCTCATCGTTGCCGGGATGCACCGCAGTGGTACGTCCCTCGTCGCCAATTACCTGTCGAAGGCGGGCGTCGACATGGGCGACGAACTGCTCCCGGCGGACGTCGGGAACAGGCACGGCTACTACGAAGACATCCGCATCCACGATCTCCATCGCGAGCTGTTGCAGAACGCGGGCATCGCGGACGGATTCACGGTGAGCGAGGACGATCTTCCCATCAAGATCACCGACGACGACCGCGAACGCGCGAGGCAGATCGTCCGGTCGCACGAGGACGAAACGCAGTGGGGGTTCAAAGAGCCGCGGACTTCGCTGTTCTGCGATCTTTGGTTCGACGTCGCTCCGGACGCAACATTCCTCTTCTTGTTCCGTAAACCGTTGCAGGTGCTCGACTCACTCATGCGACGCGCCGCCCAGCAGTCGATCGTCGAACGTCCCGCACGGGGGCTCGAAGTGTGGCGTCTCTACAATGAGCAGATGCTCGCCTTCTCCACCGCGCATCCCGATTCGTGCGTGTGGTTCGAGACCGACCGCTTGCTGTCCGATCCGAACGCGCTCGTGACGCGGCTCGGCGGTCGTTTCGAACTGCGGCCCGTCCCGATCGATCAGGTCGTGGTCGGCGGCGACTACCACACGAACGTTCGCATGCGCGCGAAGTTGGTCGGGACGAAGTCGTCCGAAGGCCGCCGCTGTGAACGCCTCTACCAGAGGTTGCGCGAACTCGATGGTTGACGAACGCATCTCGATAGCGCTCTGTACGTACAACGGCGAGCGCTTCCTTCCCGAGCTGCTCGACAGCCTCGCGTCGCAGACGCGTCCGCCGGACGAGATCGTCATCTGCGACGACCGCTCGACGGACGGCACACGCGGCATCGTCGAAGCGTTCGCGAACCGGAGTGTCGTTCCGGTGACGGTCCATGTGTCGGAACGGCGTCTCGGGCCCACCGCGAACTTCGCTCGCGCGATCGCGAGATGCGACGGCGATCGGATCGCGCTCTGCGATCAGGACGACGTCTGGCTCCCGAACAAGCTCGCGAAGGTGGACGAAGCGTTCCGAGCCGATCCGTCCATCGGGTTCTGCTTCAGCGACGCGCAACTGATCGACGAGCAAGGAAGCGCCACCGGACGAACCCTCTGGGAGGCGATCGGCTTCACGGGTGAAGCTCGCGACCGCGCGTCGCGCGGCGACATCACTCCCCTGCTCGTCCCGCACACCTTCGTGACCGGTTCGACGCTCGCGATGCGCGCCGACCTTCGCTCGTTCATCCTCCCGATCCCGGCGGGTTGGATCCACGACGCATGGATCGCGCTGATGGCGAGCTTCGTCCGCAGCTACCGGGTGATCGACGAACCGCTGATGCGATACCGCGTGCATCCGTCGCAGGAGATCGGGGTCCCGAGCGGCCCGCCACCCGGACGGCTCAAGGTACGCGTCGGCCTGGCGCTTCGTCCGGGACGCGTCGATGTGCATCGCCAGCGCCGCCGAGCCGACGCCGACCGCTATCGCACGATCATCGACCGCTACGAGAGCGGCGCGAAGTCGTACGTCGAGAGCACGGGTGGCCGGCTGTACGGGGGTGCCGATGCGCTGCTCCGCGAGCTCGCGGAACGCGAGGAGCACGCGCGCGCGAGAGGGACGCTTCCCGACGGGCGAGCGAAGCGTTTGTCGACGGTCGTTCGTGAGTACCGCGCCGGCAACTATCGCCGGTTCTCGGCGGGCGCCCTCAGCGCGCTCCAGGACCTGTTGTATTGAGGCTATGAACACGCTGATCCACATCGGCTACCACAAGACCGGCACGACGTGGCTGCAGCAGGGCATCTTCGCCGACGAAGCAGCGGGGTTCACACGCGTATGGCCGCTCGAGCTGATCGAGGACACGTTCGTCCTCGCGGATCCTTTCAAGTTCGATCCCGCCTCCGCGCGCGCGGCGGTGGAACCGTTCGGTGCGCGAGCGCAGTCGAACGGCACGACGCTCGTCGTCTCGCACGAACGTCTGTCGGGTGATCCGCTGCGAGGCGGCGCCGACAGCCGGCTCATCGCCGAGCGCCTCGCCGAGACGTTCCCGGACGGGCGAGTGCTGATCGGCATCCGCGAGCAACGATCGATGATGCTCTCGCTCTACCGGCAGGTCACGGGGGTCGGTGCGAACACCGAGTCGCTCGAAGACTTCCTGCGATACCGCACAACACGTCGCGAATTCCCGTCGGTCCTGGGTGTGCTCGAGTACCACCCCTTGATCGCGTACTACCGGAAGCTCTTCGGCGAAGACCGCGTCCTCGTGCTGCCTTTCGAGCTGCTGAAGGATCCGGTCGACTTCGCGGGACGTATCGCCGCCTTCACTGGCCGCGAACCTTCCGCGAAGGTCGCGCGCGGAGCGGAGAACGTCGGGCTGTCCGCCGGGACGCTCGTCGTCGTCCGCGTGCTGAACATCTTCCTCCGGAACCTCGGGATCACGACGCGCCTGCAAGGTCCGCGCCGGAACGAACGGCTCGTGCAGGGCCGCGTCCGGATCGAGCGTTACCTCGACCGGCTGATGCCGCGTTCGGTCTCGCGCCGCGTCGAGACACAGTGGCGAGCGGCGGTGGACGCGTCCTTCGGCGACCGCTTCGCCGAAGCCAACCGCGTCACGTCCGATCTCATCGGCATCGATCTCGGCTCCCTCGGCTACGTCCTCTGATCGTGGGACAACTTCCTGCGTTCGTGATCATCGGCGCACAACGTGCCGGCACCACTTCGCTCTACGACTACCTCGTCGCCCACCCGAAGGTCGTCACGGCGAAACGCAAGGAGGTGCACTACTTCGACCTCAACTTCACCGAGCCGCTCGGCTGGTACCGCGACTACTTCCCCGGCCGCATGCGCGCGATGGGCAAGATCACCGGCGAAGCGTCGCCGTACTACATGTTCCATCCGGCTGTTGCGGAGCGCGTCCGCGACATCCTTCCGGAAGCGAGGTTCATCGTCCTGCTCCGCGATCCGATCGAGCGCGCGTTCTCGCATTACCACCACGAGCGGAGGCTGGGGACCGAACCGCTCAGCTTCGAGCAAGCCATCGACGCCGAACCGTCGCGTCTCGAAGGTGAGGCCGAGAAGCTTCGCGATCCCGCGTATCAGAGCTTCGCGTACCAGCATCAGTCCTACGTCGCGCGGGGACGTTACTCCGAGCAACTCGAGCACTGGTTCGCGACGATCGGCGACCGCGAACGGTTCCTCGTCGTGCGCGCCGAGGATCTCTTCGAAGACACGGGCGGGACGTTCGATCGCGTCGTCTCGTTCCTCGGCCTGGAACCGTTCCGTCCATCGGAGTTCGCGCACCGCAACCTCGGCGGGTACGCCGACGAGATGGAACCGGGCACCCGCGCCGGCCTCCGCGCGCATTTCGCGCCGTACAACGCGGCGCTCAGCACGCTGCTGGGCAACGACATCGGTTGGGACGGATGAGGGCGGTATGTTGACTTCGATGCGACGTCTCAAGCGCCGCCGCGTCGGGACGACGCTCGCGCCGCGCGACAAAGATCTGGACCGAGGCCGCGTCGTGCAGTTCTTCCGGGATTTCCACCTGTTCTCCGGTGGACATCTCAAGGTGTGGGACTACTTCGAGCACGTCGCGTCGTCGTCCGAGTTCGTCCCGGTCATCCGATTCACGCCGGATTCGGTCTTCGACGGGACGAACCCCTGGCGCCGTTCGTCACTCGTCGACGTCGGATCACGTCCCATCGAACCGGGAGTGTTGTTCGTCGCCGGGATGGACTGGACGGTGGTCCCAGACGCGCGTCGCTCGCCGATCCCCGTCATCAACCTCGTGCAACACGTTCGGCACGCGGACCCGAACGAAGAGCTCTACTCGTTCCTCACGAACCGCGCCGTCCGCATCTGCGGCGACCCGGCGATCGAAGAAGCGCTACGCGCGACGGGCAAGGCGAACGGTCCGCTGCTCACGATCCAGATCGCGACGGACCTCGAGTGTTTCACCGACGACGTCGAGCGCGACATCGACGTCCTGATCGTCGCGATCAAGCAGCCCGAGATCGGACGAAGCATCGACGCGGCCCTTCCCGACTACCGCCGCACGTTGCTCACCGAGCCCGTTCGCCGGGACGACTTCGTCCGTCTGCTTCGCCGGGCGAAGGTCACGGTGTGTCTGCCGAACGCGACCGAGGGCGCGTACCTGCCGCCGCTCGAAGCGATGGCGTCGGGGAGCATCGCGATCTGTCCCGAACACATCGGGAACTCCTATTCACGCGACGCCGTCAACGCGTTCCGTCCCGCGTACACCGTCGAAGCCATCGCCGCCGCGACGATCGCCGCTCTGTCGGCGGAACACTCGGCGCTCATCGACGCCGGGTTTCGGACCGTGCGCGACCTGAGCCTCGCGTCGGAGCGCCGGCGGTTCCTCGACGTCCTCGAGAAGGTCGACGACCTGTATGCCTGACGTTCTGCTGACCGGGCCGCCGCGATCCGGAACCACGCTCGCGTGCGAGCTCTTGAACGAAGCGGACGACACCGTCGCGCTGGACGAACCACTGCCGAACGAGCTCTGGCCCGTCCACGACCGGTCGCGCCTGGCGCGCGCGCTGCGCCGTCCGGCGATCTCGGACGACGCCTTCTGCGACGCCATCGCGAAGTTCCTCGACGACACGCGTTCCTCGATCGCCGCCGGCCGCGGCGCCCTGACGCTCAACTACGGCGGACGCGTCACCGGAAGCAAGTTCCCCGACGCCGCCGGCGACTCCGGTCTGCGCGAGGAGGTCACACGGCGTTCGTTCATGCCGGTGGACAAACCGCTCTCGCCGGACTTCATCCTGGCGTGCAAGCACAACGCGGGCTTCACGGCGATGGTCGGCGCCCTGGCGAAGCGGTTCCCGACGTACGCGATCGTCCGTAATCCTCTGTCGACGCTGAGCTCGTGGCAGACCGTTTCGGTCCCCGTCAGCGACGGACACATCCCGCGCGGCGAACAGATCGACCTGGATCTGCAGAAGCAACTCGAAGCGACGGCCGACACCGTCGACAGGCAGTTCGTCATCCTGCGGTGGTTCTTCGACGCGTTCCGCACGCACCTGCCGGACGATGCCGTGATCCGCTACGAGGACATCATCTCTTCCGGCGGCCGCGCCCTCACCGTCATCGCCAAAGGCGCCAGCGCGCTCGCAGCACCTCTCGAGAGCCGCAACATCTCCGGTGTGTACGACGCGGACAAGATGCGTTCGCTCGGTCGCCGGTTGCTCGACGATGACGGCCCCTGGTGGCATTACTACACACGCGAGAGTGTCGAACACATCATGAACGGAGGCGCCTGAATGCCTCGCGTGAGCATCGTCATCCCGAACTGGAACGGGATGAAGCACCTCGAAGAGTGCCTGGTCGCGCTCCGTGACCAGACGTATCGCGACTTCGAGGTCATCGTCGTCGACAACGCGTCAACGGACGAGTCGATCTCGTACCTGCAAACCTCATGGCCGGACGTTCGCATCATCGAACTTCCGGGAAACCTGGGGTTCCCGGCGGCGGTGAACGCCGGCATCCTCGGTTCGTCCTCCCCGTACGTCGTTCTGCTCAACAACGACACGAGGGCCATGCCGACGTGGCTCGAACGCCTCGTCGGCGGCATGGATGCGCGTCCGGAGTTCACATTCGGTTCGTCCAAGCTGTTGCGTCTCCACACGCCGGACAAGATCGACTCCGTCGGGCACTCGTATTCGATCTGGCTCGGAGCCGGCGACAACGTCGGCGAAGAACAGCCGAACGACCGGTACGACGAGCCGGCGTGGATCTTCGGCGCGTGCGCCGCGGCGTCGATCTACCGGCGCGAGATCTTCGACGACATCGGCGTCTTCGACGCAGAGTTCTTCTTCACGCACGAAGACGTCGACTTCGATCTGCGCGCGAACGCCGCCGGACACCGCGGGCTACTTGTCGCGGACGCGATCGTGTATCACAAGCGCGGTGCGTCCTATGAGATCTCGCGCGAACTCACGCTCATGGGTGTCCGTAACAGGATCTGGTGCGCAGGCAAGAATCTTCCGCCGCTCGCGCTCGCGGTCTGGATCGGAGGTAAAGCGTTACGCGTCTTGTGGTGGGTGCCGGCGCGGCTCGCCGGATTCACGCCCGGACGCGAAGCGTCACGAGCGGACACGCGATTCAAGGCGAAGGGCGCATGGCGCGAAGTCACGATCTGGTCGGCGGCTGCCGCCGGACTCGACGCGTTGAAGCGGCTTCCGGCGAAGCGGCGGGAAACGAAGCGAGCCCGGCGTGTGTCGTCCGTCGCGCTCATCCGCGCGATGCGTGCGACACGCGAACCCGTCCCGCTCGATCGCGAACGGATCGAAGCGCCGCGTGGGTAGCACGGTCGCCGTCGTCATCCCGACGCGGAACCGCGCGCGCTACCTCGAGGAGGCGATCGCTTCGGTGCTCGCCCAGACCTTCACCGACTGGCGTCTCGTGATCATCGACGACGCATCGGAGGACGAGACACCGAGCATCGTCCAGCGCTATCTCGGAGATCGCGTGTCCGGAATCCGGCTCGAAGAGCACGGCGAGCGTTCCGCGGCGAGGAACCGTGGTCTCGCGGAGGCGCAGGAGCCGTTCGTGCTGTTCCTCGACGACGACGACCGCCTCACACCTCGCGCCCTCGCCGTCCTCGTTGCGGCCTTGCGGTCGAGCACGGATGCGGTCGCGGCCGTCGGCAACATCGCGTACATCGACGATGAGGGACGGGACATCGCTCCCCCGCGCGGGGCGCGGAACGCACGGTCCCATCCCAGACGGAAGTTGAAGCGCGACGTATGGACGGATGCCGTTTGGGGATGGGTCGCGCAGACCGGACGCGTGCTGTTCCGGAGCGAACGGGTGACGAGCGCCGGCGGATTCCAGCAAGGACTCGTCGCCGGCGAGGATCGCGATCTCTGGCTGCGCATCGCACGGAGCGGCCCGGCGCTGTTCGTCCCCGACGTCGCGCTCTACCACCGCATCCATCCCGGACAGTGGCGTCCCGCGGGCCCGGCGATGGAGCGGCACGAGGACATCACGCGCCGTCACCTCGACGCACTTCCCGATGACGAACGTGCCGTCGGCGAACGGATCCTGGTCGCCAAGTCGCACTTCCGCGACGCGCGGTCGGCGTGGATAGCGGGTCGTCCTCGCGATGCGACGCGATCGTTCCTCGGGATGCGCATCGCGCCCGTCACGTTGCTCGCCTCGCCCATCACGCGCGCGCAATGGACGGGGCCGTTCGTGCGAGCCGTCGGTGCGTCCGTCCTCGGCCGTCGCGGCCTCGCGCTCGCGAGACGGCTGACGGGCGCCTCCGACCGGTCGCCGGGGCGGTTCTAGACTGCCGTCCATGCCGCACCGCAATGACGTCGTGCTCGTGGGTCCGCCGCGTTCGGGGACGACGCTCTCGTGTGAGCTGCTGAACGAGGTGCCGGACACCGTCGCGCTCGATGAGCCGCTCGACCGCTCCATGTTCCCCGGACCGCTCCGCCGGCCTCGCGTGATCGACCGACGGCGCCAGACGGCGACGTTTCTCGCGAAAGTCGATCGTTTCTACCGTGAGAGTCGCGAGTCGATCCTCGCCGGGCACGGCGCGTTGTCACTCAACGTCGGCGGCGAGGTCACGGGCGGGAAGTTCCCCGACGAGCTCGGTGCGTCCGGCCTCCGGGAATCACGCGACGAGCGCTCCATCATGAAGATCGACAAACCGCTGTCCGCGGACTTCGTCCTCGCGGTGAAGGAGCTCGCGGGATTCACGGTCATGCTCCCCGCGTTGAAGACGCGGTATCCGTGCTTCGCGATCGTGCGCAATCCGCTCTCGATCATCGCGTCGTGGAACACCGTCGCGCACCCGGCCAACAAGGGCCACATCTGGCGCGCCGAACGGATGGACAAGAAGCTCGAACGAACGCTCGCGGCAACCGAGGACGTCGTCGATCGCCAGATCACGATCCTCGACTGGTTCTTCCGCTCCTACCACGACAATCTCCCCGACGCCTCCGTCATCCGCTACGAGGACATCGTCTCCACGGGCGGCAAAGCGCTCGCCGCCGCCGTTCCGCGGGCGAACGAGCTCGACCGATCGCTCGCGAGCCGGAACCGCTCCCCGATGTACGAGCCGGAGATGTTCGAGCGGCTCGCGGAGCGGGTGCTCGGCACGGACGGCGCGTGGTGGAACTTCTACGAACGCTCCGACGTCCGTGCGCTGATGGGGGCCTGACGGCTCCGATGTGCGCGAGCGACGCTCGGAAGCGGACACTGTCTGCGATGCAAGTGCAAGAGGTTCCGGGGGTCGAGGTCGGGGCGGTGACGTCCTATCTCGAGGGATGCATCGACGGCATCGAGTCGCCGCTCCGGTTCATCCGCATCAAGGGCGGCCATTCGAACCTGACCTACGAGGTGCGCGATGCGAAGGGACGGGGGTTCGTCCTCCGGCGTCCTCCGCTCGGTGATCTCCTGCCGACGGCGCACGATATGAACCGCGAATGGCGTTTCATCTCAGCCCTGTACCCGACGCCCGTTCCCGTCGCGCCGCCGCTCGCGTACTGCGACGACAAACAGATCACCGGCGCGCCGTTCTACATCATGGCCTTCGTCGACGGACACGTGCTGCACGACGCGTCCGTGGCGGAGAACGAATTCACGGCCGATGAGCGACGTGCGATCGGCTACTCGTTCATCGACGTCCTCGCCGACATGCACGTGATCGATCCGGACGACGTCGGCCTCGGCGATATCGGCCGCAAAGAGGGATATATCGCCCGCCAGCTCAAGCGCTGGTACTCGCAGTGGAACGCGTCGAAGACGCGCGAGCTGCCGCTCCTCGACGAGGTCCACGACGAGCTTTCGCAGCGCATCCCCGAACAAGGACCGGCGCGCGTCGTCCACGGTGACTACCGGCTCGGCAATTGCATCTCCGGACGAGACGCCAAGATCGCCGCGGTTCTCGACTGGGAGATCGCGACCCTCGGCGATCCGCTCGCGGATGTCGGTTACGTCCTCCACTCCTGGCCCGAACCGAACGAAACGGGACCCGCGCACCGCATGTCGCCGACAACCGTCGAAGGATTCCCCCGCCGCGCGGAGATCCTGGAACGGTACGCGGAACGCTCGGGGCGGGACGTATCGCAGATCGAGTTCTACGTCGCCTTCTCACACTGGAAGAGCGCGTGCATCGTCGAAGGCGTTTACGCGCGCTACCTGCACGGCGCGCTCGACACCACCGGGGTGAACGTCGACGCATTCAAGCTGTCCGTCGAGATGTCCGTTCGGAACGCGAGCGAGGCGCTGAAGCGTCTCAACTAGAGGGGGTCCACATGGCACAGCGGTTGGACGAGATCACCGTCACCGAAGGCGTGCTCACGGGACCATTGCGTCAGTCGGTCAATCAGGCGCAGAACATCAAGGGCAGCATCCACAACGACGCCGTCGCGTCGAAACTCGGCTTCCGCGGCGGCACCGTCGCCGGTTCCATCCACCTCGAGCTGTTCCCGCCGCTCCTGCTGCGCGCGTTCGGTGACCGCTGGCTCGACAACGGAACGCTGTCGATCAACTTCAAGAACGCGACGACGGACCGTGAGGCGGTGCGAGCGCTGCTGGAGATGCCCACGCAAGCGAACGACGTGCAGGTCCGGGCGTGGATCGAGCGTGAGGACGGCATGCTCGTCGGCGAAGGAAGCGCGTCCGTCGGAGATCCGGACGAAGCGACGGCACTCCAACAGCTCGACCTCTCCCGCTGGGGCAGCGGCGAACTCCGGATCCTCGCCGGCATGCAGGCCGGCGACAAGATCGAGGAAGCACAGATCGCGATGCCCGCGAAGCATCAGGCGGACAGGCTCGACGTCATCACCGAACCGCTTGACTGGTACACCGAGTCACCGTTCGGGGGCCCGATCGCGTCTCCGGCGACGATCGTGCACTACCTCTACGAGCATCCGGCCCGGGTCATCGGTCGCACAGCGGGCAAAGCGGTCGGGCTGTTCGGTGCCATCGAGGTGCGCAACATCAACGGACCGCTCGTCCTCGACCGCACCTATAAGGTCGGCGGTGTGATCCTCAGCGTCGGCGAGAGCCCGAAGACCGAGTACGTCTGGTTCGAGAGCCACGCCGACACGCTCGACGGGATCCGCATCGCCGAGATGCGGATGCAGCTGCGCTGGATGAAGGCTTCGTCCGAGCTCTACGGATAGGACGGTTCTGGGCGAGCTCGAGGTCGAGCGAAGCGTCCGTCATCGCCACGGGAGCGAGCGCACGGGTCATCTCGTGGTCGACGAACGCGGCGGACGGAACTAGTCGTCGAGGCCGGAGATGTCCGTCGGGACATCCACCGCGTACCGGCGCAGGACCTCGAGCGGGACAACCTCGAGCGTCCGTTCGTGCGTCGATGCGAGCACGACCGGCGCCGCCGCGCCATCGACGTGCGCCCGGAGCCAGTTCCGTGCGGTCACGCACCAACGGTCGCCGGGGGCGAGGCCCGGGAACTTGTACTCGGGGATCGCCGTGATGAGGTCGTTCCCGATGCTTTGCTGATGCTCGAGGAACTCGGCCGTCACGACGGCGCAGATGGTGTGGAGACCGACGTCCTCGTCGCTCGTGTTGCAACAGCCGTCGCGGAACCAACCCGTGACCGGATCCAGGCCGCAGGGTTCGAGGTCGTTTCCGAGGACGTTGCGCTCAGGCACGCCCTCAGTATGGTCACCGGAGGGCCGCCCGTGAGAAGACGCGTACGGCGAGCCGCGTAAAGGCGATCGCAAAGAACGCGATAACGAGCAGGCTCAGTCCGGCCATCGCCTGGACGTTCGCCATGCCCCAGATGTCCTTCAGACCCACGCCGATCTTGTCCACGCCGAGGCCGTAGCGCATCAGCGCCAGCGCGTGTGTGAGCGGCAGAACGCGCGCGAACATCGCCAGTCCGCGTGGGAGCGTGTCGATCGGAAAGAGGGAACCGGCGAAGAACCACGGCAGGATCGCGACGGCCGGGACGACCCCGATGTACTCCTCCTGTTTCGGCATCCGATTCGCAAGCGTTTCCGCAACGCCGTATGAACCGATCGCGAAGAGCAAGGCGGCGGATCCGAACCACGCGATCCCCGTTGCCGTCGTGACGAAGTTGGCGCCGCGCAGCACGGCGAAGCCGATGAGGGCTACGACCTGGAACGTCGTCGTCAGCAGCGCAACCGCCAGGTTCCCGTAGACGACGAACGAACGCGGTACCGGCGCCGAAACGAGCTCACGCTGCGCGCCTTCCGCGCGATCGACGATGACGCCCAGCCCCGCGAACATGGTGTTGATCGGTACGAGCAAGCCAATCGTCCCGATCGCGACGTACGAGACGTAGTCCAGCCCGGGGCGGAACGATCCGATCACCTTGTTCAACGCGGGCGCTATCACGAGCGCGAAGAGCACCGGATTCACGAGCGGAACGATGATCTCCCGTGGCGTTCGCGCGCTCAGCGCGAAACGCCGCCGCGCGAGTGTGGCGACGGCGCTCCCGCGACGGATACGCGCACGATGTTCCACTGCGACAGTTGCGACAGCCATCTCGATCTCTCCTTATCTCTCGATCCGGTCACCCGTGAGACGCAGATACACGTCGTCGAGTGTCGGCTTACGTGTGCTGACCGAGGTCATGTTCAGGTCCAACCCGTGGATGACTGCGAGGGCTCGCGACGTCCGCCGACGGTGCATCGGCACAGTGATCGTCGCGCCGACGGCAAAGGCATCCTCGCCGGCCACTCGCTGTTCGCGAAGCACATCGATCACGTAGAGCGGGTCTTCATCGACACGCAGCTCGACGAGTTCGGCTCCGAGCGTCGCGAGCAGCCGCTGTGGTGTGTCCATCCCGACCACCTCGCCGCCGTGCAAGACGGCGACGCGATCGCACAATCGCTCGGCTTCCTCGAGGTAGTGCGTCGTCAAGACAACGGTCATCTCCGTTCGGCGGCGTAGGTCGGAGATGATGTCGACGAGCTCATGACGGATGAGCGGATCGAGACCGACCGTCGGTTCGTCGAGGAACAACAAACGGGGCTTCGAAAGCAACGCGCGCGCGATCTCGAGGCGGCGTCGCTGCCCGCCGCTGTACGTGCCGACAGCTCGGTCCACCACCGCTTCGAGGTCGAAGATCCGCACGAGCTCGACGATGCGTTTCGCCGCGATCCGTGGTTCCACGCCCCACAGGTGGGCGTGGATGTCCAGATTGCGGCGGCCCGTGAGGCTGCGGTCGACGACGGCTTCTTGGAATACGACGCTGCTCACCCGGCGGACGTCGATCGCGTCGGTGACGACATCGAAGCCGGCCACGCGTGCACTCCCGCCGGAGGGTCTGACCTGCGTCGTCAACATCCCGATCGTGGTCGACTTGCCCGCGCCGTTGGGACCGACGAGCCCGAACACTTCGCCGGCGCAAACCTCGAAGTCGATGCCCTTGACGGCGTCGACTTCGCCGGGATACGTCTTCCGCAGCGCCACGACCTCGATCGCCGCGGAACCTCCGTTCACCCTCCGTGCCATGACGACCTCCGGTCACCTTGTCGGTCTTCGTTTCGTCCTAGGACGCGAGAAACGGGAAGGATGTGACCGATGGACGAAAAGGCCTGGATGGCCGAGCGGTTCGAGGAACAACGCAGACATCTGCGCTCGGTCGCCTACCGCATGCTCGGCTCCCTCACGGAAGCCGACGACGCCGTGCAAGAGGCGTGGCTCCGCCTCGATCGCACAGGCGCGGACGACATCGACGACCTCAAAGGGTGGCTGACGACCGTTGTTGGACGTGTCTGCCTCGACATGTTGCGCGCACGCAAACACCGCCGTGAACAGCAACTCGACGACTTTCTACCGGAGCCGCTCGTGACGAGTGACCCCGAAGCCGAGACCGTACTGGCCGACGCCGTCGGTCTCGCGCTCCTCGTGCTCCTCGAAGCGCTCGATCCTGCCCAACGACTTGCCTTCGTGCTTCACGACATGTTCGGTGTCCCGTTCCGCGAGATCGGCGAGATCGTCGGACGGACCCCCATCGCCGCGCGCAAGCTCGCCAGTCGGGCGCGCGCCCGCGTCCGGTCGGCGCCGCGACCCGATCCAGATCTCGCCGAACAACAGCGCGTCGTCGACGCATTCCTCGCGGCGTCACGCGATGGAGACTTCGAGGGCCTCGTCCGGATACTCGATCCGGACGTCGTCTTCCGTCGGCATGCGGTCGCCGACCTGGTACCCGTCGTCACCGGTGCGGCGAACGTCGCACGAGAGATCCTGGCGCGAGGCACGCCGCTCGCGCCGCTGGCGCGCCACGTCTTCGTGAACGGCGCGCCCGGCGCGAAGGTGGAGGTGAACGGCGTCACCGTCGCCGTTGCCGGCTTCACCGTCGCGAATGGGAAGGTCGTCGAACTCGACCTTTTCGCGAATCCGAACGTCTTCCGTTAGCGGACGGTCAATCCTTCGAGCATGCCGTCGCTCCGCCACTTCTCGAGCGTCGCGAAGAACTCGACCGAACCGCCGCTGAAGAAGCCGTTCTGGACGGCGAGCTTGGAGACCTGGCCCTCATTGTTGTAGTAGCCCGGCGTGCACGACTCGAGGAACTCGCGGCCGAACACGGCACGGCTGATGACGGTCTCGACCCATTCGTTCTCGGCTTCCTCGGTTGCCTCGACCGTCTGCACGTTGTTCTCGATCGCGTAGGAAACGATGTAGGCGATGTGACGCGCCTGCTCGTCGAGCATGTGCGGAAAGTTCACGGTGAACCCGCTCTGCTGCGGACCCATGATGAAACAGTTCGGGAAGTTGTGGGAGTGAAGGCCGTGCAACGTCCGGATGCCGTTGCTCCAATGCTCCGAAAGGGTGATGCCGTTTCGGCCGTGCAGCTCATACCCAGCGCGGCGCGTGTAGGACGTCCCGACTTCGAATCCGGTCGCGTAGATGATGCAATCGAGTTCGTACTCGACCCCGTTCGCGACGATCCCTCGCTCGGTGATGCGCTCGACGCCTCGTCCTTCGGTGTCGACCAGCGTGACATTCGGTCGGTTGAACGTGTCGAGGTATTCGTCGTGGAAGCAGGGACGCTTGCAGAACTGCCGGTAGTACGGCTTCAGGGACTCGGCGATGTCGGGATCGGCGACGACGGAGTCCACCCGCGCGCGCACCCGGTTCATCTTCTCGAAGTCGGCCAGCTCCATCGTCTCGCGCAGGCTGTTCGCGTCGGTGACCTGCGCGCTCCCGTCACGGATGCGGACGAGGAGATTGCGGATGATGTCCGTCCATCCGTCGGAGACGAGGTCCTCTTCCTGGAACCCGCCCGTCACGAGGATGTTGAAGTTGTTCATCCGGTCCCGGTGCCAGCCCGGCTCGAGTGATGCCGCCCACTCCGGATCGGTCGGACGGTTCGCGCGCACGTCGATCGACGACGGCGTCCGCTGGAAGACGTAGAGGTGCTCGGCCGCCTCTCCGAGATGCGGCACGCACTGGACGGCCGTCGCGCCGGTCCCGATGATGCCGACGCGCTTGCCGGCCAAACCGGTGAGGTTCCCGTTGGAGTCGCCGCCGGTGTACCCGTAGTCCCAGCGGCTCGTGTGGAACGAGTGACCTTTGAAGGACTGGATCCCCTCGATCCCCGGAAGCTTCGGTCGATTGAGCGGTCCCGTCGGCATGCACACGAAGTGAGCCTGCAGCTCGTCGCCACGGTTCGTGCGGACGATCCACCGCGCGCGTGCTTCGTCCCACTCGAGACGCGTCACTTCGGTCTGGAACAGTGCCCCGTCATAGAGATCGAAGTGCTCACCGATCGCCCGGCTGTGCGCCAGGATCTCCGGCGCATGGACATACTTCTCGGTCGGGACGTAGTTCAGCTCTTCGAGCAGGGGAAGGTAGATGTAACTCTCGACGTCGCACATGGCACCCGGATAGCGGTTCCAGTACCACGTCCCGCCGAAGTCGCCGCCCTTCTCGATCACTCGGACGTCGGTCACGCCCGACTGCTTCAGTCGTGCACCGGCGAGGAGGCCACCGAAGCCACCACCGATGACAACGACTTCGACGTCGTCGTGCAGAGCTTCTCGGACGAACCCCGGCTCGACGTACGGATCTTCGACGTAATGCGCGAACGCGCCGGACACTTCGATGTACTGCTCGTTCCCGTCCGTCCGGAGCCGTTTGTCGCGCTCGGCGCGGTACTTCGCGCGCAGCGCGTCTGGATCGAACGAACGCTCTTGTGTTTCGGTCATCGCTCCCCCTCGACCGCGTAAGCTATCCGCGCCAGAGTAGCGGAGGGCAGATGCCGGACGGGATCCTGACATGGAACGCGATCTTCGACGACCATCCCGCGCGTGTCGCGTCGCGGCGGTCGATCGAGACGGTTTGCCGTAAGGCGAAAGACGAGTGGCTCGCGCTCTATAGCGACGATGCGCTCATCGAGGATCCCGTGGGTCCGTCCCCATTCGATCCGCAGGGCCGCGGCCACCGTGGTCGCGAGCGCATGTCCGCTTATTGGGACGGCACCATCGCCACGGTCGACCGCATCGACTTCACCGTCGACGCGTCGTATCCATCGGGGAACGAGGTGGCAAACGTGGCCTCGATGCGTGCGCATCTGCCCGGCGGCGTCCAGATCCAGACGTTCGGTGTGTACGTCTATCGCATCGGCGACGGCGGCTTGATCGACTCGCTCCGCACGTACTGGGACTTCGATCGCGCGATGGGGACCGTCAGCGCCGAACGATGAATACGGCGCTCGAACACCACGATCTCCAGACGCAACGGCTCGGCGGCGACGCGTTGCCGTATGCGGTGCTCCGTCCCGAGCGCGTCGAACGCGGACTTCCGTTCCTGCTCTTCCTGCACGGCGGCGGTGGGAGCCGGGATTTCCTCGGACAGATGCGTCCGCTGATCGAGAAGTGCTGGGCGGACGGAGCACTTCCCCCGGCGGTCGTCGTGACTCCGAGTGTCGAGCGCTCCTTCTATATGAACTACCGAGACGGATCGCGGTGCTACGAGGATGCGATCGTCAGCGACCTCCTGCCTACCGTGCGTTCCGCCTACGCGACCGCGGACGATCGCGCGTCGACGGCCATCTGCGGGATCTCGATGGGCGGCATGGGCGGATTGCGCCTCGCGTTCAAGCATCCTGAGGTCTTCGGGACGGTGGCCGCCCTCGAGCCCGGTATCGAACCGGTCCTCGCCTACGCGGACATCGAAACGCACGACCGGTTCTATCGCGACGACGCGCTCTACGAGCAGATCTTCGGCTCACCCGTTGACGAGGAGTACTGGGCCGCGAACAATCCGGCGACGATCGCCCAGCGCGACCCGTTACGGCTGCGCGAGACGGCGATCCTCATCGAGTGCGGCGACGAAGACAGCTTCAATCTGCATCGCGGCGCGGACTTCCTGCACCGGATCTTGTGGGACAACGCCGTCCGGCACGACTACCACTCGATCCTCGGGGCCGACCATCTCGGTCGCACGCTCGGCCCCCGATTCGTCGCGGCTCTGCAGTTCGTCGGCCGCTCGCTCGACCCACCCCCGCCCGACGATTCACTCGTCGGGTTCCACCGCGTCATCGGGGGGATGAAGCGCCGCGCCGGGCTCTAACCGGCGAGGTGGCGCTTGAAGAAGAGGTCGTAGTCGTCGCGCTCGAAGAGCGGCGTCGAGACGTGACCGCCGGGATTGATGTGCATCGTCTTCTCGTTCGAACCGATCGCGTCGAACAGCGCGGTACCGGATTCACGGTTCATCAGTTCGTCGTCCCACTGGAAGATGAACAGGATCGGGACCCGAAGGCTTCTCGCGGCGGCTTCGAAGGCCTGCCGGCCCGGACGGTTCCCGAGCCCGGCGAGACCGAGCACCGCGGCGCTGATGCGCGGCTCGGACGCGACGAACGGGAGACCGATCGCCGTTCCCATGGAGACGCCCCAGTAGCCGTAGGGACCGCTCAGACCGACGGATGGCAGCTCGTCGACGAGCGCCTTCCACTCCGCAACGCCGCGCTTCGTCCGCTCGACCCATGCTTTCGCTTCCTCCGGCGGGATCTCGAAGGGGCGCCCCGTCGGGCCGGCCGCGATCTGACGCTCGAGACGACCGCGCATGCGCTCGGCTGCGTCCGGATCCTTCACGCGATCTCCGTGTCCCGGCGCGTCGATCGCCACCGCAGCGAAACCGAGATGCCGGACGAACCTCCGCGCGAGACCGACGACGTTCGGCACACGCTTGTGCTGCGTCCCGCCGTGGCCTATCAGCACGGTCGGAACACCTTCGAGCCGGTCGGCCGGCCGCCACAAGATCCCCGGTACGACTTCGCTTCCGACCTTCAGATCGAAACGCTGTTCGAGAACGCCCTTCTCGTTGATCTCTCCCACGAAGTCCATGGGTCTCCCTTCGTTCGCTCGCAGCGACTGTACTGCGTAGCCTCGCGCACATGACGAAGCTCTCCCTTGCAGCGCGCTGGCATCGGCGACGCTTGTTCGGACGTCTCGCACCGCTCGTCCCGCCGGAAGATCTCATGTTCGAGGGGCCACCGACGTTCCGGGAGTTCCACGACAACGGCGTCGAATTCCTCGGCGTCTATCGCGATCTTGCCGGTCTGCGGCCGGACGACGCCGTCCTCGACGTCGGCTGCGGCATCGGACGAAAGACCATCCAGCTGACGAGATATCTCACACCGAACGGGAGTTACGACGGCTTCGACATCATGAAAGCCGGTGTCGATTGGTGCAACGCGACGATCGCGGCGCGCCATCCGAACTTCCGGTTCCGTCACGTCGACGTGCGAAGCGATCTGTACAACCCGTCGGCCGCGACCACGGCGGAACGATTCACGTTCCCGTACGACGACGAGCACTTCGATGTCGTCGTCCTCGGCTCGGTGTTCACTCATATGCTCCCCGCGGGCGTCGAACGCTACACCGCCGAGGTTGCGCGGGTGCTGAAGTCCGGCGGACGATCGCTCATCAGCTACTTCCTGCTGGACGACTTCTCACGTGAAGCGATCGATGCCGGACGAAGCACCATCGATCTCCCCTACGTCCACGACGGCTACCGCGCGATGGACGAAGCCGTTCCCGACAAGGTCGTCGCGCACGACGAGGATCGCGTCCGAGCCATGTACGAACGGCATGCGCTGACGATCACGCGCATCGAGCACGGCTCGTGGTGCGGCCGCACACCGGCACTGTCCTACCAGGACCTCGTCGTCGCTCGACGCTAAGCGCGATAGGGCTCGAGCTTCGTTTCGTCCAGCTCGATGCCGATGCCGGGACGGTCGTCGAAGATCAGATCGCCGTCCTCCCACGTGAACGGATCTTTCACGATCTCGTCGAAGAAGCCCCGAGACTTGTAGATGCTCTCCTGGATCAGGAAATTCGGAACATTCACGTCGAGCTGCATAGCCGCGGCGGTGATGACGGGTCCGCCCCAGACGTGCGGTGCCATGAGGACGTAGCTCGCTTCCGCGAGTGCGGCGATCTGCTTGCCGGCGGTGATGCCGCCGCAGCTGCCCATGTCCGGCTGCGCGAAGTGGCACGCCCCCGCCGCGAACAGCTTCTGGAAGTCATGCACGTACGCGAGACGCTCCCCGGTCGCGATCGGTATCGATGTGCTCGCGGCGATCCGTCCCATCTCTTCGAAGTTCTCCGGCGGACACGGCTCTTCGAGCCAGAGCGGGTCGTAGGGCTCGAGCCGCTTCGCGAGCCGGCGCGAGACCGACGGCGTGATCTGACCGTGCGTGCCGATGCAGATGTCCGCGCGGTTGCCCACCGCGCTCCGGATCGCTTCGATCGTGCGCTCCGCGCGGTCGTATTCCTCCATCGTGATCTCCCACGGTGAGAGCGGAAGCACTCCGGGGAGCGTGTAGTAGAGCGGGTCGAGCTTCACAGCCGTGAAGCCTTCGTCGACGAGCTTGGCCGCGACCTCGCCGACGCGTTTCGGGTTGTTCTGCCAGTTCGACGCGGACGCCGCGAGACCGCCTTCGTCCTCGGTGTCGTACAGGTAGGTATAGGTGCGGATGCGGTCGCGGTAGCGTCCGCCGAGCAGGTCGGCGACCGGCGCACCGAAGTGCTTGCCGCAGATGTCCCACATCGCGATGTCGAAGGCGCTGATGATGCCGCCGACGAAGTAGTCGGTGTGCTGCGACGAGAGGCCGGCGTACATCGTCTTGTTGAGAGCGTCGCGGTTCATCGGATCGCGCCCGTTGAGGTAGCGCTTGAACACCCCTTCGACGAGAGATTCGAACGCCCGCTCGTGGCCGTAGAGGCTGAACAGGACGGCGGTTTCCCCCCACCCGACAAGTCCATCGTCGGTTTCCAGCTTGACGAAGTACCAGTAGTAGCCCCCGTAGTTCGGCGGGGGCGTTCGGATCGCGTAGGGCGTCGCCTTCGTGAGCTTCACGTTGTCCCGTATCGTACGCAAGCCGCGCCAACCGATGAACATGAGAGACCGATTCCGCACGGCCGTCCGCCATACCTTCATCTCGCTTCGCAACCGCAACTACCGGCTGTTCTTCATCGGACAGTCCATCTCGAACAGCGGCAACTGGCTGACGACGGTCGCGCTCACCTTGCTCGTCCTGAAGCTCACCAAGAGCGGCTTCGACGTCGGCCTCATCGTCGCGTTCCAGTTCGGCCCGATCTTGCTGTTCTCCGCGTGGGGCGGCGCGATCGCCGACCGCTCGGACAAGCGCCGCACGCTCTTCCTCACGCAGACCCTCGAGATGGTGGAGTCGATCGGCCTCGCGATCCTCGCGTTCATGCACCATCCGCCGCTCGCCGGCCTGTTCGCGCTCGCGTTCTTCGGCGGGACGTTCCTCGCGTTCGACAACCCGCTCCGCCGTTCGTTCGTGACGGAGATGGTCCGCCACGAAGACATCCCGAATGCCGTCGTCCTGTACAGCGTGATCGTCAACGTCTCGCGCATCTTCGGTCCGGCGCTCGCCGGCCTGCTCGTGACGACACTCGGCTACGGATGGTGTTTCACGATCGATGCTGCGTCCTACTCGGCGGTGCTTCTCTGCCTGGCGATGATGCGGACGTCGGAACTTCGGCTCCGGCCGATCCCGCCGCGGACGAAAGGCGAGGTGCGCGCCGGCTTCCGCTACATCGCTTCGGTCCCCGTCCTGTGGATCAGCTTCCTCATGCTCGCCGCGATCGGGACACTGTCGTACAACTACACCGTCACGCTCCCGCTGTTCGTCGAGCGAGGCTTGCACGGGTCGGACGCCATCTTCACCGAGCTCTACGCGCTCTTCAGCTTCGGCGCCGTCGTCAGCGGTTTCGTCGTCGCTCGGCGCAACCTCGTCACGATGCGCCACATCCTCGTCGGCGCGGTGGCGATGGGTCTCGCGATGCTCGGACTCTCGGCTGTGCCGAACATCGGCGTCGCGATCCCGGTCGTGTTCCTGGTCGGCGTTGCATCGATCCTCTACATCGTCTCGACGACGACGATCGCTCAGGTCGAAGCGGCGCCCGAGATGCACGGACGCGTCCTTGCCCTGCAAACCGTCCTCGTGGCCGGAACGGCTCCGATCGGCGGTCCGCTGCTCGGCTGGGTTGCCGACGCCCTGGGTGTACGCGCACCGATCGTGTTCGGCGCGCTCGTGTGCTTCGCGACGGCGATCTTCGGCTACTTCGCGACGAAACGCTTCGCGGACGAAGCCCTCGCGTGATCACCCGATGAGCTCGTGCTGCCAGAGCCGTTGCATCTCGTCCGAGGTCGACAGCAGCTCGTCGAGCGTGCCGCAAGCAACGAGGCGACCGTCCTCGAGCAACAGGATCTGATCTGCTCGACGGAGCGCCGTCGGGCGGTGCGACACGACCAGACACGTCACGTCGTCCGACCGCGAGAACAGGCGCGACCAGAGCTCCGCTTCCGTGTCCGCGTCGAGCGCCGATGACAGATCGTCGAAGACGAGCAATTCCGCATCGCGCACGAACATGCGCGCGGCGGCGGCTCGCTGGATCTGTCCGCCCGAGAGCTTCACGCCCCGGGGGCCGACGAGCGTTTCGAGACCGCTCTCGAGAACGGTGACGTCCTCCTCCATCACCGCCGCATGGATCGCGGCATCGAGCGCGCCGTCACCCGTGTCCCTGCCGAGCTGCACGTTCTCGCGCAACGTCTCGCTGAACAGGCGCGGCACCTGCGGCGTGTACGCCGTGCGGGGCGGGACGAAGAACGCAGCGCCGTCTTCGACCGCGACATCGTTCCAGCGGATCTCGCCGCCTTCGAGGGGCAGGAGTCCGAGCAGTCCGTTGAGCAGCGTCGTCTTGCCGGCGCCGATCCGTCCCGTCACGACGGTGAAGGACCCGCGCGCGACGACGAACGACACATCCACCACGCCGCGTGTGCCGTCGTGATGCGTGCACGTTGCGCTTCGAACGTCCAGCCGTTCGAACCGGTCGCGTGACGGCGGTGGATCGAGTGGCGGCGGTTCGTCCCGCAGATAGATGGGCGCGGACGCGACGAGCGCCGAGGCGGGCTCACCCGGGAGCAGCCGCTTCATCCGCGCCACGGACACATCGATCCGTTGCAGATCGCTGATCAGCCGGCCGATCTCCGTTGGCAGGAACATCAGCTCGTCGAGGAACAGGACGAACATCGCGAAGTCACCGACGGTGAACGAGCCGGAGCGGATCGCACGTGCGCCGAGCAGCAGGACGACGCCCGTCGCCACGGCGGCGAGGTGGAAGTGGATCGAGTCGATGGCGTCGCCGAACAGGCCGTCGCGGAGCGACATCTTCCGGCGACGCTCGCCCATCTGTTCGAGCCGCTCGACGGCGTTGTTCGTGCCGCCGCCGACCTTCACCGCCAGCTGCGCACCGAGGAGCTCGCCGAGGAAGCCGGTGACGCGCCCGGTCGCCTCTCGTGACTTCGCGCGGTAGTGCATCGTCCGCGCGCCGAGCGCACGTGCGACGAGGGAGCTGCCGAGGATCGGGACGAACAGCACGACCGTCATCGGCGCGTTGATCCGCCACATCACCACGAATGCAACGGCCGCGAAGCACGACCGACCGATGAGGTCGGCGAGTGCGTCGAGTGCGTCCGCGCTGCTCGCGGGATCGTCGCGGAACCGGCTGATCGCGTCGCCGACGGTTTCCGTCAGCCCGTCGTGCCCGAAACGCCGGAGGATCGCCGCGAACATGTTGCGATGCATCAACGCTTGCGAGGTTTGCTGCACCGAGTTCCACGGGTTTCCGAGCAACGGGTCGATCACGAGCTGGAGGAGCTCCGCGGCGAGGATGATGCCGATCGCCGCCCACGGACCGACCAGCGTGTGCCGTCCGGACAGTGCATCGAAGAACGCCCGGGTCGCGAGGCCGACCGGGAGCGGCACGACGAGAAAGATCACCACTCCATAGAGCGTGCAGAGCGAGAAGTACTTCGGGCTGTAGCGGACGAGTCGCCACAGCGCGACCGACGGACGCATCTCCTGCGCGCTCATGCGAGCTCCTCGACCATCCCCGCGCGAAGCAATCGCGCGAAGCGTGATTCCGGATCGCGCTCGAGCTCGTCACGCCGCCCGGCTTCGGCGATGCGTCCGGCGTCGAGGATGACGATGTCGTCCGCGCGGAGCACGGTCGCCAAACGGTGCGCGATGACCAGGCCGGTGCGCCCTTCGAGGAGCCGGGTGACGGCCGACTCGAGCAGACGTTCGGTCGCCGGATCGAGACGCGACGAAGCTTCGTCGAGGATGACGAAACCCGGATCGCGCAGGAAGATCCGCGCGAGGGCAACGAGCTGCGCCTCACCGGCGGACAAACCACGGCCCCGGGGGCCGAGCAGCGTGTCGAAACCGTCCGTCAATCCGTGCAGCCAGTCGAGAAGTCCAAGTTCGGCAAACACTTCTTCCAGGCGGTCGTCCGTGACGGTCGGGTCGAAGATCGTCACGTTGTCGCGCACCGACGCCTCGAAGATCTGGACGTCCTGCGTGACGAGTCCGACGCGTTCGCGCAGCCCGTCGATCTCCGCGTCGCGGACGTTCACACCGCCGAGGCGGATCGTCCCCCTGGAGGCGTCGTGCAACCGGAAGACGAGACGCGAGATGGTGGTCTTCCCGGAACCGGTGCGGCCGAGCAGGCCGAGGCACGAGCCGGCAGCGACGTGGAACGAGACGTCGCGCAGCACGGGTGCGTCCTCGTACGCGAACCAAACACCATCGAAGTCGAGCGACAATGCTCCCGCCGGCATCGTCGCGCCGCCCGCGTCGACGACGCGCGAAGTCGTCGCGAACAGCTCTCGAACGCGGACGATCCCCCCGGTCGCTTGCTGGAACGCGTTCATCTGCCGCGACAGGTTCTCGAGCGGCATGCGAAGCATCGTGGTGTAGCGGAAGATCAGGTAGACGGTGCCGAGCGTGATCGCACCGCGCGCGTGCAACACCGTCGCAAGCGCGAGCGACGCGCCCGTCCCGAACACGAAGAAACCTCCGATGCTGCTGTTGTAGATCGACGCGGCTCGCGCGGCGTCCGCCGTCCGGTCGTAGCGGTCGCGCGAGCGCTCGTGGAAGCGGACCATCGCGTAGGCGTCGGCGCCGCTCGATTTGATGTCGGGCAGTCCCGTCAGACGCTCTTCGACGTACCCCATGAACCGTCCGGCCGCGCGGCGCGCGTCGCGGGCGCGACGTCCGACCCATCCGCCGCCGCGCGTCATGTAGCCGAGCGCACCGATGGAGAAGCCGGTCAGCAGCGCCCCGACGCGCACGTCGACGACGAAGAGCAGGACGAGCACACCGACGAGGAACACGGCGCTTCCGAGCAGCTGCACGACGAAGCGCGAGAAGAATCCCGCGATCGCCGTCACGTCGCCGTCGATCCGTTCGATCAGCTCGCCGGCGCCGTGCTCGCCGTGGAACGAGCCGTCCAGCGACAGCACGTGACGCAACAGGTCCGCCCGTACCGCGTTCGTCGACCGCCACCCGACGTCGCTCGCGACGTAGCCGTCGAGGACGCTCGTCACCTGCGTGATGAACGCCACGACGAGGTAGAAGATCGCGATCCGGATCAGGTGCGCGAACGGATCGCCGGCTTGCGCGCGGTCGATGAACGTCTTCGCGATCTGAGGATTCGCCAGCTGGCAGCCGATGCCGGCTACGAGCAGCACGCCGAGGAGGACGACCCTCGGCCACTGCGGTGACAGGTACTTCGATAACAGCTCACGGTCGAGCTTCGAGAACAAGACAGCGCTCCTTTAGGCAGCACGAGATGAACGAAGGGCTGCTGCCGGGACCGCCGAGAGCTGGACGCTCTAGAAGGAAACAGCCGAAACGGGGGCCCGGCCGGAGCTAGCTGTCATGTCAGACCTCCCCTATCGACTGGCGGGAATCATACATCACGGATGTGACGGCGCGGGAGGTGCGTCGTCGATCTCGAACGCGACGTCGTCGACGTAACAGAAGTACCAATCCTCGCCGGGTTCGAACGACCGGATGATCGGGTGCCCACCGCCGTGGAAATGCGCCGTCGCATGTTTCCCCGGCGATTGGTCGCAGCAGCCGACGTGACCGCATCCCTGACAGACCCGAAGATGCACCCAGTTGTGCTTGCCTGCCGCGAGGCAGTCCTCGCAACCGTCCGACGACGGCGTGACGTCTTCGATCGAATCGAGATGCGCGCACTGATCCATCAAGTTGTCCTTTCGAGAGCGGGACGGTCCCACGCCGCGAGGCCGGCCGCGGCCTCGTACGTCGATCGCAGGAACGACATGAGTGTTGCGTCCGGATCCTCGGCCGTTCGGACATCGGTCACCGGCAGGACGAACTCACCGAGGCCGGCGTCGTAGCGACCGGTTGCCGCAGCATCGGCGAACCCCGGCGGTTCGGGGTAAGCGTAGGAATAGAAGACTCCTTCGCCATCCCCGCCCGGCCAGTACCCCGCGCTGCTGACCTCGTGGCTGTACGCGAGGTACTGCACGTAGTCCGGACAGTTCGGGACGCCGCCGCGATGCTGCGGTGCCGCTCGTCCCGAGAAGCGCGTGACGGCAAGATCGAAACCACCCCAGAAGAACTGGACGGGACTGACCTTCCCGATGAACTCCGACCGGAACTCCGAGAACGCATTCACCGACGAAACGAGAACACGGTGGAAACGCTCGACGGCATCCGCATCGTAGGACGCGTGCTGGGTGTCCTCGGCGAACGGGATCGCCTCGGCGATCTCGACCGGACGCGGGAAGATCTTCACGTCGATGTCGAGCTCGCGGAGCTTCGTCCTGAATTCGCCGTAGAAATCCGCGACGCTGCGCGGCGCGAGCTTCATCTCACGGTGTCCGCGCGTGGTCGTGATCCGCAGGACGTGATCGGTGAGATCGAAGCCGAGCTGGACACCGCCGTCGCCGTACGGCAGGAGCGGCGTCGACATGCCCGTCGGATCGACACGGAAGGTGACGCCCCACCAGTGATTGATCATCGGCGCCAGTGCGAGGCTGACCTTCCCGACGATCTGGCTCCACATGTGCAGGGTGTCGCGGGTGTCGGCCCACGCTTCGACCCGGAGCTCCGGCCAGTCGGTCACGCTGACAGCGTATTCCCCGGGAATATGAACGATCCGATCGGTGTCCCATCACACGTGGAACTCGGACTCGACACCTTCGGCGACGTGACCTTCGGTGCGGACGGCGAGCTTCTCCCATACGGCGACGTCCTCCGCAACGTCGTGGAAGAGGCCGTCCTCGCCGATCGGCTGGGCGTCGACTTCTTCGGGGTCGGCGAACACCACCGTCCCGACTTCTCGATCTCGGCCCCCGAAACGGTTCTGGCGAACATCGCCGGCCGGACGGAGCGGATCCATCTCGGTACGTCCGTCACCGTGCTCAGCTCGGACGACCCCGTCCGCGTCTACGAACGCTTCGCGACACTCGATGGACTCTCGAACGGGCGGGCCGAGGTCATCCTCGGCCGCGGATCGTTCACGGAGTCCTTCCCGCTCTTCGGGTACGACCTGGCCGACTACGAGGTGCTCTTCGAGGAGAAGCTCGACCTGTTCGTGAAGCTCCTCGACAACGAACCCGTGACGTGGTCGGGAACGAAACGTGCACCACTGAACGGGCAGCGCGTCTTTCCGGCGACCGACCAACGCCTCAAGGCATGGGTCGGCGTCGGCGGGAATCCCGAATCGGTCGTCCGCGCCGCGCACCACGGTCTTCCACTCGTCGTCGCGATCATCGGCGGCGATCCGCTGCGCTTCACGCCGCTCGTCGATCTGTACCGTCGCGCGCTCGACAGGTTCGGGAAGGCGCCGCTCCCGGTCGCGGCGCACGGACCGGGCCACGTCGCGGACACCGACGAGCAAGCGCGTGAAGAGCTGTGGCCGCACTACCGCGTCCAGATGACGAAGATCGGACGCGAACGCGGCTGGCCGCCGCTCACACGCGACCAGTACGAGCAGGCGATCGGTCCGGACGGTGCCCTGATGGTCGGCTCACCGGACACCGTCGCCGAGAAGATCATCCGCGCGGTCGAAGGCCTCGGGCTCGAGCGGTTCACGATGAAGTACAGCGGAGGCACGCTCCCCCACGAAGCGATGCTGCGCAGCATCGAACTCTTCGGGACGAAGGTTGCCCCTCGCGTGCGCGAGCATTTCGCCTAATCTCTGCGGCGATGACCAAGACGAGGCTACGGCAGGTGGTCCTTGCCGCGCGCGAGCTCGAGCCCGCCGCCGCGCAACTCGAGGCGACGCTCGGCGTGCACGACGGCTTCAACGATCCCGGCGTCGCGGCGTTCGGACTGCGCAACGTCGTGTACTCGGCGGGCGAATCATTCGTCGAAGTCGTCGTTCCCGTCCAGGACAACACGGCCGCCGGACGAACCATCGACAAGACCGGCGAAGGCGGCTACATGGCGATCTTCCAAGTGACCGACATCGACGCTGTGCGGAAGCGTGTCGCGGACATGGGCCTCCGCGTCGTCTGGCACGCCGAGCTCGAGGACATCCAAGCGATGCACCTCCACCCGAAGGACATCGGCGGAGCGATCGTGTCGATCGACGAACCCGCGCCGTTCGCATCGTGGCGCTGGGGCGGTCCGGCCTGGATCGGCTCGGACACACCACCGGTGCACGGCGGGGTCCGCGAGATGACGGTGCGCGTCGATGATCCGTCCGACGTCGCGAAGCGATGGGCCGAGGTACTCGGCGAAACCGCCCACGGCGACGTCATCACGCTCGACGAGGGGCGCCAGACCGTGCGATTCGTCCGGCGCGACGGGGGCCGCGAAGGGATCGCGTCCTTCGTGTTCGAATTGCCGGACGTCGACGCGAGTGTCGCCGAGATCGCCGGCGCGACGTTCGCGGTCGCTCGCTAGTCGATCCGCTCCATCCGCGCGACGAACATCGGTCCGTACGTCCACACGAGCTGATCGCCGTCGAGCCGTCGCGTCACTTCGACTCCGGCGATGCCGACGGGACGAAGCACGTGCACACCGTCCTCGAAGGTGCACACCACCGTGATCGGTGTTCCGTCCGGCGAGACGTCGTGGACGCCGTGCTCAACGGTGCCGTCCGCGCGCATGTCGTGGATGATCCCCGTCGTCGTGATGCAGACGCGGTTGCCGCACTGCTCGATGCGCTCGACGTGATCGGCCACCGGGATCGGATCGGGAGGATCGCCGAGTTTCCATTCGACCGACACCGCACGCCACATGCCGCGCATGTCGATCGCGCCGTCGGCGAGCGGTTCCGTGCACCCGGCGAGGATGGGCGGCGGCATATCGCCCCTCCAACGACCAGGCGGCGTGTTCGCGACGGGGATATCGTCCGCTCGCATCGGTCCTAGAGCGCCGCGAGCGCGTCGAGATCGAGGGCGTGCTGTGCATGACGCTCCGCCATGGCCATGAACATCGCGTCGCCGCGTTCGGTGCGTTCCACGAGCATCGACGCGCCAACGGCCATGATCAGCCCGGCGAACGAGCCGCGCGTGTAGTCACGCCGGCACTCGTCCCAGCTGAAGTCCTTGACGCCCGCGGCGAGCAGATCGTCGTAGTACGCGCGGAGGAGTTCGTCCTCGTGCTCGCGCCGGAGCTCGGGCAGCAGACCCGCGCCGATGAAGTAAGCCGCGTCGGACGCAGCCGTTCCGAACGCGATCGTCTGCCAGTCGACGACGGCGACGTCGTCGGGTCCCGGTCCGAGCAGAAGGTTGTCGAGCCTGTAGTCACCGTGGACGATCGTCTTCGGCCCACCGGCGTCCGTCGCGTACTTGTCGATGTTCTCGAAGAGCGAAACGCCCACTTTCAGCACTTCCTCCGTCAGGCGGTCCGCATAACGCTCGCGGAAGCCGTGCCAGAGCACCGGCAACATCCCCGACGACGAACGGTTCGTCTCCGGGTCGACGTAAAACCAGTCGTATCCCTTGAGCTTCGGATCGTTCCAGCGCGGTGCGTGCAACCCGACCATCTCTCTCAGCGCCGCGCGCGCGACCTCCGGCGTACATCCGGCGAGCTGATCGCCCTGGGTGGCGGGTGCCATGTCCTCCATGAGCAGGACGAAGCTCACACCGCTGTCGTCGATGTCCGCATAGAGCACGTGCGGCGTCCGGATCGTCAGCGTGTCGACGAAGTGCCGGTAGAAATTCACTTCCTTCACGTAGTTGCGCAGCATCATCGCCGTGTTGCGACTCGTCGGATCGGCGGCTGGAAGCTTCGCGACTATCGTCGACGGTCCGTCCGATGATCCGTCGTAGACGAGGGAGATACGCACGCTGTCGCACATCTGCCCCGTGCCGAGTGGCGTCGACTGCGCGGACGCGACGGGAAGCCCGAGGGCGTGCGAGAGCCACTGCGGCGTGAGGAGCTCGGGTGAATCCGCGATCACGACGGGAGCACTCCGGGCGCTTCGGCGTCCGGGAAGAAATGGTGATGACGCGCGCCGGTGACTTCCCACACCGCGGATCCGGTGCGACCGTCGTCGGCCCGCACCGTCATGAGGTTCAAGCCGCCGCGGTGGAAGGGCTCGTACGGGCGAGCGAACGTCCCGGTTCCTTCCACGCCGATGGTTCGTCCGTCTTCGAGGATGTACTCCGCTCGGCCCTCGAATCCCGTCACGCCTTCGCCGTGCTGGCCGTACGGTTCGCCGACCCACTTCGCTTCGTAGCGGAAGTCGCGCAGCGGAACGGGATCGGTACCGTCCGTCGGCGCCCAGCATCCGTCGGTGTAGACACGCGCGCCGTTCGGATACTCCCAGTGCCAGACGCCGAGGAACCCGTCCTCGACCTGCGTCTGCCACCAGATCCACAGCGGGCATCGGCCGTGATCGCGGATCCCCCACGAGTGATCGCGCTGCCCGATCCAGTCGACGATCTCGCGTTCTTCGCCGCGCACCGTGTAGGTGCCGTTGTACGTCCCGGACTGGAAGATGTGGCACTGGTCCCACACGATCTCGTCGCCGGCGCGCATCGTCCCGCGACGGAGCCCATACGGTTGCGTCCGCGCGCGCCATGTGACGTCGAAGCCGATGTCCGCGTCGGACGGATCGGCCCACAGCCGTACCTCGCGCATCGGTTCGATGACCTCGACGCGCGCGCCGGGCATCGACGTCGTATGCGGATCGCCGTCGTAGGCGCGTCCGCGGAAGCCGGTCACCGGTTCGCCGGCGATGGTCGCCATCTGCAACGAGTCCATGCGTTGCTGCGCCGGGTAGTGCGCCATCGTGAAGAAGATGACATCGCCGGTTCCCGACGGGTCGTGGAAGTCGTAGAAGTAGCTCTCGCGCCAGTGATGGTGATGCGTTACCACCGGCGGCAGCATCTGCGGGATCTGATGGACGAAGTACTCGTCCATCGCCGTCGGCTTCGTCATGGGCGACATGCTAAGCCGTGCATGACGACGCGGGTCTAAGTGAGCGCCGGCTGCTCGCTCATACGGCGGTACCGAGCACCTTCGCTGCGACGTTGCCGAGCATCTCCACGCGCTCGACCTCGTGCGCCTGGCCCGGAAGCGAGATCGTGAAGCCGTCCGCGCCGATCGCCAGGATCGATGTGAGCTTCTCACCGACCTCGTCCGGCTCGCCCCACACGAGGCGGCCCAGGATCATGTCGCGCATCTGGCCGTCGACGGTGTCGAGATCGATCCCGCGAACGCTCAGGTACGCCTTCAGTTCGTCGTAAGCCTGATCGTGCGTCGGCGCGATGCACGCGTTCAGATGCTGCGAAACGGTGATCTCGGAACGGTCTCGTCCGAGCTTCTCGCAGTGGGCGGCGAGCACTTCGAGCTTGCGCGCCAGCTCGTCCGCGCCCGAGGTGAGGTTCGATTCGTCCGCGTACTGCGCGACCATGCGGAGCGTCTTGCGCTCCCCCGACCCGCCGATCATCACCGGGATCCGTCCGATGGGCTGGGGTTCGTTGATCGCGTCCTTCACCGCGTACCGCTTCCCTTCGAACGTCGGACGCTCCCCGCGCAACATCGGGATGATGATCTGCAGCGCTTCTTCGAGCTTCTCGAAACGATCGGTGAACGTCCCGAACTCGAAGCCCAGCGCGTCGTGCTCGAGCTCGAACCATCCGGCGCCGATGCCGAGCTGCGCGCGTCCGGCGGAGACGAGATCGAGCGTCGTGATGATCTTCGCGAGCAGCGCTGGGTTCCGGTAGGTGTTACCGGTGACGAGCGCGCTGAGCCGGACGTTGCTCGTCTCGCGAGCGAGCGCTCCGAGCGCGGTGTAGCACTCGAGCATGTAATCGTCCGGTCGGCCGAGCAAGGGCAGCTGGAAGAAATGGTCCATCAGCAGGACCGTGTCGAAGCCGGATCGATCCGCGGCCTTCGCTTGCGCGACGACGGCGTCGAACAGCCTCGTCCGGTCACCGCCGGGGTAGTTGAAATTCGGTATCTGGTAACCGAGCTTGGTCAAGGTTCCCTCCTCCTCGTAGACATAGAGAGCCTAGAGGAGTCGGAGAACCCCGACCGGTCGCGCGCTACGGCGCGGCGCTTCGTCGCCGGAAGATGCTGAACCCGCCGGGGCCGACCGCAAGGCCGACGATGATCAGGATGATCCCGAAGAGGATCTGTCCCTGGATCAATTGAACGACGCCGGCGATCACGAGTACGACCGCGATCAACCACAAGATGAAGCCCATGGCACGCCTTCCTTCGTATCGATTGCCGTCCCGCAACAGGTTCCCCGGACGTCGTGCCGGAAAACCCTCAGCGGCCGCGACCGGCGAGTGCTCGTCCGGCGAAGGCGCCGGTGTGCTTCCCGTCCTCGAGCGTGTGGACGCCGTTCACGAAGACGTGATGCATCCCGACCGCGTAACGGTGCGGATCGTCGTAAGTCGCGGTGTCGACGTACGTCGCCGGGTCGAAGACGACGACATCCGCGAACCAGCCGGCCCGCAACTGCCCGCGGCGGTCGAAGCCGAGCCGTTCGGCCGGTAACGACGTCATCCTCCGAACACCGTCGGCGAGCGAAGCGAGACCGAGATCGCGGCAGTAATGCCCGAGGAAACGCGCGAAGGCACCGTAGCTACGTGGGTGCGTCCCTTCGCCGTCGGACGTTTCGGGCACCGCTGTACTTGCGGCATCCGACCCGATCGCGATCCACGGTCGCGCAGCGGCCTTGCGAACGTTGGACTCGTCGATGATGAAGTACATGCACCCGATGTCGAAGCGACGCACGAGATCGAGGAGCGCGTCGACGGGATCACTCCCGACGGACTTCGCGTAGTCGGCGAGGGTTCGTCCGCTGATCGCCTTCGCTTCGGCTGCGTCGGCCGGATCGACGGCACGCGCCATCACCATGAACACGCCGTCGCTTCCGCCGGACCCGAGATAGAGGTTCTCCCAACCGGCGCCGAGGTCCGTCGCGATCGCCGCCGCGATCTCCGCGCGCACCGTCCGCTCGCCGAGCCGCGCGCGCAAGGCGTCGGGACCACCGGTCGCGTAGCGCGGCGGGATACATGCGGCAAGGCTCGTTCCGCCGGCGGTGTACGGATACATGTCCGCCGAGATCGGTTCGCCCGCATCCCGCGCCGATTCGAGGAGATCGAGGACGGGATCCATCTTCGCCCAGTTCTGCCGCCCGATGGCCTTGATGTGCCAGAGCTCGGCGGGGACGCTTCCTTCGCGCGAGATCCGGAACAGCTCGCCGATGCCCTGCTCCCAGTCGTCACCTTCGCTGCGAAGGTGGGAGAAATACATGCCGCCGAACCGTCCGGCCACTCGACCGAACTCGACGAGCTCGTCCGTCGGCGCGTAGAAGCCGGGCGGATAGATCAGCGCACTCCCGACACCCATGGCACCGTCCGCCATCTCGTCGGCGAGGATCCCCTTCACGCGATCGAGTTCTGCCGCGGTCATCGGACGGTCTTCGAATCCGGCTCCGACCATGCGCAAGGTCGTCGCGCCGACGAGCGAGGCCACGTTCTGCGTGACGCCGAGCTTCTCCATGTACGCGAGGTACTCGCGGAGCGTCGTCCACGGGACGTCGCCGCCGAGCTCGGCCGCGAGCATCGCCTTCGTGCGATCGGTCACGGGAGCCATCGAGAAGCCCTCGCCGAAGAGCTGCGTCGTCACGCCTTGCATCAACTCACCCAGCGAACGCGGGTCCTTGATCATCGACAGGTACGAGTGGCTCAGGACGTTGACGAAACCCGGAGCGACCGCGAGACCGGTCGCGTCGACGACAACTCCTCCGTCGGCGTCGGATATCGCGCCGACATCGACGATCGTGTCGCCCACGATCGCGACGTCGGCCTCGACCGGATCGGCACCCGTGCCGTCGTACACCGTGCCCCCGCGGATGACGACGTCGTAGCCCATATCGGCTCGGACGATACACGCAGGCGTAGATTGGGTTCACGGTGGGCGAACCGCGGATGCGGCTGGCAGAGCTCGTGGCGGCGTTGTCGCTCGGGATCGACCTCGGCTTCGGGCAGCCGATGGAGCACGTCCTTCGACAGTGCCTCATCGCACTCCGTCTCGCCGAACGCATCGGGTTGAACGACGACCAACGCGCCGACGTCTACTGGACGGCGCTCCTCGTCGACGTCGGTTGCCATACGGACGCGCACGAGCAAGCGAAGTGGTTCGGCGACGACATCGCGAACAAGTCCCTCAAGTACGACTACGACTTGGGGAGCACGCGACAGGCCGTCGCCGGCATGCGGAGTATCGGACGCGGCGCTCCCCTGCTGCACAGATTCCGCATCGGGATCGAATTCATGATCTCGGGACGGCGCGACCTCGATCGCATGATCGATCACCACGCGGCGATGGCCCGCCTGCTCGGCGAACAGCTTTCACTCTCGGGCGCGGCCCTCGACGGCCTCTCGGCGGCGTACGAGATGTACGACGGGAAGGGGTGGCCCGGGGAACTCGAAGGCGACGACATCCCGATGGCCTCGCGCATCTCGGCCGTCGCGGAATTCACGGAAGTAGCGCACCGCGTCGGTGGAGTCGACGCCGTCCGCGACCTGATGCGGAGACAACGCGGGAAGCAATTCGATCCGATGCTCGCGGATGCGATGGCCGCGGGAGCGGACATGCTGCTGGCCGACCTCGATGAGGCCGCATCGACGTGGCAGACAGTGATCGACGCCGAACCGGCCCTCGGCATCGTCCTCGACGAGGACGGCTTCGACCAAGCGCTCACGGCCGTCGCGAACTTCGTCGATCTCAAGTCGCCCTATTTCCTCGGCCACGCGACCGCCGTCGCGGACCTCACAACGGCGGCGACGATGGAGCTGGGGTTCGCGGAAGCGGACGCCCGAGCGCTGCGTCGCGCGGCGTTGATCTCAGGCTTCGGGCGCTTGGGCATCTCGAATGCGATCTGGGACAAGCACGGAAAGCTCGGCGCCGGCGAATGGGAGCGCGTACGACTTCACCCGTACCTGACCGAGCGCATGGTGTATCAGTCGGAAGCGCTCGCCGGCCCCGGCGCGATCGCCGTGCAGCTCCGCGAACGACTCGACGGATCCGGCTACCCGCGGCGCCTGTCCGGACCTGCGATCTCACGCTCGGCTCGCATCCTCGCTGCCGCCGACGCGTACCAAGCGATGCGAGAGCCGCGTCCGCATCGAGATCCGCTGTCGATGGACGACGCCGCGGCGCAGCTACGCGGCGAAGTGAGGGCCGGACACTTCGATGCCGACGCCGTGGAAGCCGTGCTCGGTGCGGCCGGCCATCGTGTACTGCGACGGCGCGAGGGACCCGGGGGCCTCACGGCGCGTGAGGTCGAAGTGCTGAAGCTGCTCGCTCGGGGACTCACGAACAAGGACATCGCGGCCGTACTCACGATCACACCGAAAACCGTCGGCAATCACGTCGAGCACATCTACACGAAGATCGGACTTTCTTCGCGTGCGGCGGCGAGTCTGTTCGCCATGCAGCACGGACTCCTCCCGGAGGAGGAGTTCGTGCCGGCATAGCGTCGTCCTAGCTCGCTTGGAGTTCTTGCGCGCGCCGCGCCATGTTCGCCACGACTTCGGCGAGCTGCTCCGTCGGACTGAAGATGAGGAACTCGCTTCCCGCGTCGGCGCCGGCCGTGTGCCCCGCCGGAACGTAGAAGGCCTCGCCGGAACCGAACGATTCCTCGCGACCTCCGGAACGGAACCACATCCGCCCCTTGAAGACGTAGCCCCAGTGCGGGCACGGACACTGATCGTTCGGGAGTCCCTGCAGCAGCGGCGTCAGATCGGTGTCCTGCCCGATCTCGACGATGTCGACGGTGTACCCGTCGAGCTCGCTGCCGCGTTCGAACCCGACCGGCAGGTCGTTCACCCGCTGTGCGTTCTCCCTCGACATGCTTGGCATCGCTTCCTCCTTCCGGTGTGGACGAAGCGATCGTAGGAACGGAACACGCCAGGCACATGAGGCGAAAGCCTCATCTATCGGTAGCATCCCGGAGATGGACCACAACCTCTGGCAGGTCTTCGACGCCGTCGCGCGCGCCGTGCCCGACCGTCCGGCGATCGTGTGGCGCGAACAAACGGAGACGTTCGGAAGGCTGGCGGATCGTTCGCGACGCCTCGCGCGTGTCCTCAACGATCACGGGATCGGACTCCACACCGATCGCGACAAGCTCGACGGTTGGGAAGCGGGACAGGACCTCGTCGGCCTGTACATGCTGAACGGCCCCGAGTTCCTCGAAGCGAATCTCGCCGGGTACGCGGCCCGTGCCGCCCCGTTCAACGTCAACTACCGCTACGTCGCGGACGAGCTCGCATACCTCCTGAACGATGCGCACGCCGCGGCCGTGGTCTACAGCGCGCGCTTCGCGCCGACGCTCGCATCGGTCCTTCCCCGCCTCGAGCGCATGCCCTTGCTCCTCCAGGTGGCGGACGACTCGGGCGAACAACTCATCGAAGGTGCGCTCGACTACGAAACAACACTGGCGGACGCATCACCAGATCTCGACGGCGTTCAGCACTCGCCCGACGACCTGTACGTCCTGTACACGGGCGGCACGACGGGCATGCCGAAGGGAACGCTCTGGCGGCAAGCCGACATCTTCGCGGCTTCGATGGGCGGCGTCCGCGTCGGTGAGGATATCGACCTCGACGGCATCGCGGCGCACGCCGCGTCGAAGGAACCGGGACGATTCCTCCCCAACGCGCCGTTCATGCACGGTGCCGCGCAATGGCTCGCTTTCGGATCGCTCCTCACGGGCGACACGGTCGTGATCAACGATGTCGTCGATCGTCTCGATCCGAGCGACGTGTGGACGACCATCGAGCGCGAGAAGGTCGACAGCACGCTGATGGTCGGTGACGCGTTCGCGCGGCCTCTCGTCGAGGAGTTCGAGAAGGGGAACTACGACGCGTCGTCCCTCAAGATCGTCCTCGTCGGCGGCGCGTTCACGTCCCCGGACGTGAAGTCGCGGCTCATCGCCGCACTTCCGCATGTGCTCGTCTTCGACGCCGCCGGCGCAAGCGAGACGGGCGGCGCGTTGTCGTCGATCAGTTCCGCGGCATCGACCGCCGAGCTCGGGGTCTTCATGCCCGGACCGACGGTTCGCGTGCTCGATGAAACGCGCACGACGTTCCTCGAACCGGGAGCCGAGGAGATCGGCTGGTTCGCGAAGAGCGGACGGATCCCCCTCGGATACCTCGGTGATCGGTCGAAGACGGATGCGACGTTCAGCGCGGTCGACGGCGTTCGGTATGTCGTCGTCGGCGACCGCGCTCGTCTGCGCGCCGACGGCATGGTCGAGCTCCTCGGACGGGACTCCGTCACGATCAATTCGGGCGGCGAGAAGATCTTCGCCGAAGAGGTGGAGCAGGCCTTGCTCTCGCACCCAGACGTCGTCGACGTCGTCGTCACAGGACGCGCGAGCGAACGATGGGGCCAAGAAGTGGTTGCGATCGTTCAACTGCGCGGCGACGCCGCGGACGAAGCCCTTCTCGCCGCTGCCGCGGAGCGCATCGCGCGCTACAAATTGCCCAAAGCGATCATCCGCGTGGACGAGGTGTTACGCAGTCCGGCGGGCAAGGCCGATTACGGCTGGGCGCGCGAACTAGCGAACTGAAGTGATCCTGCCGAAGGAGCGGGACTTCCGCTTCGTCCTGATCCATCGCCGCGGCACGCTCACGGACGCCGATCTGCTGGTCGGTCTTTGACTGCTGAGAACGATTACCCTGCGGACCATGGAACGAGTTCTCGGCATCGGCGGCACGTTCTTCAGAGCGCGTGACCCGAAAGCGCTCGCGGCGTGGTACCGCGACAACCTCGGTATCGCGGTGATGGACGGCCAAACCTTCGGGACACTCGAGTCGAAGGACGGCGACGAGACGGCGTGGGCAACCTTCGACGCCGACGCGACCTACTTCCCGAAGGAACAGAAGTTCATGTTCAACTACCGCGTCGCGAACCTCGACGCCATGCTCGCTCAGCTACGGGCCGCAGGCGCCGTCGTCGAAGACAACGTCGAGAGCTACGACCACGGAAAGTTCGGCTGGGCGACGGACCCTGAAGGCAACCGCTTCGAACTCTGGGAACCCTCTTAGCGGATATCGGTTCGCTTCGCGACTTCGAACAGCGAGTACGAGCCGGTCGCCTTCGCGATGAGCCGATCGAGTCCGTCGCGTATCTCGCACTCCGCAGCGACGGTGCGGGATCCGCGGCTGACGACAGTCCCTTCGGCCCGGATCGGGCCTTCGCGCGGCTGCCGGAAGTACCTCACGTGGATGTCCGTGCTCGCAGGGAGCTCCCGCTCGCGATCGATCACGTTCATCACTGCCGCGGCGCAACACGTGTCGGCAAGGAAAGCGAGGACACCTCCATGGACGGGGCCCCATCCACTGATCCGATCCGTCAGCGGCAGCTCCATCCTCGAGTTGTCACCGCCCCGCTTCAGCTCGAGCCCGATGAACTCCTGGACCGGCGGAACAACGAAGTACTCGCCCGATTCATCGCTCACGACCTGCCCCTTCCGCTTCGCCCGATGCCCCTTCGCAAGAGCATAGAACCGCCTAAGCTTCGAACGTGCCCCGTCAGAGCGGTCCGTCCCACATCGACCTCACCGTGACGGACGTTGAGCGGTCAGCGAAGTGGTGGGAAGAAGTGATGGGATTCGCTCGTGTACACGAGTGGCAACAGGACACGTTCCGCGGGTGCACGCTCGTCGACGCGTCCGGTTTCGCCGTCAGCGTTATGTCACACGATGCGACCGGACGAGATCGATTCGAGGAGTCACGAGTTGGCCTCGATCACCTCGCCTTCCGCGTGAGAGATCGTGCGGAGCTCGACGAGTGGGTCGTCCATCTCGATCGTTTGGGCGTCACGCACACCGGCGTGATGGAGGCGCACATGGGCGACACGATCGTGATGCGAGATCCGGACAACATTCAGCTCGAGCTCTTCGTGATCAGCCCGAAAGACATGGGGCAGCTACTGGAAACAGATCCGCACCGGAAGCGCTAGCGGGGTTCGAGGACGAAGACCGGGATAACGCGCTCCGTCTTCGCTTGATAGTCGTCGTAGGCAGGCCACGCGGCGACCGCGTACTTCCACCACTCGTCGCGTTCCGCGCCCGTCAGTTCGCGGGCCTTCATCTCGTAGACATCGGGCCCGTCCTGCAGAGTGACTTCCGGATGCGCGACGAGGTTGTAGTACCAGACCGGGTGCTTCGGTGCGCCACCGAGCGATGCGACGACCGCGTACTTCCCATCGTGTTCAACTCGCATCAGCGGCGTCTTCCGGATCTTCCCGCTGTGACGGCCGCGCGTCGTGAGGATCACGACCTTCGCGCCTTGGAGCTCCGTCCCTTCCGTTCCGCCCGACTTCTCATACATCTCGACCTGGTCCGCCGCGAAACTCCACGGGCTGGGCGCGTATTCACCCTCGAGCGGCATAACTCCTCCTGTCAGTACTCGTTCTTGATGTTGAAGTAGGAACCCCGGATCGTTCCCGCGAGCTTCGACTTCTGCCGCGCGAACTTGAACTTCGACGCGAGCTCCTCGGGGATCTCCATGCCATCCGAGAGCTTGAACCCGACGGCGCGCTTCCCACCGTCGTCCAAGGTGTACATGACATTGATGGACAGACCGCTCTCGTAGAAGACGTACGCCATCCGGATGTTCTCCACTTGGAACTCCGTCGCCTCGAGCGGACGCGACTCGATAACGATGTCGCGTTCGTCCTTGAGGATCTTGTGGATCCAGTCGATCGTCTTCTTCGCCTTGCTCGCAGGCTCGACGATGAAGGTGTGGTCGTACTTGTTCTTGAAGTACCGGGCCTCATTCGCGCGCAGACCCGCCAGCGCATCCGCGACCGGCGAGGTCTCGAGGCCGACGGTTGAGACGTCAGCGAAATCAACGGTGTACGACATGTCGAACTCCCTTAGGTCAACAGATTCGACTCTATCGACATCAGTACGGAAGGTTGCCAGCGGTCGTCGAACGCTGCTTCAGTCTCTGCGCGACAATTCCTCGGCCGTCGGCTGCTCGAAGGCGGCGATCCAGGGCGCCATCATCTCTTCGGGGATGCGGAAGGCGAGATGCGACTGCTCGGCATTTCGTCGTGCCAGCCGTCGCAGCAGCTCCTCCCCGGATACATCGAGGAAGTGCACCTCGCTACTCGAACCGAGCCGCTCGGCGCGACCGCGGAAATCTTCTCGCTCCTCGCGCGCCCAAAATCCGAAGTCGAGTATCACGTCGACGCCCAAGGCGAGACATCGCTCCGCGACCTCCCACTGCAGCGCTTCGATCACGCGGTGCCTGCGATCGTGCTCCGGCTCTTCTGCGTCCTGACCGAACAGACGCAACTGCCACTCATCAGGCGTCAGGCGCAGCGCCGCGTGCTCACGCTCGAGCAGCCGAGCAAGCGTCGTCTTGCCCGAACATGGAAGCCCAACCATCAGATGGAGCGTCGCTACCGGAATCCTCCTATACCGATCTCGCGCATGCGGAATGGATATCAAACCGAGCATCATGGAGCCGAAGCGAGCGAGGGGACGACTATGCGGATCGGACTGCCGGGCACGGGATCGACGATCGACAAGCTCGTCGCGCAGGCGCAGCGCGCCGAAGGCGACGGGTTCGCGAGCCTGTGGTACGCGAGCGCGACCGCCGGCGATCCGCTCGTCGCGATGGCCATCGTCGGACGGGCAACATCGAGGATCGAACTTGGGACCTCCGTCCTCCAGACGTACACGACGCATCCCGTCCTCATGGCGACGCGCGCGCGTGCGGTCGCGGATGCGATCGGCGCGGCGAACCGGTTCACGCTCGGCGTCGGTCCGTCCCACCAGCCGGTGATCGAAGGGATGTTCGGTCTGCCCTACGACCATGCCGGACGACACACCGAGGAGTACATCTCGGTACTGGTTCCACTTCTGCGCGGTGAAGCTGTCACGTTCGAGGGCGAAGACTTCCGGGTGAACGTCCCGGCCGGCCGCGTCTCGGAAGGCAGCGAGATCCAAGTTCTCGTGTCCGCTCTCGCGCCGCGACTCCTGCGCGTAGCCGGAGATCAAACGGCCGGAACGATCCTGTGGATGGGCAACGCTCGGTCCATCGAAACGCACGTCGCGCCACTGCTCCGCAAAGCCGCCGCGAACGCGGGACGCGGCGAACCGCGCATCGTCGCCGGGTTGCCGGTCGCCGTACACGACGACGTGGACGAAGCACGCAACACTGCGGCACAGAGTTTCGCGGGTTACGGATTCCTCCCGAACTATCAGCGCATCCTCGCGCACGGCGGTGTCGAAGGACCGGCCGACGCCGCGATCGTCGGCAACGAGGCCGGTGTCGCGTCCCAGATCGAGGATCTCTTCTCCGCGGGCGCCACCGACGTGTGGGCGGCGCCGTTCCCCGTTGGCGACGACCGCACGGCGTCGCGAGAGCGCACCTACGCGTTGCTCAAGGAGCTCGCGACGGCGTGAGCTTCAGCGACAGAGTTGCTCTATAGCTGCGTCGAGCGCCGTGGTTCGCCCTTCGTCGAACGCGTCACGCCACTCGCGTTCGCTGATGCGGGCTCGACCCGTCGTCAGACGACCGTCGACCAGAGCGCGATCGTACGGAAGCTGACGGATCGACATGTCGTCGCGCATCGCTCGGGCGACGCCGGCAACGAACGCCGCGCGGTCCGGACGCCCGAACGCCTCGGCCGCGGCGAGCGTTTCGAGGCCCTCGGCGATCGACTGCTCGTCACCGATGTCGGCGGCCGCGCTCAGCACGAGCGCAGCCGACTCGCAAGCACCGTCATCGTCTCCTCGAAGCATGCGGACCTGCGCGAGATACATGTCTCCTCGAGTCGCGAACCGCCGATCCCCGAGCTCTCGATAGAGCGCAGCGGCGGATCCGAACATCTCTTGTGCGCGTTCGAGATCTCCGACGTGCATCAGCGCTGATCCGAGATTGAGGTGTGACGTCGCGAGCAGCCACGACCGACCCAGCGGCCGGCAGAGTTCCAGTGCCTCCTCGAAGGAGACTGCCGCCTCGGCGTAGCGCGCTTCGGCCATCGCGATCATCCCCCGGATCGTCAGGCCGTTCCGTAGATCCATCGGAGCGGACGTTCGCCGCGCAAAGGCGAGCAGTTCGATGCTCAGGCGCTCGGCCGTCGGATAGTCGTCCTGGTGGTAGGCGAGCCACGCTGCACCCCACAACGCCTTCGCGCGAAACGCATCTTCCGACGGGATGGTAAGGGCGTCGTTCAGCCAGGCCCGGCCTTCCTGCACGTGACCATTGGCGCGCCAGAACTGCCACAGCGCGCCGGCCATCCGCTGTGCGAGCGCGGCATCGCGTTCGTCGACGGCGAAACGCAGAGCGGCACGGATGTTGTCGTGCTCGTGTTCGACGAACTCGAACCACTGCTCCTGCCCGGCCGAACCGAACATCGGCTCGGCCGACTCGGCGTATGCGGCGAAGAACTCCGCGTGCGCGCGTTCGGCCGAGTCGCCGCGGTGCTCGGCTGCGAATTCGCGGATGACGTCGAGCATGCGATACCGACCGTCATCCCCGAACGTGATGAGGCTCTTGTCGACCAGTGCGCTGAGTGGCGCCAGTGGTTCGTCCGACTGAACGACGGCCTCTGCGGCGTCCAGCGTCCATCCACCGGCGAAGACGGACAACGCAGCGAGCGCGCGCCGTGCATCGTCATCGAGAAGATCGAACGACCACGCGACGGTATCCCGGATGGTTCGCTGCCGGGACGGAACGTCGTTCGGGCCGCCGACCAAGAGAGCGAGTCGGTCATCGAGATGTTCGAGCAGCGAAGCCAGCGTCATGTGTCGCAGGCGCGCCGCTGCCAACTCGATCGCGAGCGGAAGGCCTTCGAGCCGGCGGCAGATCTCTGTGACCGCTTCGGCGTCCGGCACGGATCCAAGCCCGGCCGCCGTAGCGCGCTCGAGGAAGAGCTGCGCCGCGTCCGACGCGTCGAGCGGTGACACCTCGACCTCGCGCTCGCCGGTCAGGTGAAGTCGCTCCCGACTGGTCACGAGCACATGGACCTTCGGACACCTCTCCAGCAACTCAGTGACGAACGGGGCCCCGTCCATCAGGTGCTCGAAGGTGTCGAGGACGAACAAGACGGATCGATCGACGATCTTCGACGCGATCGCATCGATCGGCGACGTCGCTGTCGACACGGCATCGACGGCGTGCGCAACGACGCTCGGGACGAACGAAGGATCGTCCAAAGATCCGAGAGGGACGAAGACCGCATCGCGCACGGCCCGCGCCACCTCGACGGCGATGCGCGTCTTGCCGATCCCTCCGGGGCCCGTGAGCGTCACGAGCCGCGACTGGCGGGATGCGGCGATCGCCGCCTGGATCTCGACGCCGCGTCCGATGGGCCCGGTGGCGGAGACGGGTATCGTCCGAGCGCTCCCCGTCGATCGTCCGCGCGCGATCGCGATGAATTCGTCGCGCCCCGCTATGTCGAGTCCGAGCGCGGCGGCCAGCCGGACGGCTGTGTCCTTGTAGATGACCGACCGCAACCCGCGCTCGGCGTCGCTGATCGTGCGCGCGCTCACGCCCGACCGCTCCGCGAGTTCCTCCTGCGTGAGTCCAGCAGCGACGCGTTCACGACGGAGGACGTAGGCCAACCCGGTGACCAACTCGGTGACTTCCTTTCGTGGCTCCGCCATCGATCCGTCTCCATAGTGAAGCCAACAGCGACACGACAGGAGGACAAGATGTCCGCAAGGCGCAACGAGAAGGTCGTCCGGAGCTATTACGAGGACGTCCTCAACGACGGACGCGTCGATCTCATCGACGAGCTAGCGGTGACGGCCTACCGGGAGCACGACCCGCTTCCCGGGCAGGGCGAAGGGCGCGACGGGTTGAAGGACCGCGTCACCATGCTGCGTGTCGGGCTGAGTCCGCGATTCACGCTCGACGACGTCATCTGCGACGGGGACAAGGTCGTCGTCCGCTGGACGAACGACGGCACGCACGTATCCAACTTCGCCGGGATCCCTGCCACCGGGAAGAGCTTCTCGATCGCCGGTATCGACATCCACCGGTTGCAGGACGGCAAGCTCGCGGAACACTGGCACGTGATCGACCAGCTCGCGATGCTGCAGCAGCTCGGCCTTCTCCCAGGGTGACGTGGGGTTCGGCCGCAAGAGCTCGCTAACCGGACGGAACTGCGTGAGCTATCCGAGTTCCGCAACTGAGACCCGTCCGGGGATGCCGCGGAGTTCAAGTTCCCGGAAGCTCGCGAAAGTTTCGCCTTGTGCGAGCGACGCCAGCGCGCCCGTCACGAGCGCACTCCGCGGCGGCGCGGATTGCACGAGGCGAGACGCGACGTTCACGATCGGTCCGTAGTAATCACCGAAACGGCTCACGACTTCGCCCATCGCCATCCCGATCCGGACGTCCGGGATCGCTTCATCGCTCGCGAGCGCGAACAGTGCTCGCGCGCACTTGCATGCGTCGGCGGCTCGGCGGAACGCGAACATGACCTCGTCTCCGATGAATTTGACGACTCGTCCACCACTTCCCACGACCGCTGCGGTGACCTCGCTCTCGAAGCGATCGATGAGACTCGTCAGCTCACCAACGGACGAACCCGCCGCGCGCGATGTGAAGCCCACCATGTCGGCGAACCCGATCGCGCAGTGCGCAACCATCACCGGAGCATCCTCATCGGCATGCCAGTCGATGTCCACGAGCTCGAGTAAGTGACGCCGGACGAGGTTGTCCATCATCGCCCCGAGTCGCGGGAGCATCTCGGCGGAGATCGCCTCGACCCCTTCGACGTAGTTCGATGCCGGGTCCGCGCGTATCGCTGGGCCGTAATCGATGCGGACCGCGCCCGCGATCGCTTCTGCGATGCGATCGGTCGACGACCCGATGACCCGTGCCAGATGGTTCACCGTGTCCTTTCCGAACACCGAACTCCCGTCACCGAGGAGCGCGAGCACGACGACATCGCGTTCATGCCATGGCCCGTCGCCCTTGAGCCCAAGTGCGCGCAGGAAGCGTCGCGCGGCGTCGGGATCGAGCCCGGTACGTTCGGCCAATTCGGCGATGTCGAGTTCGTCGCCCGACAGCCCGAAGACGCGCGACCACGCGAGCTGGTTGAGCACATCCATCGACGCATCTTTGGCGACAGCCAGCCCTCGGCGAGCGAGGTAGTCGAGGAGATCGGCGCGGGCGACGTCGACAGGTTCGTTGGTCACTCGATGAGGTTAGACGCTCGACCAGGTACGACCCGTGGCCGGGTGGAATGGTGTCCGCGGTGCGGGAGAGGCGCTTGCGCTCGCGATGGCGGGACGTTCCGTTGTGCTCGACGAGCTCGAAGGCGACGGTGTGGCGCTTCTCCGCGGACGTCGCACCGAATCCTAGAGACGGTTGATTGGACCGCCTTCGAACCACGCATTCCGGGTTGCGCTATTTGGACTCGTCAGGCGGCGGCGAGTCCCCGCACGAAATCCTCGAGTGAAGTGACCGGCACGCCGAACGTTCGTGACGCTTCCGTCATGTCGAGCGGCGATTCGTAGAACTCGAGCGAGGTCATGAGCTCGCGGACGAAGTCCGGCATCCCGGGCACGGGCTCACCGATGGCAACTGTGTTCACCTCGATCTCGCGCCCGAACACGCGCTCGTAGACGGAGATCACGTCCCGCCACGAGACGGGCTCGCCACCCACTTGGATCGTGCGGTTCTTCGCTGCGTGGTTCGTCGCGCCCACGACCTCATAGGCGACGACATCGTCCATCGCGACGAGTGAGTGGCGCTGCTTCCCTTCGCCGACGAGCGTCACGCTCCCACCCGCGAGCGCGTTCCCCATCACGTTCGGCAGCCAGATCTCCATGAAGGGATCGGGCTGGATGATCGTCCACGACATGCCGCTCGCTTTGAGGTACTCCTCAGTCTCCCCCTTCGCTGCGATGAACGGGACAAAGTGACTCGGATCGGCGCCGAGAACGGACGTGAACACGAAGTGATTGACGCCTTCTGCCGCGGCCGCGTCGATGAGGTTGCGGTTGCCGTGGCGGTCGACCGTCTCGACGTTGTCCTCGCCGATGCCGGCGATTCCATTCGCGGTGGTGACGACCGTCTCAACGCCCGCGCACGCCTTGCGTAGCGACTCGGGATCTTTCAGGTCACCGCTCACGACTTCAGCGCGCGGATCGTCGAACGTCTTGCCTTCCCTGACGAGGGCTCGGACCGCTTCGCCGCGCTCGAGGAGAGCGCGGGCGATGCGTCCTCCGAGACTTCCTGTTGCTCCAACGACGAGGACGCTCATTGCCCCGTCACGACGCGTTCGGTGTGCCTATCGACGTCGCCACTCTCTTCCTCTGCCGGCTCGAGATAGAAGCGGGCGGAGCGGATCACGTCATCGGTGACACCAAAGATGACAACACCGCGCATAAGGAAGGGGCTCCCATCGGGGCGCTTACCGGACATGTCCCACTCCGTCCAGACGAGGTCGCCGTCGGTCGCCTCGCGGAGAACCGCGGCGTTGATGTCGTTGATGCTGCCGAGGATCTGGCTCCAGTTCTTCCTGACCTGATCGCTACCAACGAAGCCGCGCATCGGGTGTACCGGTGTCACGTTCCTGTAGTCCTCGGCGAAACAGCGCACTAGCGCGTCGAGGTCGTAGGCGTTCACTGCCTTGACCAACCGCTCAATGACTGCCGTCACATCGCCCTCCTCTCGTTTCCATTCCAGTAGTATGGAACCAAATATGGCCAAGGTCAAGACCCGGCACTACGACTCTTCGGGGCGCCGTGAGCGAGCGCGGCGGACTCGCGAAGCGATCCTCGACGCCGCCGAGCGCCAGTGCCTCGAGGACTACGGCGCAACCACGATCGCGTCCATCGCTGCGGAAGCCGGTGTTTCAGTCGATACGATCTACAAGTCATTCGGGGGGAAGGCCGGGCTCGTCCGTGAGATCTACGAACGCGGTCTCGAGGGGCGCGGCGACGAGCGGGCGTACCTGCGCTCGGACACGATGCGCGAGGAACAGGCGGATCCTCGGACGATCATGCGCGAATGGGGCAAGCTGACCGCCGAGGTGGCTTCGGTTGTCTCACCCATCAGGTTCGTCATGCGCACCCTCGCGGCGACGGACGACGAGATCGCCGCGTTGCTCGATCGCACAGAGTCCGAACGACTCGACCGCATGCGTCACCACGCGCGTTTCCTCAAGCAGCGCGGCTACCTGCGCGAGGGGATCAGCGTTGGCGAGGCGACCGACGTCCTGTGGATCTGCAGCGCGCTCGAGTTGTACGAACTACTGGTCGTGCGGCGAGGCTGGTCTACCCCACGCTACGCGCGCTACGTCGGCGAGTTCATGATCCGCGCGCTGCTCTGAGCGAGCCGGGCCGCCCGAACTCGAAGGTCGTGCTCTGGGTTCGCGGTTAGTCAAGCGCTACCAAGAGATGCACGTTGTTGGCCGCCTTCGACTGGACAGGCCGCCTGGCCTCGGCAAGTTCGGATAGTGCCTGTAGTGGCCTTCGTAGTGCCGACGATCCGCAAGCTGGGCCGCCTGGATTCGACCTGGCTCTCCTGGCCCCAAAACACGGAGCTATGCGGGTGAGAGGGAATTGGCCTGCGCCATGGTCATCTGCGCGATTGCGTCAAGGTCTGCGACTGGACTGGTTACCTACGGGCAGCGTTCGTTTGTCGCGGCTAAGCTAGTCCGCCTCTGAAGCCGCGAAGATGTCCGGGGAGGGGTTTCACGTGGGATCGATCTGGGTTGAGAGTCTTACCGTCAGCTTCGAGCAGGCATTCAGTCTCCTCAGCGCCGCTGTGCGCGACTGTCCCGATCAACTCTGGGAATCGAGCATGTGGGATGTTCCGGCGCCGGCCCCGGGCTCCCAGTTCATCAGATCGGACTGGACTCAGATCACGGACGAGGCAGAGAACGCCGCCCTCTCGCGACGATGGGTCGAACGTTACTCGGCTCCGTGGAGCGTGGCGTGGCACGCGCTCGAGTGCGTCGACTACGACCTCAACGGCGATCTCGCTCCGTGGGTGCCCCCGCCTCCGTTTTCCGAGCACCCGCATTGGCGGGATCTTGCGACATTGTCGACCGCGTGGTCTCAAACCCAGATCCTCGGGTACGTCGACCACTGCACCCAACAGGTGCGTACGACACTCGCCGATATGACCGACGAGAAGGCGGCTACACCGCTACCGGAGTCTCATCGCTACGGTGGCCAGCCGCACGCCTTGATCATCACGGCCTTGATCGGTCACACGACCGAGCATGGATCGCAGATACGCCAGTTCATTACTGCGGCGGGAACCCCGCCTTCCGCATGATTCGCTGACGACGTTCGTCGGGACGCGACACGTGGAATCACTGGTCAGGCAGCGCAGGCAGCGCCCAACGTAGTGCCTATGAGCGATCGTGAAAACGCACAGGTCGGGGAGCTTCGCTGGTTGGAACGCTTTCGAGCCGCGATTGGCAAGCGACCCTCGCCAGATCGTCACTTGGCTCAATTCCCGAGTGATGACACGAACTGTGCGATCCGTCCGAAGTATTCCGTCGCCGGTGGTACGGACATCTCGTTATGCCCGACGGCCGTGAACCAGGCATTCTCCTTCGGCTCAGCAGCCGCAGCGAAGAGCTTTTCGGCGAGGTCGAAAGGGATCATCTCGTCCGTGCGGCTGTGGATGAACAACTTCGGGCAGGTGATGCTCGTCACTTTGCTGAGGTTGTCGAATTTCGTCCGAACCAGGAATAAGGGGATATATCGAGCGACGCGATGGACGAAGTCCGGAACGCTTGTAAACGTCGACTGCAGGATCAGTCCACCGCAGGGCACAGTCGATGCGAGTTCGCATGCGGGACCACCGCCCAGTGACTCGCCGTGGATGACGATCTTGTCGGCGGTGGTCTTGTCGAGTAGCCAGTTGTATGCGGCTCGCGCGTCAGCGAACACACCATCTTCACTTGGCTTGCCCTCGCTCCGGCCATAGCCTCGGTAGTCGATCGCCAAGACGTTGACGCCAAGCGCGCGCAACTGTTGTGTGAAGTTCCGACGGCCTTCGAGATTGCCGGCGTTTCCGTGGAAGTGCAGGATCGTCTTGTCCGCATGCTCCTGCGCGAGATACCAACCGTGGATCCTGAAGTGGCCGCCGGAGAGCAGCGTGACATCGAGGCCCGGACTCGGGCCGATCGGACCGCTGTCGGGCAAGAAGATGAAGCGGTCTATCAGAGCGATCCGACAAGTGTAAGAGTTGCCACACACATCGCCAATCGTTGGCTGGGCCGCCTGGACTCGAACCAGGACTACCAGGGCCAGAACCTGGCGTGCTGCCAATTGCACTACGGCCCAAAAGCGCCCTCAACGCTAGCAGGGCTTCGTCCGGCTAGGGCTTCTCGATCGTCGGACGCAGCGCGAACATCCGCTTCGGCTCGATGCTCCAGTACGGCGTGTCCGACTCCCAGAATTCCTCGACGGCTTCTTCGCCGTACGTCTTCGCGCCGTAGGCGCGGTACTCCTTGCCGATCTCCGAGCTCTTGTCGAGCGGGACGGCCCGCCCGTGCACGACCACCGACAACTCCTCGCCGCGCGTATGCGCGCCGCTGACGGCGGGATTCCGCGCGATGTGCCTGGCGCGCAAGGAGTCCGGCGACGAACCGAAGAAGAACCGACCGTGGAACAGGAAGGCGTCGACGGCCCCGACGTACGGCTCCCCTTTCGAACTCACCGTCGCGAGGTTCAATACGCACATACCTTGCAGCAGCTCGACGAGCTCGGCCGCCGGAACGCGCCAGTTCGGTGTATGGATCGACAACAGATGCTCGCCGGCGGACGCATACGAACGGTCGAGCAGATCCTGCAGATCCGCGAGCTCGGCATCGGATTCGAACATCGCGTCAAGATATACGGATGATCGTCCGCCCCGAACGCGCCTTCGATTTCGACGCGATCGATGCCGTCGTCGGCGCGGCGTTCGACAACGAGCACGATCCGGAAGTCCGGCTCGTCCGGCAGATCCGCGCGAACGACGGCTACGTACCCGAGTTCTCACTCGTCGCGGACGACGAAGGCGACGTCGTCGGGCACATCATGCTGAGCTACGTCACGCTCGGCGACCGCAAGATCCTGCAGCTGTCGCCCCTCGCGGTTCGTCCGGAACGTCAGAAGCAGAAGATCGGCGACGCGCTGTCACGCGACGCGATCATGCGGGCGGACGAAGCACTCGAACCATTGATCCTCGTCCTCGGACATCCGAACTACTACCCGCGTTTCGGGTTCGTCCCGGCGCGGAGTCTCGGGATCGATCCGCCGGACGATGCCATCCCGGACGGCCCGTGGATGGCGCGCAAGCTCGCGAACTACGACCCGGCCCTCACCGGACGCGTCGACTTCGGCCCCGCCTTCAAACTCTGAAGCGTCCGTCGCATCACGTCGGCAGCCGCGCGCTTCGACAGCCCGAGCTGCTCCCGCAAGAGCTTCCACGTGATCGGATCGGTCGCGATCTCGGCGGCGTCGACGTCGTCGACCAACCGCGACAAGCGCGCGCGCACAACAGTTCGGACGCGCTTGAGCCCGGTGGCGAGCTCGGGTCGTCCGTCGAGGTGCGTAACGACCGCCCACCGCACGGCCGCGATCTCATCGTAGATGCGTGCGAGGCCGTCGACGTAGGAATCGATGGTCGTCGCCTCCGGCAGGAGCTCCTCGAGGTGCGCGACCTGACGATCGACCGCCGCCGACACGAGCGCGGAAACGTCCGGGAACTGATTGAAGAGCGTCCGCTGCGTGACGCCGGCCTTCGCGGCGATCTCGGACGACGACGGCTGTCGGCCGTCCATGACGAGCGAGAAGAACGCGTTGAGGATCGCGGCGCGCGAGCGCTCGCTGCGCAAGCGGCGTCCGTCAACGGAAGCTACGACGTCATCCCTCCGAGCCCGACGAGCGCGCGAGCGTGTTCGAGCTCGCCCATGTGGCGGATGCCGTGCTGGAAGATCCAGCACTCGATGCCGTCGAGCACCCGTATCGGTCCGTCGCCGACGACGCGCGCGACGTACGCCTTCTGGAAGACCGGGGGGACGACACCGCCGAACATGACTTCGCTCAAGCGTGATTCGTCCAAGGAATCGAGCCACGTCTCCGTCTGGTCGAACACGAGCTTCTGGTACGCGCAGTACGCCTCGTAGTCGCCGATGCGCAGCTGCTCCATCTCGGCGACGGTGAGCTCTTTGCCGTGGTCGTCGATGTTGACACCGGTCTTCGCGAGCCATCCGCCTTCGTTCCAGATAGGCGCGCGTCCGTTGAACAGAGCGGACACGACCTGATCCTCGATCCGCGTCATGTGGTTGAGCGAGAAGGCAGCGGGCAGGACACCGCTCCGCTCGAAGTGATTCACGTGCTCGACGCCCATCGTGGCCGTCGCTTCGAGCCACAGCGAGTGCATCCCGCGGATCCGGCGTTGCAAAGAGTCGAGATACATGTATCTTCAGTGTGACAGAAAATACTCTCCGGAGGCAACAGTGACCAACGTGCTCCTCATCACGACCGACCAGCAACGCGCCGACACCATCGCGGCCTGGGGCAACCCGGTCATATCGACGCCGACGCTCGACCGGCTCGCGTCCGAAGGGACGAGCTTCACGCGCTGCCGCACGCAGAACCCGTACTGCCAGCCCGCGCGCGCGACGATCCTCACGGGGCAGTACCCGTCGTCGCACGGTGTGACGTCGAACGGGATCGACGTCCCGGCCGACGCGGAACAGAAATCGGTCGCGACCGCATTCAAGAACGCCGGCTACTCGACGGCCATCATCGGCAAGGCACACTTCGCGTCGACGTATCCCCTGTTCCCCACCGGCAAGCTCGAGTCGGTCGAGGGCTCGGTGAACATGCCGGCGGACTGGACGGGTCCCTACTTCGGCTTCGACTACTGCCAGCTCATCCTCTTCGGTCACATGCTCCGCTTCGCGCAATTGATGGGACGTTGGAACTGGTGCTTCGGCCCCCCGCCGTTCGGCCTCCACTACGCGCAGCACCTCTTCCGTGACGGTTTCGAGAAAGGCGTGGAGCGTCTCCAACTCATGCAGCCGGAAGCGAGCGGGTCGCAATGGGATCACGTGCAGACGTGGAAGAACGCGCTCCCCGAAGAAGAGCACCCGACGACGTGGATCGCCGATCGCGCGATCGACTTCATCAACAAGCAGGACAAGCCGTACTTCGCATGGGTTTCCTTCGCCGATCCGCATCACCCGATGGACCCACCGAAGCCGTGGTGCGACATGTACGACCCGGCGGACGTCACACCCGTTCTCTGGAAAGCGCATCCGGAGGAATTCGACAAGAAGCCGGACATCCACCGCATGTGGGCCACCGGCGCGCGCGGACTTCCCTTCGAGTGGGCCAATCCCGGAGGCATGAACTTCTCGGCGGACGAATCCGCGCGGATGGTCGCCGGCTACTACGGCATGATCTCGATGCTCGACCACCACATCGGACGCGTGCTCGCTGCCGTGGATCCGTCCGACACCGTCGTGATCTTCGCGGTCGACCACGGCGAGTTCCTCGGTGATCACCAGATGGTCTTCAAGGGTCCGCTCCACTACGAAGGGCTCCTGCGCGTGCCGGTGATCGTCCGGGGCGCCGGCTTCGACGCGGGCGCGACGATCGACGAACCGGTCGGATCCGTCGACTTCGCACCGACGATGCTGCGAGCCGCCGGCATCGACGTCCCGGCGCACATGGAAGGACGCCAGCTCACCGACGACCGCGAGATCCACATCACCGAGAACGACCATGCGATGGTGCTGCACCACGCGCTGCGGACGATCACGACCGACCGCTACAAGCTCACGCGCTACGAGGACCACGACGGGATCGGTGAGCTCTACGACCTGGCCGACGACCCGCTCGAACTCGAGAACCGTTGGGATGATCCGTCCGCGAAAGCTTTGCGATCCGACCTGCTCGTCGCGCTCGACGACAACGTCAACAAGGACGTGCGGACGGAGCCGATGGTCGGATTGGTGGGCTAGCGCCGACCGGACGTAGGCTCGTAGGCGATGGGCGTACTCGAGGGGAAGGTCGCCATCGTCACCGGCGCCAGCCGTGGCATCGGTGAGGAGATCGCGAAGCGGTTCGCGTCCGAAGGCGCCGCCGTTGCCGTCAGCGCACGCACCGAAGAACAGCGCGACGAACGGCTCCCGGGGACGATCCACGACACCGTCGACACGATCACGGCCGCCGGCGGCACTGCCGTCGCGATCCGCGCCGACCTCGCGCGCATCGAAGATCGAAACATGCTCGTCGAGGAAACGATCTCTCGCCTCGGTCCCCCGGACATCCTCGTGAACAACGCAGCGGTTACATGGTTCCTGCCGGCCGCGGAGTTTCCCGAGTCGAAGTACCGGATCATGTTCGAAGTGCAGGTGCGCGCGCCGTTCGAGCTCGCGCAACTCGTCCTGCCGGGGATGCGGTTGCGGGGCAAGGGATGGATCTTGAACATCTCGTCCGGTGCGGCGCGGCACCCGAAACCGGATCAATCACGCGGACGCGGCGGCACCGTGTACGGCATGGTCAAGGCCGCGCTCGAGCGCATGTCGACGGGACTCGCGAGCGAGGAATACGAGGACAACATCGCGGTGAACGCGCTCTCACCATCGAGCGTCGTCGCGACGCCGGGGGTCGTCCTGCACCGATTGATCCCGCCGGGACGCGAAGACATGGCCGAGCCGCCCGAAGTCATGGCCGAAGCCGCGCTGCTGCTGTGCTCCCGGGAGCCGAAAGAACTCACGGGACGGATCGCTTACAGCCAGCAGATCCTCGAGGAGTTCGGCGTCAAGATCTGACGCCTCGTCCTAACGCGCTTTCCCGCGCGCCCGTTCTGGGGAATCCCTGACTACGCCGCCGTGGCTGCGCCTTCCCCAGAACGCTCGCCCCGGGCTTGTGGGGAATCGGTAGCGACGCCACCGTAGTCACCGGTTCCCCAGTTCCGGGCGGTGTCGGCGGCTCGTGCTCTCATGCTTGCGCCCTTCCCCATCCGACACGGAAGGGGACGTGCATGGATCGAAGGATCGCCGCCGTTGCCGTCCGGCAGGTCGGCCTCGTCACGCGGCAGCAGCTTCTTCACCTCGGACTCCATCCCGAAGCGATCCGGCGACGGGTCCTCTCGGGACGGCTCGAGACGGTGCAAAACGGCATCTTCCGCATGCCCGGCTACCCGAAGACGTGGGATCAGCGACTGATGGCGGCGTTACTGATCGCCGGCGGCGGTTCCGCGATCAGCTTCGACGCCGCCGCGATGATCTGGCAGATCGACGCGATCCGGACGGACCGCCCACACGTCACCGTCGTCCATGCGCAGAAGATCAAGAACGGCGAGATGATCGTTCACCGGACGAGACTGATCGCGCCGGGCGACGTCGTCCATCGCGGGCCGCTGCGCGTCACATCGCCGTGGCGGACGATCTTCGACCTCGCCGGCGTCCTGTCGCGCGATGCGTTGGAAGACGCACTCGATGACGCGATCCGCCGACGGATCGTCACCGTCACGGGCCTCGCGAAGCGCTTCGATCTCCGAGGGAGGCGCGGCGTTCGGGGTGTCGCGCGACTCTCCTCGTTGCTTGCCGATCGAACAGGGTCGCGTCCGAAGGCCAGCACGTTGCAGAACAGATTCCGGCGAGGCCTCATGCGCGCCGGTCTACCGATACCTGAGGAAGAACTGGACATCTATGACAACACCGGGCGCTGGATCGCGCGAGTCGACTTCGCGTATCGCGCGCTGCGCCTCGCCATCGAGATCGACGGATCGCATCACGAGACCCGGAAGCAGCGGGAGGCCGACCTCATCCGCCAGAACAAGCTCGTGCGCGCTGGGTGGCGTCCGTTGCGTTTCACGAAGCACGACGTCGAGGCCCGGACGTACGTCGCGGAGCTCGCCGAAGTGTTTTCTGGGGAATCGCCGGCTACGTCCGCGTAGGTCGCGATTCCCCAGAAAAAGCGACGCGCACAACTGGGGAAGTCACAACTACGGCAGCGTGTTCGAGGGTTCCCCAGAACGGGAACGGCGCTCAGGCCACGGACATGGCGGCGCGCAGGCGCGCGAGGGCTTCGTCCCGGCCGATGATGTAGATCGATTCGTACAGCGGCAGCGCCTTCTCCGAGCCGGCGATCGCAACGAAGATCGGCTTCGGCCCCCTCCGACGGTGGAGGCCGAGCTCTTCGACGGTCGACTGGACGGCGTCCCGGATCGCCTCCACCGACCAGTCACTCGTCTCGAGCTTCGACGCGAGCATCGAGAGCGTGGCGCGTGCTTCTTCCGCCACCTCGGAGGCCGGTGGACGCTCGTACAGGTATCGCATCGCGTCGCGGACCTCGGCGAGCGTCTTGATGCGCGTCTGCAAGAGCTCCATGTCGAGCGCTTGCTGCAGGACGTCGCGCGGGATCGACGGATCCAACGCGACGATCCGGTCGCGCAGCTCGTCGACCGGCAGCGTCTTGATGTACTCCTCGTTCATCCACTCGAGCTTCTTGATGTCGAACACCGCGTTCGACGTCTGGAGGCCGTCGAGCGAGAACAGTTCGACGCGGCGCTCGAGCGACATGATCTCTTCGCCGGTGCCGGGGGCCCATCCGAGCAGCGAGAGGTAATTCGTGAGCGCTTCGGGCAGATAACCGCCGTCGCGGTACGCGAGCGTGCCGACGGCACCGTGGCGCGCACCGAGCCGCGAACGATCCGGGCCGAGGATGAGCGGGACGTGCACGAACTCCGGCGGCGCCGCGCCGAGCGCTTCGAACAGGAGCACGTTCGACGTCGCGGCGTTGAGGATGTCCGCGCCGCGGAGTACGTGCGTGATCTCCATCGCGATGTCGTCCGCCGTGTTCGCGAGGGCGAAGACGACCGATCCGTCCGAACGGACGGCAACGAAGTCCTGCACCTCGCTCGCCGGTGTCCGCACCTCTCCGGCCAGCCGGTCGTGCACGACGACGTCGCGGTCGGGCGCTTTGAACCGCAAGGCGAACGGTGCGTCGGGCTGATCCGTCCGTGTCCGGCAGAAACGGTCGTAGCCGGACGAGACACCTCGGGCTTTGATCTCGTCCCGCGTGCAGTAGCACCGGTAGAGCCATCCATCCTCGAGCAGTCGCGAAACGATCGACGCGTAGTAGTCGCCGCGCTCCGACTGCCGGAATGGACCTTCGTCCCAGTCGATCCCGACCCAGCGCATGGTCTCCGCGGCTCGATCGATCAGCTCTTGCTTCGCACGTTCGGGGTCGGTGTCCTCGACGCGCCAGATGAACGTCCCGCCTTCGTGGCGCGCGAACATCCAATTGAAGAGCGCGGTGCGGATGTTGCCGAGGTGCAGGTCGCCGCTCGGCGCGCCCGCGTACCTAACCCGAACCACGAACCGGGTTCGACAGGATGCCGATGTTCTGGATCTCGACCTCGACGTTGTCGCCGTCGGCGAGCGGCGAGATGCCGTCCGGTGTACCGGTGAGGATCACGTCCCCGGGAAGCAGCGTCATGACGGAAGAAACGAATGCGATAAGCGAAGCCACACCGAACACGAGGTCGGACGTGTTCGAGTGCTGACGAACCTCACCTCGGACGCGGCACTCGAGGTCGAGCTTGCCGGCATCGAGGTCGGTCACGATATGGGGGCCGAGCGGGCAGAAGGTGTCGAAGCCCTTCGCGCGCGTGAACTGCACGTCCTTGAGCTGGAGATCGCGCGCCGTCACATCGTTCGCGCACGTGTATCCGAGCACGTACTCGAGCGCCTCGGCCTCCGAAACGTTCCGCGCCAGGCGGCCCATCACGACCGCAAGCTCCGCCTCGTGGTCGACGCGTTGCGATTGCGGCGGCATCACGATCGTCTCGCCCGGCCCGATCACGGACGTCGTCGGTTTGATGAAGATCATCGGCTCTTCGGGAAGACCACGACCCGTCTCTTCGGCGTGAGCGCGGTAGTTGAGCCCGATCGCGACGACCTTCGACGGCAGCGCCGGGGCGAGCACGCGGACCTGCTCGGGTGTGAAGTACTCGTCTGTCGGTTGCCACGGCAGGAATGGAGTCGTCGTCATGGCGCGGATCCGTCCGTCGTCTTCGACGGTGCCGTAGCCGATGGTCGAACCGATCGCGAAACGCGTGAATCTCATTGGCCGGCTCCGGTTCCCTCCACCGTGGTCTTGTGCAGAAGACCGTACACGTAGCCGTCGATCAGCGCCTCCCAGGACGCGTCGACGATGTTGTCCGACACGCCGATCGTCCCCCACTCCTTCTCGCCGTCGGACGATTCGATCAGCACGCGTGTCGTCGCCGACGTCCCGACGTTCTCATTCAGGATGCGCACCTTGTAGTCGGCGAGTTTGATCTGTGCGAGCTGGGGATAGGTATCGAGCAGGGCTTTGCGCAGGGCCGCGTCCAATGCGTTGACCGGGCCGTTGCCTTCGGCCGTCGAGATGATGCGGCGTCCGCCGGCGTGGAGCTTCACGGTTGCTTCGCTCGACACACCGCCGTTCGCGTCGTTCTCCACGATCACCCGGAACGACTCGATCGCGAAGAACTCCTGCTCCCATCCCGACGAACGCCGGAGGAGGAGCTCGAATGAGGCGTCCGCGGCTTCGAAGTGATAACCGAGGTGCTCGAGCTCCTTCACCTTGCGGATGACGCCGCCGACCGTCTTCTCCTCGGACAGATCCACGCCGAGCTCGCGCGCCTTCACCGTGATCGTCGCCTTCCCCGATAGTTCGCTGACGACGAGGTGCCGGACGTTGCCGACGAGCGCGGGATCGATGTGTTCGTAGAGATCGCGCCGCCGCGCGACGGCCGATGCGTGGAGGCCGGCCTTGTGCGCGAACGCGGACGTCCCCACGAACGGCTGCTGCGGGTTCGGCGTGAGGTTGCACGTCTCGGCCACGTAGTGCGCGACGCCGGCGAGGTTCGCGACCTGCGCCGGGGTGATCACCTCGCGGCCCATCTTCAAAACGAGGTCGGCGGCGATGGAGGCGATGTTCGCGTTGCCGCAGCGTTCGCCGTAGCCGTTCATCGCCCCCTGCACGTGGACGACCCCCGCTTCCACGGCGGCCAGCGAGTTCGCGACCGCGCAATCGGTGTCGTTGTGGCAGTGGATGCCGTATGCGGCCGGCATCGCGGACGACACCTGCGTGACGATCGAGGCGACCTCGTTCGGCAGACATCCGCCGTTCGTATCGCAGAGGACGATGCAGTCGGCACCGTTGCTCGCCGCAGCTTCGAGCACGCGCATCGCGTACGCCGGGTTGTTCTTGAAGCCGTCGAAGAAGTGCTCGGCGTCGAAGAACACCTCGTCGAAGTGGCGCTTCAGGTACTTCACGGTGTCACCGACCATCTTCAGGTTCTCGTCGAGCGTCGTTCGGAGGGCTTCCCGTACGTGCAGGTCCCACGACTTCCCGACGATGCAGACGACCGGCGTCGCGGCGCCCACGGTGATGCGCAGGTTCGGGTCCTTCCCGGCCGTGACGCCGGCGCGACGGGTCGACGAGAACGTCACGAGCTTCGCATGTTTCAACCGAAGTTCTTGCGGGGCGCGGGCGAAGAACTCTCCGTCCTTCGGGTTCGAACCCGGCCAGCCGCCCTCGATGTACTGCACGCCGAGCTCGTCGATCTTCTGCGCGATGCGCAACTTGTCGTCGACGGTCAGTGTGAGCCCTTCCATCTGGGCTCCGTCCCGCAGCGTGGTGTCGAAAAGTACTAAGGGATCAGACAAACTCGCACCACTCTCGGTACGTCTCGATCTCGGCTCGCGCCGCCGCGAAGAAGGTCTCCTGGAGCTTCTTCGTCATCGCGCCCGGTTCTCCCGTACCGACCACACGATCGTCGATCTCGCGGATCGGCGTGAGCTCCGCGGCGGTGCCGGTGAAGAACGCTTCGTCCGCCAGATAGGCGTCGGCGCGCGCGATCGCTTCCTCGCGCACCTCGTAGCCGAGGTCGTGCGCGATCGTCATCACCGACTCGCGCGTGATCCCCTCGAGGCCGGCCGTGACCTTCGACGGCGTGATGAGCACACCGTCACGCACGATGAAGAAGTTCTCGCCCGGACCCTCGGCGACCGTTCCTTGCGGATTGATGAACAGCGCTTCGTCGTAACCCGCCTTCAGCACTTCCATCTTGGCGAGGACGGAGTTCAGATAGCCCGCCGACGTCTTCGCCTGCGGCGGCAGCGCGTTCATGTCGATCCGCTGCCACGACGATGTCTTCACCCGGATGCCGGACGCGACACCTTCCTCGCCGAGGTACGTCCCCCATGGGAACGCGGCGATCGAAACGCGAACGGGCGAAGTGAGCGGGTTGAGACCCATCTCCTGGTAGCCGTAGTACGCGAGCGGGCGGATGTAGAGGAGCGGGTACTCGCCGAGGTTGTTCGATCGCACCGTTTCCTTCGTCGCTTCGACGAGCTGCTCGACGGAATAGGGGAGGTCCATCATCACGACCTTCGCACTGCGGTGCAGCCGCCGCATGTGATCGGTGAGCCGGAAGATGGACGTACCGCTCTTCGTCTTGTAACCGCGGATCCCTTCGAAAATGCCGGTGCCGTAGTGGAGCGTGTGCGTGAGGACGTGCACGTTGGCGTCCTTCCACGGCACGAGCTCCCCGTCCATCCAGATCGTTTCGGTCTCTTGGATCGGCATCGTTTACCCCTTCACTTGCTCAGCGACCATGTCGCCGACCTCGGTGGTCGAGTATCCCATCTGTCCTGCGCCCATCTGATCGAGCTTCGGAAAGACCGAAGCCATCGCGCCGGATACAGCGGACGCCGCATCACCCTCTCCGAGGTGCGCCAGCATCATCTCCACGGCGCCGATCGCGGCCATCGGATTGATCGCGTTGAGCCCCGCGAACTGCGGCGCGGTTCCACCGATCTGCTCGAACATCGACACGCCTTCGGGATTGAGGTTCCCGCTGGACGCGACACCCATCCCGCCCTGCACGGCGGCGGCGAGGTCCGTGATGATGTCGCCGAACATGTTCTCGGTCACGACGACGTCGAACCATTCGGGATTGTTCACGACGTAGAAGCACCACGCATCGACGTGCGCGTAGTCGCGCTCGATGTCCGGATACTCCTCGCCGACCTCGTGGAACACGCGTGACCAGATGTCGCCGGTGAACGTCAGCACGTTCGTTTTCGCGACCATCGTCAGCTTGCGCTTCTTGTTCCGTTTGCGCGCCGTCTCGAACGCGTAGCGGACGGCTCGCTCGACGCCTTTCCGCGTGCTGACGCTCGTCTGCAGCGCGGTTTCGTCCGGCGTACCTTTCTTGAAGATGCCGCCGGCACCGGCATACAGACCTTCGGTGTTCTCGCGGATGACGACGAAGTCGACATCGTCCGGCGTCTTGCCGACGATCGGACACGGCACGCCCGGATAGAGGCGCACCGGCCGGAGATTGATGTACTGATCGAGGCGGAAGCGCAGCTCGAGGATGAGACCGCGCTCGAGGACACCGGGCGGCACGTCGTCGCCGACGTGGCGCGCGCCGATCGGTCCCTTATAGATGGCATCGCAATCCGCGAGATCGGCGAAGATGTCATCGGGCAGGATCTCGCCCGTCGCTGCATAGCGACCCGTCCCGAGATCATGCGTCACGAGGTCGACGTCGACGCCGGTGGCGTCGAGCACCTTGAGACCCTCGGCGATCATCTCGGGTCCGCAACCATCGCCCGGGATCACCGCAATCCGGTAACCCAATCTGTGTTCGCCTCCAAGAAGAAAGCCCCCCGCTTTCGCGAGAGGCTTGCTGAGGCGGACGCCGCCGGCGCCCGCCTACCGAATGATGACTACCTGTGAAAACGACATCGAGGCGCCCAGTATCGCAGATTTATCCCGGACAGGAGGTGTCCACTTCACACGACTACGCTGAGGTCCTTCGAGCGCTGGGGAGGCGCGCGTGGAAAAGCTACGGCAAGAGTTCCTCGACCTGTCCGACAAGTTCTACAACCGGTTCACCGGACGTCTCGACGGGCTGACCGACGAGGAGTACTTCTGGGAGCCGGCGCCCGACTGTTGGTCGCTCGCCGCCGACGCCGACGGCAAGCTCCAGATGCGATGGGGCCTGATCTTCGACGAGATCGCGCCCGTCACCACGATCGCGTGGCGCTACACGCACATCATCGACTTGTTCGCGGAAGATCGCTGCGCGCGCAACGTCGGGCTCGAGCCCGAGACCGAGAACCTCTTCGCGGACGGAGCACCGCCTGATGCGCGCCGGGCACGCGAGATGTTCGAGCAAGCGTTCGCGCGATGGAAGCGGTACATCTCGGCGATGGACATCGACCGCGCGTTCGATCCGATCGGACCGGTCGGACGCGGCTTCGCTCACGTCAGGCGGGCGAGCTTCGTCCTGCACATCCTGGACGAAGCGATCCATCACGGCGCCGAGATCGGTGTGTTGCGCGATCTGTGGGCAGCCGAAAACGGCTACGACGAGATCGTGTCGGCGCTCTTGCACGGACGCGAGGTCTCGGCCGACAACATCGAACGAACGAAGCGATCACATCCGGATCTCATCCGCGAAGCGGCGGCGACGGCCCGTTGGGAAGCCGTCCCGAAGCTGATCGAACTCGGGTTCCCGGCCGGAGGCAAGGGTCGGACCGCGCTCCACCACGCGGCGGGCGAGGGACGCGTCGATGTCATCGAGTTGCTGATCGCGGCGGGCGCGCCGCTCGACACTCGGGACGCCGTCTATCACGCGACACCGGTCGAATGGGCGGACTTCTTCGGACGCACGGAAGCAGTGGAGCTCCTACGGTCCCTCCCCGTAACCGCGACATGAACTTCGACGAAGTCACCGACCTCTACAACTGGTACTGGACACGCTTCCTCCGACGCGTCACGGGTCTCACCGATGACGAGTATCTGTGGGAGCCCGCCCGGAACTGCTGGACGGTGCGCCCGACCGGCGACCGAACCTTCGCCGCCGACTTCGCCCGGCCCGAACCCGATCCACCGCCCGTCACGACGATCGCTTGGCAGATGACGCACCTCGGCGCGCGTCCGACCGGATCGCGATCCGGCATGGCCGCCACGGGTGCGACCGCGCAGGAGTACGTGTCGAATTACTTCGCACCCGATGGACCGGTCGGAACGTCCGCGGCAGGAACGGCCGCCGAGGCGATCCAACTGCTGACCGCGAAGTACGAGAACTGCCGCGCATCCTTCCCGAGCTACACCGATGACGAGCTCAAACGCACGCTCCGTGAGTACGGTGTCGAAGGAAGCCCGTTCAGCGACGCATCGTTCTTCGCGTTGATCCTTCACGTCATCGACGAAGAGATCCATCACATGTCGGAGGTCGGCCTCCTGCGCGATCTCTACCGCGCCCGCTGAGCCTGTTACCGTCCCTCCGGGGAGATGGCTAAGCGGACGATCAACGTCACCGGTGCTGCCGAGCACAATCTTCGTGACGTCGATGTGTCCTTCGGCCCCGGACTGACCGCCGTCGTCGGCGTCTCCGGTTCCGGCAAGTCGTCGCTCGCTTTCGACACGCTCTATCACGAAGCGCGTAGACGCTTCCTCGACACGATGGCGGTCGGCGTGTCGGACCGTTCGCGCGCGGCGTCCGTTCGTGCGATCACCGGACTCGGTCCCGCCGTCGCGATCGCGCAGAACGTTCTGAACCGCAACCCGAATTCGATCATCGCCACCGCCATCGGCGTGCATCCGTACCTCCGGATCCTGTTCTCGCGGCTCTCGGTCGTGAACTGTCCGGCGTGCGGGACGCAGGTTCGCGCCCTCACCGATGAGGAACGCGTCAACGAGGCGCGGCGGCTCCACGGCGCCGTCCGGGTCCCCCTCGTTCGCGGCATCGCGGGCACACACGCCCGCCTGCTGAAGGCGATCCAAGACGGCGTCGGACGAACCGCCATCGCCGTCGACGGCAAGAAGTGGAACGGGAAACCGCTCGACCCGGACGAACCACACGACATCGTCGTGACGACGGGCGAGATAGCCGCGAACGCAACGGCGGCTGCGGTCCGGAGCGCGTTGGCCGCGGCGGATGCCTGGGGATGCACCGAGGTCCTCGTCGGCGGAACGCCGCTGCTGCGCTCACCGATCTGTCCGCGGTGCGGTGCGTGGGTTCCGCCGCTCGAAGCGCTCTGTTTCCGCCTCGGCAGCGAGGTCGACACGTCGTCGCACACGATCGCCGGGCGCACGCTCGATGACGTGCTCGCGATGACCGCCGGCCAAGCGCTCGCGTTCACCGACGGCGCCGACCTCGGCCCCCGCGCGAAGCGGATCGTCACCGAGCTGGAACGGCGCCTCGCACCCCTCGTCGAACTCGGCCTCGACCACCTGACGCTCGATCGTCCGATGCCGACGCTCTCGCGCGGCGAATCGCAACGCGTCCGGCTCGCCGTCGTCCTCGCGGGACGACTCGAAGATCTCCTCCACGTGCTCGACGAACCATCGATCGGTCTCCATCGCCGCGACGTCGAGCGTCTGTTCGGCGTGCTCGCCGAACTTCCCGGACCGGTGGTGATGGTCGAGCACGACGCAGCCGCCGTCGCGAACGCGGACGACGTCATCGAGGTCGGACCCGGAGCCGGGCCGCACGGCGGCGGCGTGACGTTCAAAGGGACACCGGCGAAGCTCTGGAAATCGTCGACGGTCTCCGGTCGTTTCTTCTCCAAGCGGGACGCAGCCCTGACGCGCGAGGCACGCCCTCCAGCAGAGAGCGTGATCACCGTGCGCGGAGCGCGCGGACGCAACCTGACGGGGTTCGATGCGATCTTTCCGGCGGAACGCATCACCGTCGTGACGGGTCCGTCCGGTGCGGGAAAGACAACGCTCGTGCGCGATGTCGTGCTCGCGTCGGTCGAAGCAGGCAGGGCGGTCGATTGCGACGGGTTCGAAGGAGACGTCCCGCGCGCACTCGCCGTCGATCAATCGCCGATCGGCAACAACCCCCGTTCGAATCCGGCGACGTACACGAAGGTGCTCGACAAGATCCGCGACCTGTTCGCCAAGGCAACGGGAGCCTCGCCGTCGATCTTCACGTTCAACCGCGAGGAGGGCGCGTGTCCGGAGTGCGAAGGCATGGGCGCCGTCGAGATCAGCCTCCGGTACATCGCCTCGACGTGGATCGAATGCGAAGCGTGCGACGGCACGCGCTTCCGCCCCGAAACGCTCGAGCATCGTCCCGAGATCGGCGGACGTCCGCACACGATCGCCGACATCCTCGCGATGTCCGTGGACGAAGCACGCGACGTCTTCGGCGATCAGCGCGCGATCCGCAAGATCCTCGATGCCCTCTCCGATGTTGGGCTCGGCTACCTTGCCCTCGGACAACCGTCGCCGACGCTCTCCGGCGGCGAAGCGCAGCGCGTCCGGCTCGCGCGACAACTCGCGCGCGCGAAGCCCGGCGATCTCGTCGTGCTGGACGAGCCGACGACGGGCCTGCATCCCGCGGACCTCGCGCGTCTGATCGGCGTCCTCGACGGACTGACACAGGCCGGTTGCACCGTGATCGTCGTCGAGCATCAACCCGACGTCGTCGATGCCGCCGATTGGATCGTCGAGCTCGGTCCCGGAGGCGGACCGAACGGCGGGCGCCTCGTCCATTGCGGACCGCCGCCGAAACAAGCGGGCAACGCGATCTCGCCGCGCGAAAAGGCGCGCACCCGTCCGCGCGCATCGGATGCGATCCGCATGAGGGGCGCGTCCGCGAACAACCTGCGTTCGGTCGACGTCGACATCCCGAAAGGACGATTCACCGCCGTCACCGGTGTGTCGGGATCCGGGAAGTCGTCCCTCGTTCGCGACGTGCTCGCCGCCGAAGCGATGAAGCGGTTGCTCGAATCGATGTCCATGTACGAGCGGCAGGGCCTGCGTGAAGGTCCCGACGCACCCGTCACATCGCTCGACGGACTCGGCCCGACCCTCGTCCTCGACGCCGAGCGCCGGTGGTCGAGCGGCTACGCCGAGGGCCTCGCGCGTCCTACGGCGACCGTCGGCGTCGCGAGCGGGATCGCGCATCTCGTCACGGTGGTGCTCGCGCGCGGCGGCGTCCGCACCTGCGTGAAGTGCGGCGGGACGATGTCACGACTCAGCCAGACCGCCGACTCGAAGTGGCGCTGCGACGACTGCGACGAGATCGGCGTCGCGATCGAGCCGCGCCATCTCGCACTCCGGAACGCGTTGTCGGTGTGCCCGACGTGCCGGGGACGGGGACGCGCAGCGCGCGGACGCGTCGACCGCTTGATCGTGAAGCCGGAGCTGCCGATCTGCGGCGGCGCGATGTACTCGCCGGGCTACTTCCCTCGCGGATACCTCTGCACTCCGGGTACAGGCGGCAACAAGGCTCTCACCGCGTTCGCCGCGCGCCACGAGTTCGACCCGAAGACGACGCCGTGGAACGAGATGCCGCAGCACGTGCAAGACGCGTTCCTGTGGGGCGACCCCGAGCCGTTCCCCGAAGGTGTGCAGCTGTGGGAGAGCGGCAGGCGGTGGGGCGGCGTGATGACCGGATTGCAAACCTGGGATCAGGGCGGCTTGTACACGTCCTTCGTCGTGTGTCCGCAGTGCAACGGGAAGCGGCTTCGTCCCGAGTACCTCGAGATCCGCGTCGAAGGCTTCGACCGAACCGATCTGCACTCCATGCCGATAACGGATCTCGCCCGTGTGCTCGCGCGAGCGACCGTGCACGACACGCTCGCGTCCGATGCGCGCGAGACGGCGCAGCACCGTGCCGAGTTCCTCTGTCGCGTCGGCCTCGGCTACCTGCACCTCGATCGCCTCGCCGGAACGCTCTCCGCCGGGGAAGCGCAACGCGTGAAGCTCGCGGCCGTCCTCGGAAGCGGTCTGCTCGGGATGACGATCCTGCTCGACGAACCTTCGCGCGGACTCCACCCGCGCGAAGTCGAGGCCCTAGCCGGCGCGCTGACCGAACTGCGCGACGGCGGCAACACCGTCATCGCCGTCGAGCACGACGGCGTGCTCCTCGCACACGCCGATCACATCGTCGAGATCGGTCCGGGCGCCGGCGCCGACGGCGGGAACGTGGTGTTCGAAGGGCCGCACACGAAAGCGAAGACCGGCGCCACAACCGAGGCGCTCAACGGGAGCACCGTCGCGCGGCGGGCGCGCCGAACGGCTTCGTCCTGGATGACCATCCGCGGTGCCCGTGAGAACACGCTCGCGATCGACGAGCTACGACTCCCGCTCGGCGTGCTCGCAGGCGTCTGCGGTGTGTCCGGCTCGGGGAAGTCGACGCTCGTCGTCGACACGCTCGGACTCGCCCTCGCGCCGCCGAAGCTCACCACATCCGTTGCTCTGAAGCAGTACGAACCGGGAGATCACGACGCGATCGACGGACCACCCCCGCGCACGGTCGTCGCCGATCAGTCGAAAGCCGGCATCGACTCGCCCGGCTTGTACCTCGGGATCATCGCCGCGCTCCGCAAGGCCTTCGCGGCCTCGGACGACGCCGTCGCCGCCGGACTCACGCCTTCCGACTTCGCGAACGGGTGCGACCGGTGCCGCGGCGGTCAGATCGTCGAAGGGATGGGTTTCCTTCCCGCCGTGACGACGGCGTGCGATGCGTGCGATGGGACGGGTTACAAAGCAGAGACGCGCGAGATCAAGGTCCGCGGGACGACCCTCCACGACCTCGAAGCGCGAACGATCGACGAGATCGCCTCCGACTGGAGCGACATCCCCGCGATCGCCCGTGCGTGCGACGTCGCGCGGCGGCTCGGTCTCGGTTACCTCGTCGTCCGCCAGCCGGCGATGACGCTCTCAGGAGGAGAAGCGCAGCGAACGAAACTCGCGTACGAGCTCGCGAAGAAAACGACGAAGCCCACGCTCTACCTCCTGGACGAACCGACGGTCGGACTGCACGTCCGCGACGTCGGCGCGCTCACCCGCGCGCTCGACACCGTCGTCGACGCCGGACACAGCGTCCTCGTCGTCGAGCACGATCCGAACCTCCTCGCGGCGTGCGATTGGCTGGTGGAGCTCGGCCCGGGAGCCGGGCCCGATGGCGGGCGCGTGATCTTCGAAGGCACACCCGACGACCTCGCGAAAGCGAAGACCCCGACGGCGCCGTACATCGCGCGGGTGCTCCGATGATCGACACCGTCGCGCTACTCCTCGCCGATCGTTCTCCCGCCCTTCGTTTCCGTGCGCTCGTCGAGGTCGACGGCGTCGCGCTCGACGATCCCGAAGTCGCGGCGCTCGCGGCGCAGGTCGTTTCGTCCGGCGACATCGAAGACGCCCTCGCGTCGACGAGACCGGATCTCACGGGCATGTCGTTCACGTTGTGCCGACTCGACTTCCTCGGACTCACGCGCGGACATCCGGTCGTCGACGAGCTCGCCGAACGCATCTTCAAGGAGCAGCGCAGAGACGGGTCCTGGCCCTATCACGGCTACGCCAGCCTCGATCGCGCGAGCGATGTTCCGTCCGACGAGGGCTACAAGTGGCGCCCCTTACAAGTTGCGCTCCCACTCCGCGGACTCGTGGCGGTCGGCTACGCAACCGATCCCCGCTCCGAACGCGCGTACGAGTGGCTGCTCGCACACCGCTTCGCAGACGGTTCGTGGCCGTACGGACAAGCCGGCGGCCTGAAGGCCGGCAACGTCGTCGGCTATCGCCGCCTGCCTCGTTCGGAGGGATGCCGCGCGACGACGACGGGCGCGCTCGCGTGCTTCGCCCGTCACCCGCACCGGCGCACGTCGGACGAAGCACGCACGGCGATGGATCTCCTCCTGCAACGGGAGACGCGCGAAGAGTGGGCACTCGGCGCCGAAGTCTCGAGGCTCGCGGGGGCCGAGCCGCCGCGCGGATTCGCGACGTTCTATGCGCGTCACGATCTCGCGTTCATGCTCGACCTCGCGTCGCGCATCGGCGTGTCGAAGGAAGACGTCCGCGTCGCCGACCTGGTCGCGTTCCTCGAGAAGCGGCGCGGATCGCACGGCCTCTGGGATCACCCGACCCATCCGCAACTCACGCGATGGCTGACGCTCGACATCCTCGCGAGCATGAAGCGTCTCGAATCCGGCGACTTCGTCGGACGCGACCTCCGCGCCGATTTCAGACCGTATCCGAAGCGACGCCGGCGCTACTAAGCTTCCTTCTCGTGAGCACACACGACGTCCTGCTGATCCTCGCGGCCTTCCTCGCGTCGGCGGTCGAGATGGTCGAAGCCCTCACGATCGTGCTCGCGGTCGGCGTGACACGCGGCTGGCGCACCGCGCTCACCGGAACGCTCACCGCTTTCGTTGCGCTCGCCGCGATCGTCGCCGTGTTCGGGCCGGCCCTGCGGTACATCCCGATCGATGCCCTGCGACTCGCGGTCGGCGCACTGCTGCTCGTGTTCGGCTTGCAGTGGTTGCGCAAGGCGATCCTCCGAGCGAGTGGATACAAAGCACTCCACGACGAGGACGCGATCTTCAAGCGTGAGGTCGCCGAGATGGAGGCGCACGCGACGGACTGGTACGGGTTCGTCCTGTCCTTCAAGGGCGTCTTCCTCGAGGGGATGGAGGTCGTCTTCATCGTCATCACGTTCGGCGGCGGCGAAAAGGGCCACTACCCGCTCGCCATCGCCGGTGCGGCGGCTGCGTTCGTACTGGTGGCGCTGATCGGAGCAGCGGTGCACCGTCCGTTGTCGCGCGTGCCGGAGAACACGATGAAATTCGCCGTCGGCGTGATGCTCACGACGTTCGGGATCTTCTGGGGCTCGGAAGGCGCCGGGATCCGGTGGCCCGCGGGGGACGCCGCACTGCTCGGCGTTCTCGCGTTCGTACTCGCGACCGCGTGGATCCTCGTGGCGGTGCTCAGACAACGTCACGCGCGGGAGAAGATCGCCGCATGAAGTACATCACCGGCTTCGGACGCTTCTGGTACGACTTCATCGTCGGCGACGACTGGCGGATCGCCGTGCTGGTGCTCGGCGCTCTCGCGCTGGTGTTCGTTCTCGCGCACCACGCGATGAACGTCTGGTGGTTGCTGCCGATCGTCGTCTTCGTCGCGCTCGCGATCTCGCTGCTGCGCGAGACGCGGAAGCGCTAGATCATGAAATTCATCGAAGTCGCGACCTGACGCCCGAGGGCTTCGTCCCCTTCGATCTTCACGTCCCGCGCAACGTCGGCTGGGTCGCCCCGTCCGCAGGAGAGACGCGTGAACGTCTCGTGGGTCATGTGCAGCGTCGTCGTCGGTTCGTCCGGCACGTCGACGGTGGACGCCCGCGGTGACGTCATCTCGACGGCGAGTGGTGGAAAGCCCTCGACGTCGAAGACGACGGTCGTGCCTTCCGGGGGCGCGACCTTCTTGCCGACGACGAACGGCATCGCGGAGGCGTGCCTGCCGTATGCGAGCGCCGCGACGTCGTCGCCGTAGCCGCCCGGCTTCCCGACCGCGCGGCGGATGTCCTGCTCGTGGACCCAGACGTCCATGACGCGGATCGCGAGGAAGTCCCGGACGGTCGCCTGGCCGATCGGCGTCCAGGACTCGGCGTTCAGGTCGTCCTCGGAGAGCGCGTCGAGCTGCTTCGTCCGCTCGGCGACGACTTCCCGGAACTCGGCGAGGACCTCGGCCGGCGTCCGCGGCCGGCGGTAGTCGACCTGCACTTCGTTCGCCTGACCTCCCGGATTGCGGATCCACGGCTTCGCGTCGACGACGTGGTCGGGCGCCGGCCGGCCGAGGAACGCGGCGGACTCGGTGCCGATGATGTGCGAGAGGTTGTCCTTCACCGTCCAGCCCGGACACTCCGTGTCCCGGCCCCACTCTTCGTCCGTCAGGGACGAGCACAGATCGTCGAGGGTTTGGAAAGCTTGCTTCTGGAGCGTGACGACGTCGGAGGTCATCGCCGAACGCTAACACCGCGTGTATATTCGTCGCACGAGAGAAAGGAGGTGGTCCGATTTTGCATAAACGGATTGCGACCCTCGAGGTGGCTGACTGCTAACGCTGCCTAGGGAGGGGTCGCCCTTCACAAAGGGGACCACCTCCGGTTTCGCCGGCAGCGTTCGGTAGAAACCAATCAGACCACCGACCTTCTGGAGCGCCTCACCGGGCGGGTCGACCGGGAGCTGTGAGGCCAGGAGGGAGAGCAAGAAACTGAATGAGGGCCCGGTTCTCGGACCGGGCCCTCTTCTTATTCTCGGGGCCTACTCCTCGGCCCCCACGAGCAGCTCGACGTCGAACGTCTCCTCGACGGCGCCGAGCAAGAGCTCGTTCACCATGTGCGATTCGCCGCCGATCGACTTCACGTACCGCTTCGCAAGGCGGCGCGGGTACCAGACGGAGAACATCACGAGTCCGGCGAACACCGGCCAGCCCGTCAGGAGATTGATCACCATCACACCGCCGAGCGTGGCGTTCATCATCACGTAGGCGCGTCCGCCGGCCCGGGCGAGATTCACGATCCCCCATACGAGCGTGACGACCCAGAACGAGCGCTTGTACTCCGGCGTCTCCTTGTAGATCTCCGACGTACGGACGGACCACGAGGCGAACATCGCGACCAGCGGCTTCCCGATCACGAGGGAACCGAGCATGGCGATACCGAAGGCCGCGTCCCCGGCGACCGATCGCGCGAAGAACAGGCGCGGGTTGTGGGTGACGAGCGCGAGCACCCCTCCGCCGACCACGCCGAGCACTCCGATCCAGCACCAACGCATCGCGCCGGTGAAGCGGAGCTCGAGCGGGATGATCGCAACGGACAGAGCGATGCCGATACCGACCGCCCAATGCAGGCCGAGCCAGCGTTCGGCGAAGTAGAAGGACGTCAACGGGACGAACCCGTAGAGGGCGCCCTTCAAAGAGCGCATGAGCACCGCGGCCGTCCCACCCGAACCCGGGCGCGGCGGAGCGACGGAACGAGCCGTCATATATCTACTACTTCGAGCCGTTCGCCAGTGACTTAACGACCGTGAACGCTTCGGTTCCCTCGATGTTGTGTCCGGCGAGCAGAACCGCGATCCCCACGCCGATGAACACGAGCGCACGGAAGCGCTTGCGTCCGAGGAACCGGCGCAGGCCACGCGCGATCGCCCAGTAGCCCACAACGTGCAGGAGCACGTTCGTCGGGTCCTTGTGGTTCTGCTTGAAGGTCTCGACAGCTTTGTCCAGGCGTTGCTCTACCTCAGGCGGGAGCTTCCCGCGGACGTCCTCGATGCTTTGCATCACGCCTCCTCTCGCAGGGGCCGCCGAACGGCGGATACCTGACCTATGGACCCGGAGCGTCGGTGGCGCGTTCGCGCCGGCCGACCCTCGTCGCCCGGTTGATGGCGTTCAAGAATGCACGAGCTGATGCCTCCACCACATCGGTGGATACCCCACGACCGGTGAAACGATCCCCCTCGACGTCGACCTGCACGGTGACATCGCCGAGAGCCTCCGTACCAGCGGTAACAGCCCCGACCGAAAAGCTCAGCAGGCGCGCGTCCACGCCGGTGGCGCGGACGATCGCCCCGCAGGCGGCGTCGATCATGCCGTCCCCGGACGCGGACTCCTGGACGACCTCACCATCGGGCGTCTTCACCCGCGCGGTCGCTCGCGGCTCGACGGTCGTCCCGCCGACGAGCGTGAGGTCGACGAGTTCCCAGGTATCACCTGAGGTCCGCATCTCGTCGGCGATGATCGCCTCGATGTCCGAATCGGAGATCTGGATCTTGCGGTCGGCGAGCTCCTTGAAGCGCTCGAACGCGCGTTGGAGCTCGTCCTTGCTGAGCTCGTAGCCCATCTTCTCGAGCTCCGCGCTGAAGGCGTGGCGTCCGGAGTGCTTGCCGAGGACGATCTGACCGCCTTCGTAGCCGATCTCCGTCGCGTCCATGATCTCGTAGGTCATGCGGTCCTGGAGGACGCCGTGCTGGTGGATACCCGACTCGTGCGCCACCGCGTTCGCGCCGACCACGGCCTTGTTCGGCTGCACCGGATAACCGGTCAGCAACGAAACGAGCCGCGATGTGCGAGCGATCTCCCGAGTGTTCACGGTGACGTCCACCCAAACGAGGTCACGACGAGTCTTCAGGGCCATAACGACCTCTTCGAGCGAGCAGTTCCCCGCGCGCTCACCGATGCCGTTCACCGCGGTCTCGACCTGACGCGCGCCGACGCGCACCGCGGAAAGCGAGTTCGCAACGGCGAGGCCGAGGTCGTTGTGGCAATGCACGGACAAGATCACGTCGTGGAGCTGCGGCACCTTCTCGTAGAGGTAGCTCAACAGCTCCTCGAACTCGTGCGGGAGCGTGTAACCGACGGTGTCGGGGATATTGACCGTCGTCGCGCCGGCTTCGATCGATGCGCGGACGACCTCGCAGAGGAAGTCGGCGTCGGTGCGTGTTGCGTCCTGCGGTGAGAATTCGACGTTGTTCGTGTAGCCCTTCGCGCGCTTCACGCCGGCGACGGCTTGGGCGACGATCTCCTCCTCCGTCGCTTCGAGCATGTACTTGCGGTGGATGTCCGACGTCGAAAGGAACACGTGGATGCGCGGATCGCGGGCGCTGCTGATCGCTTCCCACGCCCGGTCGATGTCGATATCGACGGCGCGTGCGAGCGCCGCGATCTGAGGGCCCTTCACGTTCTCGGCGATCTGCTTCACCGCTTCGAAGTCGCCGACCGACGTGATCGGGAAACCGGCCTCGATGACGTCGACCTCGAGGCGAGCGAGCTGCTCGGCGATCTCGAGCTTCTCTTTCGCGTTCAGCGCGATGCCGGGAGCCTGCTCGCCGTCGCGGAGAGTGGTGTCGAAGACGAAAACCTTGTCCAACGGATCCTCCTTAAGGTCCTTAGTGGGAACTGCGGTGCCCCCGTCGCGGGCGGCTGTCGGGACTGGGGGTTATTCCCCCAGACCCCCGGCCCGGCGGGGGCTACTAAGGACGAGAAGGTTCCTGAACGTCATCCGGACGACCAGCTTACGCGACGGTTGCAAGACGCGCATCGGGCGCTAGCATCGATGACGGGCATGCGTGTGACGCGGGCAGCGATCGGCATCTTCATGTTGCTGGCCGCCGTCGCGCTCACAGCGCCGACGGCGAACGCCGCCGTCTTCATCAACATCGCATGCGGTTCTCCGATCGGCGCGACCATCCCGGCGAGCGGTTCCTACGTCCTCGGAGACGCCGCCTCGAACTGCGGGAGCCTCATCGCTATCGAGATCAATGCGTCGAACGTCACGCTGGACCTGAACCACAACGTGATCGACGGCACCGATCAGGCGGCTTCCGAGGGGATCGCCGTCGTGACGGGGCAAGCCAACGTCCGCGTCGAGAACGGCACCGTCCGCGACTTCATCACCGGCATCGACTCCGGTGCGACGAACTTCGTTGCAAGCAACGTGGTCGTGCGGTCGAACACAACCGGCATCAGCCTCGCCCACCCGGGAACGGTTACGTCAAGCGTCGTGACCGGAAACAGTGGTCGTGGTATCCAGGCACTCGGCGGATCGAGCACGTTCTCGCACAACGTCGTCGTGGACAACGGTCAAGACGGCATCTTGGGAAACAGTGGCGACCGGATCCTCGGCAACACGATCGTTCACAATGCGGCGTCCGGCGGCGACGCGATCGACGAAGGTACCGGCAACTTGATATCCGGCAACACGATCATCGGCAATCAGGGCCCCGGCATCCTTGCCACCAACGCGAACACGATCTCGTCGAATCGGCTCACGGCGAACGGGGGTGGCATCCTCATCGGTTCGTCCAACGCCGTCGTCGGCAACTCCGTCAGGGAGACGAATGCCGTCGGCATCCACACGAGCGTCAATCAGTTCTCGGGGAACACCTTCAGCAAGAACTCGGTGCGAAACAACAATGGCAACGGGATAGACATCGGGGACAACGACGTCGTCTCGCGTAACACGGTCATCGGGAACCTCGGCGAGGGGATCTCATCCACGCCGACCGGGAGCGTCTTCAGTGGGGCGCTGACGAGGAACACGATCGGCGGGAACCTCAACAACGGCGTGAACATCGTCGACGCGGTCGCGCCGGCCACGGCCATCACGAAGAACGTGGTCGACGGAAACGGCCAGCAAGGCATCCGGATCCCCGTGGGACCCCCACCGAATCAGCAGAAGGCGAACGAGGCCCACGGGAACGGAGCGTCGACGCAGTGCGATCAGAACCTCTGCACGTCGAAGCGCGTCCGTCACGCGTTCACGATCGACTGCACGCAGACGACGGGCAAAACCATCACGAAGCCGGGCCGATACACGCTGTCGAAAGCGGTCCGAAACTGCACGACATCGACCACGCTCATCCAGGTCAGCGCTCGCCACGTAACGCTCGATCTCGGGACGATGCTCCTCGACGGGACGAGTGTGACGTGTCAAGCCGGGCTCAACGTGACCTCGCCACACGTCAAGATCCTCGGCGGCGTCGAACACGACTGCACCGTCGGGCTGAACCTGGAAGGCAGCCGCGGGACGGTCAAAGGGACCTCGTTCAGCACCGGGATCAACGGGATCCAAACCAACGTCTCGCAGCCGTCGAAGGCGCGCATCAGTTCGGTCACCGTCGATCACTGCACGGTGAACGGGATCGTCGCGACGGGAGCGTCGGTGACCCGATCCGTCATGGCGTTCAACGCGACGGGCGCGCAGGGCGGGACCTTCCGCTTCACGGACAACACCGTTGCCCTGAGTACCTTCAATGGGATCTTCCTCACCTTCGGCAATAAGATCGTCGGCAACCTCATCGCCGGGAACAACTCGGCCGGGATCGCGATCTTGGACCGCAACACCGTCTCGAGCAACGCCGTCCTCGGCAACGGCGGCCGCGGGATCGACGGCGGAACCCGTAACAGCATCTCCCGAGATGTCGTCGAAGGGAACGGCTCGAACGGGATCTTCGGCAGGGATTCGAACGTCCTATCCCGGAATGTCGTGATCGCAAACGGGGCGACGGGCATCGCCGTCGGCGACATGAATGCCATCGCACGCAATACCAGCAGCAGCAACGGCGGTGGCGGTATCAACGCGAACGCGTCGGACGATTCACTCAACGGCACCACCATCAGCCGGAACGTCACGGACGGCAACAACGACAACGGGATCTCCCTCCCCGACCCGGCGCTGACGACGGTCAGCGTCACCAAGAACCGCTCCGATGGGAACGGGGGCCAGGGCATCAACGTCGCGGCGGGAACCCCGCCATCCGGTGCGCACACGAACGAAGCATCCGGCGATGCCGGGACGCCACCGTGTGACGCGAATCTCTGCTGAACGCACAGGAAATCCACAGCCCTTCCCGTTGCGGCTCCACAGGCCGATGCGCTCCAATGCGAGCGAACGAGGGGAACGGGAAGATGCCGATCGTTGTCGTCGTCGTCATCGGAGCACTGATGGGGTGGCTCTTCCTCGCCGGACGACGCCCCGACGACCGGCTCGCGCGCAGCCGCCGCGAGCACCCGAGCAGTGGTCCGTCCTCCTCGGTGCACATCGTGCACCTCGGCCGCGATAACTAGATCACTCGTCGAGCGAGACGAAGCGGCCGGACGTGATGTGGGCCGCGTCGATCATGTCCTGCAGCGCGGCGTTCGGGATCGGTGAGTCGACGGCGAGCGCCATGATCGCTTCGCCGCCGACGTCGCGCCGTCCGACCTGCATGAACGCGATGTTGATGTCGTTGTCGGTGAGCACCCCCGACAGCTTGTGGACGATGCCCGGCCGGTCTTCGTAACGGAAGAAGGCCATGTACGGCGTGAGCGAAACCTCGACGGGCGTGCCGTCGATCTCGACCAGGCGCGCTTCGTTGCTCCGTCCGGCGAGGGTTCCGGCGACGGTGACGGTCCTCTCGCCGCGATGCGTCGTCACGCGGATGAGATTGGTGTAGTCGGCGGCTTCGCTCGACTTGGCCTCGGTGTATTCGATGCCGCGCTCGGCCGCGAGGACGGGCGCATTGATATACGTCACCGGCTCGTGCACACCCGCCTGCAGGAAGCCGCGGAGCGTCGAAAGCGTGACGACTCGCGTGTCCTCCTCGGCGATCTGTCCCTGATAACTCACGTCGAGCGCGCCGACACCCTCGCCCGCGAGGGACGAAGCGAGCCGTCCGAGCTTGCGTCCGAGATCGAGGAACGGGCGGACGAAGTCGGGCAGCTCGGCCCCCGCTTCGAGATTGACGGCGTTCGGCACGAAGTCACCCCGGAGCGCAAGCAACACCTGCTCGGCGGCGATGACGCCGGCTTTGTCCTGCGCTTCCTCGGTCTGCGCTGCGATGTGCGGCGTGACGACGACGGTGTCGAGCTCGAACAACGGTGAGGACGTGATGGGCTCGGTCTCGAAGACGTCGAGAGCCGCACCGCCGATCTTGCCGTCCTTGATGGCGTCGGCGAGAGCGGCCTCGTCCACCACTCCACCGCGGGAGATATTGACGATGACCGCGCCGTTCTTGCACTTCGCGAGTTCCGCGGCGCCGATCATGTGCAGTGTCTCGGGCGTTTTCACAACGTGGAGCGTGATGATGTCCGCGCGCTCGAGCAGCTCGTCCATCTCGACGAGCTCGATGCCCATGCGCTGCGCGCGCTGCGGAGCGATGTACGGATCGCGCGCGATGACGTCCATCCCGAAGGCGTGACAGCGTTGGGCGACGAGTGCGCCGATGCGTCCGAGGCCGACGATGCCGAGCGTCTTGCCGTTGAGCTCGTGGCCCTCGAAACGCTTCTTCTCCCACTTGCCGGCGACGAGCGATGCATGCGCTTGGGGGATCTGACGGACGCAGGCGAGCATCATCGCGACCGTGTGCTCCGCCGTCGACGTGATGTTCCCTTGCGGCGTATTGACGACGACGATGCCCTTGCGCGTCGCGGCGTCGACGTCGACGTTGTCGACGCCGATCCCCGCGCGGCCGACGACCTTGAGGTTCGTCCCCGCGTCGATGACCTCTCGCGTGACCTTCGTCGCGGAGCGGACGATCAGCCCGTCGTAGTCGCCGATGACGCCGAGCAGCTGCTCGGCGTCCACGGCTCGCTCGTCGATCTCGATCCCGGCTTCGCGCAGCAGCGCGATGCCGCGATCTGAGATCTTCTCCGGGACGAGGACGCGTAAGCCCACTTAGGCCAGTCCGTTCTCGCGGAACACGTTCGCCGCCGCGCTCGTCGCCGCACCTTCCTTCACGGGAAACCCGAGGGACTGCAGGGAAGACTCGAGCGCCGCGAGCGCCATCAGGATGTCGCGCGGTGCGTAGTAACCGCAGTGTCCGATGCGGAAGATCTTGCCCTTCAGTCGTCCCTGGCCCGGCGCGAAGATGATGCCGAACTTCTCACGGACGTGCTTGCTGATCTTGGCGCCGTCGATCCCTTCGGGCGCGACAACCGCGGTCAGCACGCACGCTTTGTCGGACTCTTCGGTTTGGACGTCGAGGCCGAGCGCCTTCACGCCCTCGCGCGTCGCCTTCCCGAGGACGGCGTGGCGTTTCCAGGCGTTCTCGATGCCCTCCTCCTCGACCATCGCGAGAGCCTTCGCGAAGGCGCGGAAGATGGTGACCGCCGGTGTGTAGGGAGTCTCGGCCGGGTCGAGCCGGTGCGAGGAAAGCGCCGTCTGCCAATCGGTGTAGAACCGTGGGCACGTCGCGGTTTCGTTGGCCTTCCACGCGGCGTCGGAAACGGTCACGAACGCGATACCCGGCGGCGTCATGAGCGCCTTCTGCGAACCGCCGATGAGCACGTCCACGCCCCAGTCGTCGACGCGCAGCGGCGCCGCGCCGATCCCGGAGATGCCGTCGACCACGAACAGCTGCGGCCTGTCCCTCATCACGGCGCCGAGGGCTTCGATGTCGTTCACGATCCCCGTCGAGGTTTCGGAGTGCTGGACGAGCACGGCCTTGATGGACGGATCACCGTCGAGCGCTTTCGCGATGTCCGCCGGTTGCGCGTTGCGTCCCCACTCGTACTCGATCGCGACCACGTCGACACCGTAGATCTGCGCGATCTTGCGGAAGCGCTCGCCGAAGTTGCCCGTGTCGGCTACGAGGATGCGGTCGCCGGGCGAGAAGAGGTTGACGATCGCGGACTCCATCCCGAGCGACCCGGAACCGGTGTACAGAAGGATCTCGTTCTTCGTGAACAGGATCCGTTGTAACGCTTCGACGCAGCCCTTGATGACGGCTCCGAACCGCGGGCCGCGGTGGTACGGGAGCTCGAGCTGCGCTTCCAGGACCTCGGGCGGGACCTCCGTCGGCCCGGGGGCCATGATGAATTCATGTCGTTCGGCCATGTCGTCCTCCTTCGGAATCTCCATCTAACAAAAAACCCCTCGCCGATGACAGACGAGAGGTCGAGCGAACGCCGGGAGCGGCGTTCGCCTGTTACTTATTCGATCGACGCGTGAGTTTCACGCCGTCAGACTACCCGACTTCCTCGAGCTCCGCTTCTTGGGCCATCAGGTTCTGGTACGCGTTCTCGATCGTGTGCTTCCCGCGCGAGATCGCGACCATCCCCGTCTGGACGAGCTCACGGATCCCGTACGGACGGAGCAGCTCCACGAGCGCGGCCAGCTTCTCGGGCGTACCGGTGGCCTCGAGCGACAACGCTTCTGGGTGCACGTCGGCCACCTTCGCCCGGAAGATGTCCGCGATCTCGAGGATCTGAGAGCGGTCGGATGCGCTCGCGTTCACCTTGATGAGCGCGAGCTCGCGTTCCACGGCGTCGTGGTGCAACTCCTCGACGTGGATCACGTTGATGAGCTTGTCGAGCTGCCGGACGACCTGTGTCAGCGGCTTGCTCTGCACCTTCACCACGATCGTCATTCGCGAGATCTTCGGATCTTCGGTCGGACCGACCGCCAGCGACTCGATGTTGAAACCGCGCCGCGCGAACATGCCAGCGATGCGCGCGAGCACGCCAGGCTTGTTCTGCACGAGCACGGACAACGTGTGCGTACCGCGTCGCCCGCGCGGTGCGGGAGCGTCGTACAACGCGTCTCTGATGACCATTTAGCCGTCCTCTCCGAAGAATCGCGGGTCCATGATGATGTCGTCGTTGCTCGCCGCCGCGGGAACCATGGGGAAGCACTTCTCGGCCGGATCG
>JAICYB010000078.1 GCA_025934435.1 Actinomycetes bacterium | reverse complement strand
GTCGAGAAGATCAACATCAAGGGCAAGATCGTCATCGACCGCAGCGACGGGGAGCAGGTCAACATCCCGCTCGACGAGTGCCGTTCCCTCGCGCGCGACTGGGGCTGCCCGTTCTGTCCGGACTTCTCCGCCGAACACGCGGACATCTCGCTCGGCGGTCTCGGGATGGAAGGTTGGTGCATGGTGGTCATCCGGACGGAACGCGGCGAAGCGTTCTGGAACGAGATCGTCGCCGCCGGTGGTGTCGACACGCGTCCGGCCGAAGAAGAGCCGGCGGCGTACAACCTGATGGAACGACTCGCGAAGCGGCAGCGTCGCCGTACGCGAAACATCGAGCTCTGGCTCGAAGAAGGACGCGTCGAGCCGTGGAACGCCGAAGAAGCGGAGAAGACGCACAAGAAGGGGACACCGGAAGCTCAGTTCAAGCCGTCAGGTTCGCGATCGACGGCCGCGCTCTCGCAGGTGTCGATCGCGGGTGCGTCCCCTCGAGGGAACAAGCCCGCCTAGCGCTGGCAGTTCCCGCAGTAGAAGGTGGTCCGTCCGCCGATCTTCGCGAACTTGAGCGGACGCTGGCACCGCGGACATCCGACCTTCGGCGACCCGGACGCACCGAGCTGTCGCGACGCACGTTCCCGCACGCCGAGCAGCGGCAGCCGCGCGCTACGGCCGACGCTCTGCGCTTTGACCGCGCGTTCGAGGATGCGTTTGAGTGCACGATGCAGCTTCTCGACTTCCTCTCGTGCGAGGTCTTTGGCGCTCCGTAGCGGATTGATGCCGGCGGCGTGGAGGGCTTCGTCCGCATAGATGTTGCCGACGCCGGCGAGGAACGACTGATCGAGGAGCACGGCTTTGATCGCGGCGTCGCGCGTCGCGAGCGCTTCGATGAGATAAGAGGCCGGAACTTCGAGCGCGTCCGGACCGAGACGCCACGCCATATCGGCGATCTCGTTGCGCGTCACGACCCGCACGAATCCGAGCCGGCGGCTGTTGCGGTATCGGAATTGCGTGCCGTCGTCGAGATCGAGGATCACGCGGTCCCAGGTGTGGATCGGTTCGTCCGGCGTGGTGACGATCGGGCGTCCGGTCATGCCGAAGTGCAACGCGAGCACCGGGGCGTCGTGTTCGCCCTTCTCGGCTTTGGTGAAGACCGCGAGCATCTTCCCACGGCGATCGACGGACGTGACGCGCTTACCTTTCATCCGCCGCTGCGCGGTCCAGGGTGTGGTGTCCTTCAGCATCCAGTCGTCGAGGAAGCGCGCTTTCGTGATGCGACGTCCGACAAGGCTCTGTTCGGCGATGCGTTTGAACCCTTCGACCTCGGGTAGCTCTGGCATACTTCCCGCCTCATGAAGATCGGAGTCGCGCTCCCGCATTACGGTAACGACGTCACGATCGATCGTGTCGTCGAGATCGCACGCGAGTGCGAACGGCTCGGGTTCGATTCGGTGTGGGTATCCGATCACATCGTGTTCGACCTCGCGAAGTACGGGGGTTCGTCCGATCTGATCGGTTGTCTCGACCCGCTCGTCTTGCTGGCCGTGCTCGCCCGCGAGACGACGACCGTGCGCCTCGGGACGATGGTGCTCTGCAACGAGTTCCGACACCCGGCGTTGCTCGCGAAGCAGGCGGCCGCGATCCACATGGCGTCGTCCGGACGGCTCGAGCTCGGCGTCGGTGCCGGTTGGTACGACCGCGAGTTCCGGATGGCCGGACTTCCGTTCCCCTCGGCCGGCGTGCGTCTGTCGAAGCTCGAGGAAGCGGTTGTCATCCTGAAGGGTCTGCTCGGCGGAGATCCGTTCTACTTCCACGGCGAGCACTATTACGTCGACGATCTGGCGGTTCGTCCGGCGACGGTGGAGCGTCCGACGATCTGGGTCGGCGGGAAAGGGGACCGAGCCGTCGCGCTCGCCGGACGTGTGGGCGACGGTTGGAACGCGGCGTGGTTCCAGGACGCCGACGCGTATCGCGAGCGCGCGCGACACCTCGGTGACTCGAAGGTGCGCCGATCGATCGGGCAATACGCCGAAGGGTCGGCGCAGGAGATGGTCGACCGGCTGAAGTCGTTCGACGTCGATCATGCGGTGATGTGCTTCAGCTCGGTGCCGTTCGGTTTGGACGACCCGGACGATCTCGCCCGGTTCGCGTCCGACGTATTGCCGTATGCCCGCGGTTAGCGCGGTCTTCGACGCGGGCCATTTCGAACACATCACCGCACTCGGCGAACTTCTCTAGACGACGACCGAGCCGCCGGCGACGTCGAGGACGACACCGGTGATCCACGATGCTTCGTCCGACGCGAGGAAGACGGCGGCGCGCGCGACGTCGTCCGGCGTGCCGAGGCGGCGGATCGGATGCATCTCGATCATCTTGGGGATGAAGTCCCTCGGTATGTCGCGTTCGTTGCCCTCGGTCATGATCGTCTCGGGCGCGATGCAGTTCGCGCGTACACCGCTCGGCCCGGCTTGCAGCGCGACGACCTTCATCACGTGCTCGATCCCGGCTTTCGCCGCGGCATAGGCGACCGGGTTGCGCACGTGCGCGCGCCGTGACGCCGCGGACGAGATCGCGACGATCGAGCCTCGTCCGCGTTCTTTCATGCCCGGCAGGAACGACTTCAACGTGAGGAAGGTCGCGGTCAGATTCATGTCGACGATCGAGCGGAACTCGTCGACGGGCATCGCTTCCACATCGCCCGGCGGTGTCGTGTTCCCGCCGGCGTTCGCGACGACGACCTCCACTGGGCCGAGCTCGTCCTCGATGCGGTGACGCATCTCCTCGATCTGGTGGAAGTCCGTGAGATCGGCCGCCACGCCGAGCTTCGATCCGATATCAGCTCGGACGTTTTCGATCGCGCCGACGTCCCGTCCGTGCACCACGACCGCGTCACCTTCGCGCGCGAAGGCGCGGGCCGTCGCCGCTCCGATACCTCGTGAGCTTCCCGTGACCAGTACGACTCGGCTCATGTTTGGCTCCTTTCGAATTCACTAGATGTAGCATATAGCGAATGCCGAGATCGTATGTCTCCGAGGTTCGAGCGGCGGGAGCGCAGAAGACGCGTGCGCGCCTGGTGCACGCCGCCCGCGCGATACTGCGCTCGAAAGCGGAACTCACGATCGACGCCGTCGCCGAACGCGCCGGCGTCTCGCGCATGACCGTCTACAACCAGTTCGGCTCGAAGCGGGGACTCGTCGAGGCGATCGCGGACGACTCGGCGATGCGCGGGGGTCTTGCCCGGGTCACCGAAGCCTTCGGGTCGGACGACCCACTGCGTCTCGTCGTCGAGATCTTCGTCCACTTCTGGGCCACGGAGTACCAGATCGTGCGTGCGCTGCGCGCGCGCGGCCGACTCGATCCCGAGATCTCGTCCGCGATGCGCGACGAGCGAAGGAAAGCGATCGTCCGCCGCTTCGTCCGGGGCGATATCTCGGACGTGATCGTCGCGCTCACATCCTTCGAGACATACGAAACATTGCGCGCGGGACGAAACGAAGAAGAAGTCGTCGAGCTGATCTCGTCCGCGTGCCGCAAGCTGCTCGCTTAGCGGCTGCCGATCTCCATCACGGGAAGCCGGCGTCGCGGACGGAACTCCGCGAGCTTGCGAGCGACGTCCATGTAGACGGCCGTCGTGGGATCGTCAGGGTGACTCCAGACGAACGGCTCGCCGGCGTCGGACGATTCGCGGATCTCGCCGGCGAGTGGAAGCTTGCCGAGGAGCGGTATGCCGAGCACGTCGGCGAGTTCCTGACCGCCGCCATCGCCGAACACCGAGCCGCTCATGTTCTCGACGACGCCGAGCAGACGCTGCTTCACCTTGCCGGCCATGTTCGCAGCGCGTTCGGCGACCTTCTGCGCGACCGGCTGCGGCGTCGTGACGACCAGCATGCCCATGTTCGGCAGGAACGTTGCGAGCGAAAGGGATACGTCCCCGGTGCCCGGCGGGAGATCGATGAGGAGATATTCGAGATCGTCGCCCCAGTAGACGTCTGTGAGGAATTGCTCGAGTGCTTTGTGCAGCATCGGCCCCCGCCACACGACGGCTTCTTCTTCGGACGGCAGGAAGAACCCGATCGAGATCACCTTCACGCCGTTCCGGTCGAGCGGCATGATCATCCCGTCGAACGCGACGGGACGCCGTCCGCGCAGGCCGAACATCCGAGGGATCGAGAATCCCCAGATGTCGGCATCGAGGACGCCGACGCGGTGTCCGAGCGTGTTCAACGCCGCGGCGATGTTCGTCGTCACCGTCGACTTGCCGACGCCGCCCTTGCCGGACGAAACACCGATGACGGTCGTGCGCGAGTCCGGTCGGCGGAACGGCATCTCTTTCTGAAGCCCCGACGCCATCTGCGCGCGCTGCTCGGGCTCCATCTCGCCGAACCGCACCTCGACGGAGGTCGCTCCGATCGGTTCGAGGGCTGCTCGCACCCTCGCGGTGATCTCGTCGGTATGCGGACAGCCGGGAACCGTGAGCAGGATGTCGACCGTTACCGTGTCGCCGTCGATCGCGAACCCGCCGAGCATCCCGATCTCGTCGATCGGCTTGCGGATCTCGGGGTCGATGACGCCGTGAAGCGCCTGGCGAACGTCGGTGTCGGTGAGCATGTGGAGTCTTTCTAAATCCAAAAGCCGTTATAGATACGATAGCTAAGATGGAAGCCCGGTTGGAGGTGGCGTCATGAACCTAGGTGCACCCGAGATCCTCTTGTTGTTCCTGCTCGTCGTGTTGCTCTTCGGCGCTGCACGGCTGCCGAAGCTCGCGAAGTCGCTCCGCGAGGCGCGGGACGAGTTCAACAAGGAGAGCACCCCTACGCCGCCCGCCGCACCGACTCCTCCGGCAGCGGATCCGCCGCTCGCACAAGAAACGCCCCCGCCGGACGCCTCGCAGTCCTAGAACGAAAAAGACCGGGCGGCCATCGGGAAGGCTTCCTCCCCGCGGGTCCCCGGCTGCCGAGGCTCCGTTCGTCACGTGCCCTAGTGGGCGCCGCCGGACCTCCGTCCGAGGACCTGGAGGACATCACCCCGACTGACCGCCCGGCGTATCCGACAGGTCTTTTTCGGTTCTTTTCGGACCATAGTCCTGCCCTTTGGGTGAGTCAATAGCCCGGCGCGGTAATGTTCGGAACAACAGGCAGAAACGAAGGAGGAACACCGGTGGGTACCCAACTCGAAAGCACTGCGCGTGAACTCGTCGCGCCGGGCAAAGGCATCTTGGCCGCGGACGAAAGCTCCGGAACGATCAAGAAGCGCTTCGATTCGATCAACCTCGAGTCGACGGAGGCCAACCGTCGCGCGTACCGCGAGATGTTGTTCCGCACGCCGAAGCTCGGCGATCACATCTCCGGCGTGATCCTGTACGACGAAACGATCAGGCAGAACGCGGAGGACGGAACACCGCTCGTGAAGGTCCTCGAATCGAGCGGGATGATCCCGGGGATCAAGGTCGACACGGGGGCCAAGCAGCTCGCGGCGTTCCCGGGCGAACAGGTCACCGAGGGTCTCGACGGTCTGCGGGAACGTTTCGCGGAGTACGCGGAGCTCGGTGCGCGCTTCGCGAAGTGGCGCGCCGTCATCAACATCGGCGACGGCATCCCGACCTCGTTCTGCATCGACGCGAACGCGCACGCGCTCGCTCGGTATGCGGCGCTCGCACAGGAAGCGGGTCTCGTCCCGATCGTCGAGCCCGAGATCCTGATGGACGGAGACCATTCGATCGAACGTTGCTACGACGCGACGCTTGCAACGCTCCGCGCGCTCTTCGAACAGCTCGCCGCGCATCGCGTGTCGCTCGAAGGAACGCTGCTCAAGACGAACATGGTTCTGTCCGGCAAGGACGCCAAGCAGCAAGCGACGTCCGCGCAGATCGCCGAGGAGACGCTGCGCTGCTTCCGTAACTCGGTGCCCGCGGCGATCCCCGGCATCGTGTTCCTCTCCGGCGGACAGGCCGACATCCCCGCAACCGAGAACCTGAACGAGATGAACAAGCTCGGCCCCCACCCGTGGGAGCTGTCCTTCTCGTACGGGCGCGCGCTCCAGGCGCCGTCGCTCAAGGCGTGGAAGGGTGAACCGTCCAACGTCGAAGCCGGACAGAAGGAACTCTTGCACCGCGCGATCTGCAACGGCGCCGCGCGCGACGGGACGTATTCGAAGCAGCTCGAAGACGCCGCGTAGTTACGGCGTCGGCGTCGGCGTCGGCGTCGGTACGAGCAGCTGCGACGGGATCGGGTTCGTATCGGGCGGTGCGGTTGCGCCCGGTACCTCGGTCGAGCCCGGCGCGACGTCGGGGTGTTTGATCGAGTACGGGTTCGGCAGGATCGTGTCGCCCTTCGGGCCGAACTGCATGACGAGGACGTCCCCGTTGTGCGGCAGGAACTTCGCGGGGTCGCCTTTCACGGTCTTGCCCCTGTTGGTGAAGATCCACTTGTAGTGCTTCTTGTTCGAGCACACGTCGCCGTCCTTGATGGCCGTGCCCGTCGGGAAGACCATGATCCGTTTGCCGTTCTGCTCGGTGAACGTCGTTTCGTACAGCTGCAGGAAGTTCCCGAGGTTCGCGTTGTCGCCGGCGAAGCTCGCATCGGACGGGTGGATGTGGATGAACCCGTCTCCGTGTGAGTGGATCTCACCCTCGACGGTGGGATAGTTCTGCATGCGCTTGCCGCAGATATAGATCTTGTAGGACGCATGCCAGTGCTCGCCGACGATCGCGCCGCGGGTGAGCGGCGGTGGATGCGCGAGGGAGAACACCGCGAAGGCGCCGCCGCCGATGAGGAGCACGGCCATCACGATGAGGAGCACCATCGTGCCCCTGCGCCGTGGGTTGGAGGTCCTGCGCGCGCGCGCCCGTCGTTGCTGCCTGGTTTGCGGCATCTACGTGACGACCCGTCCGTTCCGTATCCGCTGGAGCGGAACGGTGACGAGCGTATCGTCCTTCTTCCTGATGTGAAGGATCGGTGTGCCGTCCTTCACTTCTGCGCGTTCGAGGATGCCGACAGCTTCGATACGCGCGCCCGTGTCGTCGTAGAACTGGACGGTGACGCGTTTGCCGACGTCCGCCGGCTTGATGGTGACGGGGATGCTAACCCTCGAGCTGCGGAGCGTACGCGCTTTGCGATGCGCCGCCCGCCGCGTCGGCGTGCTCGGTGAAGAAGTCGGCGTTGATCGCGATGTACTCCTTCCACTCCCCGGGGACGTCGTCGGAAGGGAAGATCGCGTCAACCGGGCAGACCGGCATGCAGGCGTCGCAGTCCACACATTCGGAAGGATGGATGTAGAGCTGTGCGCCGAACTCGTAGATGCAGTCGACCGGGCACTCCTCGACGCAAGCCCGGTCCTTGATGTCGACGCAGGGCTCGCAGATGACGTACGCCATTCCTTCGTTCTCCTGTCCTGACGGTGGGGTGACCTTGGTATGACCCGGGGTCACCGAAGCGCCAACACTATACTGATGGGCCTGTACCGCTCGCTCGTCACACAAAGGGGACCCGCGTGACCAAAGCTGCAACCCTCGGTCAGCTCAAGGAGTCCGGGTACCGGTCCCGGCCCGTCCGGATCGAGCTCCGGGACAACCTCCTGACGAAGGTCCGTCGCGGCGAGGGCGTCTTCACGGGGATCGTCGGCTACGACGAGACCGTCGTGCCCGCGGTGGAGAATGCCATCCTCGCCGGCCACGACATCATCTTCCTCGGCGAGCGGGGCCAGGCGAAGTCGCGGATCATGCGCGACCTCACGAAGCTCCTCGACCCCGAGATCCCGGCGATGGCCGGCTGCGAGATCAACGACGACCCGTTCGACCCGATCTGTAGCGCGTGCCGGGCGCAGATCGCCGAGCACGCGGACGAGACACCGATCGTGTGGCTCACGCCCGAAGACCGGTATGCGGAAAAGCTCGCGACGCCGGACATCTCCGTCGCGGACCTCATCGGTGAGGTCGACCCGATCAAGGTCGCCGAAGGTCGTTACCTCTCGGACGAACTCACGATCCACTACGGCCTCATCCCGCGAGTGAACCGCGGCATCTTCGCGATCAACGAGCTTCCGGACCTCGCCGAGCGCATCCAGGTGGCGCTGCTGAACCTGCTCGAAGAGCGAGACATCCAGATCCGCGGCTACAAGATCCGGCTACCGCTGGACATCATGCTCTGCGCGTCCGCGAACCCCGAGGACTACACGAACCGCGGACGGATCATCACGCCGCTCAAGGACCGGTTCGGTGCGCAGATCCGCACGCACTACCCGACGACGACGGACGAAGAAGTCGACATCATGGTGCAGGAGGCCAAGCCGCTCGACGTCGGCGTCCCCGTGCATTTCCCGAAGTACATGAAGGAGATCGTCGCCGAGCTCACGCACCAAGCGCGCCGTTCTCCGCAGGTGAATCAACGCTCCGGTGTGTCCGTCCGACTATCGATCTGCAACTTCGAGACGGTGGGCGCGTCCGCGGTGAAGCGGTCCGTCCGGCTCGCGGAGTCCGAAGCCGTCCCGCGTATCTCGGACCTCGAAGCCGTGGCGGCATCGACGCTCGGGAAGATCGAAGTCGAAGCGCTCGAAGAAGGTCGTGAGATCGACATCCTCACGAAGCTCATCCGCCAGGCGGTGTTCGCCGTGTTCCAGCGCGAGCTGCGCGGCGAGGCGTTCTCGGAGCTGATCCAGCGCTTCGACGACGAAGGCCTCGTGGTGGAAGCCGCGGCGATCATCGGGAGCGAAGAGTTCTGCCGCCAGTTCGGTGACTTGAAAGGCATGGCGCGCGCGATGGAGAAGCTCGAAGCGGGAGAGTCGCCGGCGACGACGGCTGCCGCGCTCGAGTTCATCTGCGAGGGCCTGCACCTCGGCAAGCGTCTGAACAAGACACCCACCGCCGCCGGCGCCCGCTACGGCCGCTAGCTTTTCGCGCTCTTTCGGGGTCGGCCACAACTTGTTGCGACCAACCACGGAACGCCGCGGGCCTTCCGTGGGCCCCTTTCTTTGAACCGTTGACGAAAATCAACAAATGACACGTGTGTTTGTTGACGTACGTCAACGGCTCGAAAAGAGGGTCCCGAGGGGCGGCGCCCGAGTATGTCGCAAGAAAAAGAGGCCCCGCCGCGAAGGACGGGGCCTCTCGAAGAACTGAGCGGCTCTAGGCCGTGATGTCCTTGAGCTTCGCCTGCAGGTCGGCTTGGCCCGCGCTGGGCTGCTGCGTCTGCATCGCCATCAGCTTGGACATGTCGCCTTCGACCTTCACCTGTCCCTGCATGAAGGCTTGCATCGCGACCTGCTGGTTGCCCTCGATGAAGACCGCCTTCGCGACTTCGTAAGGAACGGTCAGCTTGGTCGGCGCATTGTCGACGAGGCCCTGTTCGAACTCGCCGTTCGCCATGTGGATCTCTTTGTCACCGGACGGACCGCCGGTCACCACGATGTTCAACGTGAGGTCGCCTGCCTGGCCGGCGTCGGCGCCCGCGGATTCGGCGAGCTTCTTGGCTTCGACGAACCAGTCGTCGGAAAGGAACTCGAGCTTGTCTGCCACTGCGTTGCCTCCTTCTTGTCGTTAACGGGAAGTGTGGAGCCTGATCGGCAAAGTCTGCAAACCGCGCAACACGAAGTTCTCTTTGTATACCGGCTGCTCAACGGCGATCTCGAAGCTCGGAACTTTCTCGGCGAGCGTCCGGATCGCGATCGTGCTCTCCAGTCGCGCGAGCGGAGCGCCGACGCAGAAGTGGATCCCGGCGCCGAACGATACGTGATTCGCCGCGTTCGCACGCGTGATGTCGAATTCCTGGGACGAATCACCGAACTCTTCCGGATCGCGATTCGCCGCGCCGATCACGCACAGCGCTTGTTGGCCCTTCGAGATCGTTTGGTCGTCGATGACGATGTCCGTCATCGAGATCCGTCCGGTGATCTGGACGGGCGGATCGAACCGCAGCACCTCCTCGATCGTGGAACGCGCGAGCGACGGATCGGCGACGAGCTTCGCGTACTCGGCGGGGTGACGTCCGAGCTGCAGGACGCTGTTCCCGAGCAGGTTCACCGTCGTTTCGAAGCCGGC
>JAICYB010000109.1 GCA_025934435.1 Actinomycetes bacterium | reverse complement strand
GTCGGCTTCCGCAAGCACCCGATCCTGCACGCCGAGTGGGCGTACATCGACATCGCGCCCGCGAACGGCAATGACGTCGCCACCGGACTCGGTCGACGTGCGGCCAACTAGAAAGGAGCCTTTGGCGTGAGTGCCTACATCATCCGGCGCCTGTGGCAGATGCTCCCGACGATGCTCGGCGTCGTGCTGCTCGTGTTCTTCATCTTCAACTGGGTCGGCGGCGATCCCGCGTACGTGCTCGCGGGCAAGATCAGCAACCAGGAGCAGATCGACAACATCCGCCGCCAGCTCGGCGTCGACCAGCCGTACTGGGTGCAGCTCGGCATCTTCCTGAAGCAGATCGTCACCGCCGACTTCGGCGCGAGCTGGAGCACCAACGAGCGCGTGTCGCACATCCTGCTGACGCGCCTCGGGCCGTCGCTCACCGTGCTCGTGCCGCTCACCATCCTGGCCACGCTGATCTCGATCGGCCTCGCCCTTGCCGTGGCGTACGTGCGCGGCTCGTTCACCGACCGCATGGTGATGATCGTCTGCACGGTCGGATTGTCGATCTCGATCCTCGTCTACATCATCGTGTTCCAGTACGTGTTCGCGTACAAGCTCGGATGGTTCCCGGTGCAGGGCTGGGGCGACAGCTTCATCCAGAACCTGTTCGTGTACGCATCGCTGCCGATCCTGATCGGCCTCGTCGTCAGCATTGCGCCGAACCTGCGGCTCTACCGCACGTTCTTCCTCGACGAGATCAACCAGGACTACGTGCGCACCGCGCGCGCGAAGGGCGTGTCCGAGAACCGCATCATGTGGATCCACGTGTTGCGCAACGCGTCGATCCCGATCATCACGTTCCTGATGGCGGAGCTGCCGGGGCTGCTGCTGGGCTCGTTCCTGATCGAGCGCTTCTTCTCGATTCCGGGCATCGGCCGCGAGGTGATCCTCGCCGTCGAGCGCTCCGACTTTCCGGTGATCAAGGCGATCACCGTGTACGTCGCGTTCGCGACGATCGCCACCAACCTGCTTGCAGACCTGACGTACAAGGCCGTCGACCCGCGCGTGCAACTCAAATGATGATCATTTCCTGAACATGGCGACCGATCTGGCCGCACTTCGCGGAACCCGCGCGCCTACCGCCCGCGAAATCCCGCACACCGTCTCGCCGGGCCTGTGGACGCTCGCGTGGCGGCGCCTGCGCTCCGACACCGTGGGCATGGTGTCGCTCGTGATCGTCGCGGCGTTCATCCTGATGATGATCCTGTCCGGCGCCGGCCTGATCGCCTCCGACTGGAACCGAGAGGTCGGCGTCAACTACGCGCCGCCCACGTTCCTTGGCGAGGAGGCGACCGCGACCGCACCCGCGTCGATTACGCTGCCCGGTGCCGGGAACGCGGCGGGGGCGACGCAGTACAAGTCGAACATCGTCGACCCGATCGGCGACGTGATCGAAGCGCTCAAGGCGGGGAAGACGCCCGGCGAAGCCGCGTCGACCGGAACGTTGCCACCGCCCGAAACCGCCGAAGAGAAATCGGTCGATCCGCTCGCCGAAGTGATGGCCGACATCCGCAAGAGCGAAGCATCGAAGGCCGCGGCGAAGCCCGTCGAACGCAAGGCCACGCTGCCCTTCGGCGGCGACAAGTGGGGCCGCGACGTGCTGAAGAAGACGATCAAGGGCTCGGAGACGTCGATCTTCGTCGGTCTCGCTGCAGCGACGCTCGCCACGTTCCTCGGCACCGTGTTCGGCGCGATCGCGGGCTATTTCGGCAAGTGGGTCGACGACGCGTTCAACTGGTTCTACAGCGTGTTCAGCTCCAGTCCGTATTTGCTGCTGATCCTCGCCGTCGCCGCGGTGCTGCAGCAGAAGGGCATCTTCACCGTCATCCTGATCCTGGGCCTGACCGGCTGGACAGGCGTGTTCCGGCTGATGCGCGCCGAGTACCTGAAGCACAAGTCGCGCGAATACGTGCAGGCGGCCGACGCGATCGGCGCGTCGAATGCGCGACGCATGTTCCTGCACATCTTCCCGAACGTGTCGCACGTGGTGCTCGTGCAGCTGTCGATCCTCGTCGTCGGCTTCATCAAGGCCGAGGTGATCCTGTCGTTCCTCGGCTTCGGCGTGCCGGTCGACGTGGTGTCGTGGGGCTCGATGCTGAACGAGGCGCAGAACGAGTTGATTCTCGGCAAGTGGTGGCAGCTCGTCGCAGCGACGACGGCGATGGCAATCCTCGTCACGGCGTTTTCACTGTTCACCGATGCGTTGCGCGATGCGCTCGATCCGAAGCTCAAGGGACGGGCAGGCGCATGACGACGAATGCAGCCTCTCCCGCGGTGCGGGAGAAGGTCGGGGTGAGGGACAGCAACCGATGAATAGTCCAAAGTTCGCCGGCGATCCTCTCGTCGCCGTCCGCAACCTGCGCGTGTCGTTCCGTCTCGATCGTCAAACGACGTTCGACGCGGTGAAGGGCATCTCCTTCGACATTCCGCGCAACAGCACCGTCGCGCTCGTCGGCGAATCCGGCTCGGGCAAATCCGTGACGTCGCTCGCGATGCTGGGCTTGCTGCCGCCGGAAAACTCGATCATCGATCCGGCTTCGGAGATTCTCTTCGGCGGCCGCAACATCCTCGGCCTGTCGATGGGCGAACTGCGCAAGCTGCGCGGCGCCGAAATCTCGATGATCTTCCAGGAGCCGATGACGTCGCTGAACCCCGTGTTCACCGTCGGCTGGCAGCTCGAGGAAGTGCTGCGCCTGCACGTCGGCCTCAGTGGCAAGGCCGCGCGCAAGCGCTCGGTCGAGGTGCTGCGCGAAGTCGGCATTCCCGAGCCCGAGCGGCGCATCGACGCGTATCCGTCGCAGCTTTCCGGCGGCCAGCAGCAGCGCGTGATGATCGCGATGGCGATCGCGTGCGAGCCGCAGCTTTTGATCGCCGACGAGCCCACCACGGCGCTCGACGTCACGATCCAGAAGCAGATCCTCGACCTGATCGCCGATCTCCAGAAGCGTCGCCAGATGTCGGTGCTGTTCATCACGCACGACCTCGCGGTCGTCGGCGAGATCGCGGATT
>JAICYB010000043.1 GCA_025934435.1 Actinomycetes bacterium | reverse complement strand
GCGTGCCGTGGCGGCGCGGGGTGTCGCCGCGTACCGCGGCGCCACGCCGCCCCCGGACGTCACGGACCGCTCCGCCGTCGTCATCGACGAGGGCGTCGCCACCGGCGGCACGGTCGCTGCCGCGGCGAGACTCCTGCGCGCCCGACGTCCGCGGCGTCTCGTCCTCGCTGTTCCCGTTGCGCCGGCGCAAGCCGTCGCGAGGGTGCGCGAGTTGTACGACACGGTGGTGTGTCCGCACACGCCCGAGCCGTACGTCGCGGTCGGTCAGTGGTACGCCGACTTCCATCAGGTGACAGATGACGAGGTCAGGGCCCTACTTGGCGCAAGTGGGCCCTCCGAGCCGTTAGTCTGAGCCCCCTTTTGCAAGGGCCGCCGAAGGCGGACCCCGTGTTTCGTAGTAAGGAGAGTGATGAAGCACCCGCTGAGTGAACACGGCATCACCGAGAAGGCCGGCGCGACGTTCCGGAACCCGTGCAGCGCCGTCCTGATCGAAGAGGCCGTGAAGCGCGGCGAGGGGACATTGGTCTCGACGGGGCCCTTCTGCGCGGTCACCGCGCCGTACACGGGCCGTTCACCGAACGACAAGTTCGTCGTCGACGAGCCGAACAGCACGGACAAGATCTGGTGGGGGACCGTCAATCGGGCCATCCCCGAGCCGAATTTCGAGGCCCTTCGCGCGAAGGTCGTCGATCGTCTGTCGAACGTCGACCGTTTCGTCATCGACTGTTTCGTCGGCGCCGATCCGCGTTACCGCATACCACTCCGCGTCGTGACGGAGAAGGCGTGGGTGGCCGACTTCGTCTGCAATATGTTCATCCTTCCGACGCCCGAAGAGCTCGAGACGCACGCACCGGAATTCACGGTGCTGCACGCGCCGAGCGTCCAAGGTGATCCGTCCACCGACGGAACGAACTCGGAAGCGTTCGTCGTCCTCAACTTCGGCAAGGGCGAAGCGGTGATCGGCGGGACCGGCTACGCCGGTGAGGTGAAGAAGTCGATGTTCACCGTCATGAACTACTACATGCCGCTCCGTGAGGTGTTCCCCATGCACTGCTCCGCGAACATGGCGGGCGACGGGCACACCGCGATCTTCTTCGGCCTTTCGGGCACGGGGAAGACGACGCTTTCGGCGGACCCCGTGCGCACCTTGATCGGTGACGACGAGCACGGCTGGTCGGACCACGGCGTGTTCAACTTCGAAGGCGGTTGCTACGCGAAGGTGATCCGTTTGTCCGCCGAAGGGGAGCCCGAGATCTTCGCGACGACCCGGATGTTCGGGACGATCCTCGAAAACGTCGTCGTCGATCCGGAGACGCGCGAGTGCGATCTGAACGACGAATCGATCACCGAGAACACGCGCGCGAGCTATCCGATCTCCTACATCCCGAATGCTTCGTCCGACGGGATGGGTAATCACCCGCGCGACGTCGTGTTCCTCACGGCGGACGCCTTCGGTGTCCTCCCGCCGATCTCGCGTCTCACCGCGGAACAGGCGCGCTATTACTTCCTGTCCGGCTACACGGCGAAGGTCGCGGGGACCGAACGCGGTGTCACCGATCCGGAAGCGACGTTCTCGGTGTGCTTCGGCGCGCCGTTCCTGCCGCTCCCGCCGCAGACGTATTCGCGCATGCTCGGCGAGAAGATCACGAAGCACGGGTCGCGGGTATGGCTCGTCAACACCGGATGGACGGGTGGTCCGTACGGCATCGGTGAGCGCATGAAGCTGACGTACACGCGCGCGATGCTCCGCGCCGCGCTCGAAGGCAAGCTGGACGAATCACCGACGGAGAAAGACCCGATCTTCGGCCTCGAGGTCCCGCTCGAGTGTCCGGATGTCCCGAGTGCCGTCCTCAAACCGCGCGAGACGTGGGCAGACAAGCAGGCCTACGACGAGCAGGCGCACAAGCTCGCCGGGATGTTCAAGGAGAACTTCAAGAAGTACGCCGCGCACGTTCCCGAAGAGGTGCTGCAGGCCGGTCCGAAGTAACTCAGCCGCGACCGAGGCGCACGAGCGTGCGGCTCAGGCGACGCGGCAGGCGGTCGGAGATCGACCGTGCCAGTGGGACGAGACCGAGCAGCACGGGGTAGATCTCGAGCCGGCCCGTGAGCATCGCGCCCATGAGGACCCAGCGGCCTCCCGCCGGCACCGCTCGGAAGGTGTGTCCCGGTCCGAGGCGTCCGAGACCGATCCCGACGTTGCCCATCGTCGTCGTGACGGCGGCGATCGCCGTGCGGAGATCCAGTCCGCCGAGCGCCGCGACGCCGATCGTCGCCGCCGCGCCGATGCCCATGAACAGTCCGAAGAAGCCGAGGATGCGCGAGATCACGGCGTCGGGCACGACCTCGTGGCCGATCCGCACCACGGGGACCGATCGCGGATGCAACTGGCGGAACAGATGCCGGCGGACGTGTCCGACGATCCCCATCAACCGGTAGACCTTGAACCCGCTTCCGGTCGAACCGGCCATCGCGCCGATCGCCATCGCGAAGATGAGCAGCAGCTGGACGGACCCCGACCAATGTTCGAAGTTCGCGAGTCGATATCCCGTCGTCGTCGAGATCGACACCGTGGTGAACAGCGTCCGGCGGACGAGCGCTCCGGTCATGCCATGACGTAATCCGTTCGAGAGGATCGCGACGAGTCCGACGAGCGAAACGAGAGCCAAGTACACGCGGAACTCGACGGAGCGAAGGATCGCGAACGGCTTGCCGCGCAGCGCGCGCCAGTACAGCGCGAAGTTCCCGCCGGCGAGCAACATCGCGACGATCGCGACCCACTCGAGTGCGGCACGGTGGAAATACGCGAACGACGCGTCGTGCGTCGAGAATCCTCCCGTCGAAACCGTCGTGAGTGAGTGCGCCAGAGCGTCGAACGACGACATGCCGAACAAGCGGTACAACCCGGCGACGATGACGGTGAATCCGAGATAGAGCAGGACGAGCCGCTTCGCCGTCTCACGGACCCTCGGCGCGAGGCGTTCTCCGCCCGCCTGCGGCGCGACGCCCCCGAGGTGCTCGATACCGGCGGGGTTCAAGAACGGAAGCACGGACACGAGGAAGACGACGACCCCGATCCCGCCGAACCACTGCGTCATCGCGCGCCAGAGCAGGACGCCCTTCCCGAGCGAGTCGAGCCCGGACAGGATCGTCGACGACGTCGTCGTGAAACCGGAGACGGACTCGAACAGCGCGAGATCGAATCGGTGCAGAACGCCGGTGACGAGGTAGGGGATCGTCCCGACGAGGACGAGCGTTACCCAGACCGTCAGCGCGCTGGCGAAGATCGTCGCGGTGGACAAACGTGTCGGCGCGACGGTCCTCCGCCACACGACGAGACCGGGGACCCCGACCACGAGTCCCGCGACGAGGAACTTCATCGCGTCGCTGCCGCCGTCGAGCTTCTCGACGATCGCACACACCACCATCCCGGCTCCCGCGATCGCGAGCGAGAATCCCATCACGTTCGCGTAGACGCTTTCGCGCTTCCCGAAGCGTTCGCGTTGTCCGAGCGCCGACGGCGCTCGCATATCGACAGCCACGGCTACTCGGATCGGGGGCGCTGCGCCCCCCGAACCCCCAGCGCCTTCGGATGAGGGACGCTCATCCGAAGATGCGGCGGACGGCCGCCGTCGAGTCCGGCATCGTGAACACGATCACGCGGTCCTGGTCGCGGAGCTTCGTACGGCCGCGAGCGATCTCCGCGTTGCCGTCACGGACGATCGCTCCGACGAGCACGTCCTTCGGCAGCGGCAGTTCGCCGATGACCGAACCTTCCGCGAGGCTCGACTCGCCGACGGTGAGCTCCAGCACTTCGGCTTCACCCTCGAGGAACGTCGTGACCGCGGCGATCTCCGATCCTCGGACGGAACGCAGCACCGCGTTCGCGATGGCGGTCCTCGGCGAGATCGCGACATCGATGCCTGCTTCGTGGACGAGGCCGAGGAGCGCGAGGCGGTGGATGACGGCGACGGTTTCGTGCGCGCCCGCGGACTTCGCGAATAGACAGGCGAGGATGTTCGCGTCGTCCTCACCGGTGAGCGCGATGACGACGTCCTGCCTTCCGATCTCTTCCGCGGCGAGGAGCTCCGGGTCGGTGATCTCGCCTTCGAGGACGACGCAGTGCTCGAGTCGCTCGGCAAGCTCGCGCGCGCGCTCGATCTTGCGCTCGACGATCGTCACGAACGCGCCGCGTTCCTGGAGCCGCTCGGCAAGGATGCGTCCGGTGTGTCCGCCGCCGAGCAACATCACGCGACGCGGCGTACGGGTTTGGAGGCCGAGGAGACCGAGGAGCTGACGTCGTCCGCGTTGGTTCGAAACGATGCGCAACAGATCGTCGGCTTCGAGCTTGAGATCTTGCCGCGCGATGATCGTCTTGCCTTTGCGCGTGACGGCGCCGACGAGGAAGTCCCAGTGGGGTTCGAATTGCCGCGCGAGCTCGTTGAGCGTCTGTCCGACCATCGGCGCGTCGGGAACGAGGCGCGCGCCGATCATCATGATCTCCCCGCCGACCATCGGGAAGATCTCCGTCGCGCCCGGGAAGTTCAGGAGCTCGAAGATCTCCTGCGCCGTTTCGAAGTCGGGGTCGATCACGTAGTCGACGCCCATCGACTTGCGGAGACGGCTGCCTTCGGCGCCGCGGAGCGCGTCGGCCTGCAGCCGGACGATCGTCGTCTCGACGCCGGCTTGCTTGCCCATGAGGGCCGAGATCAGGTTCGCCTCGTCGTTGTTCGTGACCGCGACGAGGAGACCGGCCTTGTTGATCCCCGCTTGTTCGAGCACCGTCGGCGACGTGCCTCGTCCCACGACGAACTGGACGTCGAGACGTTCCTCGGCCTCACTGATGCGCTGCGCGTCGCGGTCGATCAGCGCGACGTCGTGGCCTTCGCGCGAGAGCCGGTCGGCGATGTGGACGCCGACCTCGCCGGCGCCGAAGACGATGACATGCATGGCTCAGTAGCTTACTGACGTGAGCACTCTCGGCCACTTAGGCGAGTTCGGGTTCATCGACAAGCTCCGCGAGTGGGCCCCCGGACTCGATACATCGGACGACGCGGCGATCGTCGATGTCGGTGGGACGAACCTCGCCCTCACGACCGACGCGCTCGTCGAAGGGATCCACTTCCGGCGCGACTGGTCGTCGGGACATGACATCGGTTTCAAAGCCGTCTCCGTGAACGTGTCCGACCTCGCCGCGTCGCACGCGAGGCCACGCTGGCTCGTGCTGTCGATCGGCGCTCCGTCCGACACGCCGGTCGCCTTCCTCGAAGAGGTGTACGACGGCTTCGCGGGTGCGTGCGAACGATACGGTTGCGAGCTCGTCGGTGGTGACACGGTGCGCTCCGACGAGCTCTTCATGTCGCTCGCGGCGATCGGCGTCGTCGAAGGCGAGCCGTGGCGTCGCTCCGGTGCGCAGGTCGGCGACGTCGTCGCCGTGACCGCGCGGCTCGGACGCGCCGCCGCCGGCGTCAATCTCTTGATGTCGCAAGATCCGAAGAAGGTCGATCCGGACGAAGCACTCGCGTGCATGGAAGCGCACCGCCGTCCGATCGCGCGCATCGACGCGCTCGGAGTCGTTGCGCACGCGGCCATCGACATCTCGGACGGCCTCGGGTCCGACGCTGCGCATATGGCGGTGGCGTCGGGACACGGCATCGTGATCGACGAGTTGCCGATCGCTCCCGAGGTCGCGCATATCGCGGAAGCGCGCGGATGGGACGCGGAGGCGATGGTGCTCGCCGGCGGTGAAGATTTCGAGCTGCTCTTCGCGTTGGACGGGTCGAACATCGGCGACCTCATCCGGGTCGGACGCGTCGTCGACGACCCGGGCGTCTGGTACAAGGGGAAGCCGCTCGAAACGCGCGGCTACGACCACTTCAAGAAACGTTGAGACCACCGCTCGCTCTCACGATCGCCGGTTCCGACTCCGGTGGCGGCGCCGGGATCCAGGCCGACCTGAAGACGTTCTTCGCGCTCGGTGTCCACGGTATGTCGGCGATCACGGCGCTGACAGCGCAGAACACGCTCGGTGTGTCCGGTGTGCACGAGGTGCCCCCGGAGTTCGTCGAACAACAGATCGCCGCCATCGCAACCGACATCGGCATCGACGCGACGAAGACCGGGATGCTGTCGAACGCATCCATCGTCGAAGCGGTTGCCGACGCGGTTCGCACCTACAAGATCGACAACCTCGTGGTCGATCCGGTCTTCGTGAGCAAGCACGGCGATGCCTTGCTCCGCGAGTCGGCCGTCGACGCGCTCCGTAACCAGCTGATCCCGCTCGCGACGATCATCACGCCGAACATCCCGGAGGCCGAAGGGTTGCTCGGCTACGAGATCGATCCGGACGAGCCGGACGAAACCGCGGCGAAGGAGCTCGTGACGCTCGGCCCCCGGTGGGTGCTGCTCAAGGGCGGACATCTGCGTTCGGACGAAGCGACCGATCTGTTGACCGACGGCACCGAAGTGATCCGGCTCTCGGGAGAGCGGCTCGACACGAAGAACACGCACGGCACCGGCTGCACGCTCTCCGCCGCCCTCGCCGCCTGCCTCGCGAAGGGTCTCGCCGTCCCGGAGGCCGCACTCGAAGCGAAGAAGTTCGTCACGCGCGCGATCGAGCGGTCGCTCGACATCGGCCGGGGGATCGGACCGGTCAACCCGGCCTGGGGACTCTGGTGATCTACGGCGTGATCAGCACCTTGCCCTGAGGGGCTCCGTCCAACAAGCCGAAGAAGGCCTCGTCCGTCTCTTCGAGCGAGACGCGGCGGGTGACGATCGGCTTCACGTCGATCGCTCCGGACGAGATCCATCCCGCGCATTCCGCGTACTCGTCGAGCGTGTAGCCGAGCGACGGGAACATGTCGACTTCACGGGTTACCCAGACGAACGGGAATGTGCTGTCACCTTTCAGGTTGACGGCGAGGATCACGGTCTTGCCTCCCATGCGCGTCGCGGCGACGGCGAGGTCGACCGTTCCTTTCGCGCCGGCGCAGTCGAAGACGACATCGGCGTCCGATGCTTTCGCGTCCGCGCCGAGCGTGCGTGCGAGATCGAGACGGAACTCGTTCGTATCGGTTGCCCATACGTTCGACGCACCGAGGAATCTCGCGAGCGCGATCGTCGAAAGCCCGATCGGTCCGCAACCGACGACGCCGACGGACATGCCGGCTTCGAAACGCGAACGCCGGTAGCCGTGCAGCGCGACGGCGAGTGGCTCGGCGACCGCCACGTCGCCGAGGTCGGCTGCGTCCGGCACCTTGACCGCCATTCCTTCACCGATCTCGACGAGCTCCGCGTACGCTCCGGCGCGGAAACCGAGACCGAGCGTCGTGTAGACGTTGTTCACGCAACGCTGCTCCGCGCCGGCGACGCAGTTCGCGCAGGTGCCGCACGGGTCGAAGGGATCGATCGCGACGTGATCGCCGGGAGCAAGCGACGCGACGCCTTCACCGACGGATTCGACGATCCCGGCGGCTTCGTGCCCCATGATCGATCCCGGCGGGACGATCCCCGACTCCACCATGTGCAGATCCGATCCGCAGATCCCACATGCGGCGACGCGAACGCGAACGTTGCCGGGACGTAGATCGGGATCGGGGACGTCGCGCACCTCGAGCCGTCCTGTGTCGTTCGTGACCGCGGCGCGCATCTGTCAGAAGATAACGAGAGGGCCCCGCGCACAAGCGGGGCCCTCTCGGTTCTCGAGACTTAGTAGATCGCTACGCCGGACGCACGTTCGACGCCTGCGGACCCTTGGGGCCCTGCGTTACGTCGTACTGCACCTTCTGTCCTTCTTGCAGCGACTTGAAGCCTTCCATCTGGATGGCCGAGAAGTGGACGAAGGCATCGACACCATCCTCACCTGTGATGAAGCCGTATCCCTTGTCGTCCTTGAACCACTTGACTGTGCCTATGGCCATGAAGCAATCCCCTCCTTTCCTACAAACTCGACCCTTCGAGGGGTCGGGAGGGAACTGCGAGCGGCGATACCACTTCGAAGACCCTCATCGCGTCGCGTACCCAGACGCTCGCGCGGTCTAAACCTACTTGGTTTAGACGACCTTCGTGACCTTGTTCGCCTTGAGGCAGGACGAACAGACCTTGACCCGCTTCGTCCCGCCGCCTGAGGCGATCTTCATCGAGTGAAGGTTCGGAAGCCAGCGGCGCTTCGTCCGCCGGACCGAGTGGGAGACGTTGTGGCCCGTGGACGGCTTCTTGCCGCAGATGTCGCACTTCGCTGCCATAGGTCGTCAACGGTAGCATGACGCGTCGCCCCGGGGGTTTGATGACCACGTCCACCTATATCGACGCCGTGAAGAGCTTCGCGAGGGCCCTCGGCGACTACGAAGAAGAGATCAACGGCCTCAACGTCTATCCCGTTCCCGACGGCGACACGGGGACGAACCTCAAGCTCACGATGCAGGCGGTGACGCGCGAGCTCGACGGCTCCGCCGACCCGAACGCCTCCGTCGTCCGCGGGTCACTCATGGGCGCGAGAGGCAACTCGGGTGTCATCACGTCACAGATCCTTCGCGGGTTGTCCGAACAGATCGACGATCTCGCGCCGGACTCGCTCGCCTCCGGGCTCCGGAAGGCATCCGACCTCGCGTACGCGGCTGTGATGGCGCCGCAAGAAGGGACGATCCTCACCGTCGTGCGGGAAGCCGCCGAGGAGGCCGAGGCGGCGCGCGACGACGGGGACGATCTCGTTTCCGCGACACGCCGTGTCGTCGGCCGCGCTCAGGACGCGCTCGACCGAACGCCGGAGCTTCTGCCCGTCCTGAAGCAGGCCGGCGTCGTCGATGCCGGGGGCCGAGGGTTCCTGCTCCTGCTCGAATGCCTGCTCCACGAGCTGGACGGATCTCCGCTGCCCCCTCCGCAGCTCCCCGCGCGGCCCGTCGGCTCGATCCACGAGGCGCCGCGCCCAAACGACGCGGAGTCGGAGCTCGAGTTCAAGTTCGAGGTCCAGTTCCTTTACGAGGTGACGGACGCGAGAGCCGACGAGTACCGCGAGTTGCTCGGAAGCTACGGCGACTGCGTGCTCGTCGTCGGCGGTGCGGGCTTGTACAACGTGCACGTCCACACGAACGACATCGGCGGCGTGATCGAGCAGGCCTACGACCGCGGACGTCCCCGCAACATCGAGGTGCAGCATCTCGAGGGCCAGGTGGCCGACCTGCACGCATCGGACGTTCTCGCTCGCATGAGCGATCCGCAGCCGGACGGATCACCGACGGACGCGCTCGGCATCGTCGCGGTAGCCGCCGGCGACGGGATCCTGGAGATCTTCCGTTCGTTCGGCGTGAAGGGCCTCGTCCCGGGCGGGCAGACGTTCAATCCCTCGGCCGAGGAGATCATCGTCGGCATACGCCAGGCGCACGCGAGCGAAGTGATCGTCCTTCCGAACAACAAGAACGTCGTCGCGTCCGCGCGCACGGCCGCTGAGATCGCGGTCGACGAAGGGATCGCGAAACGGGTCGAGGTCATCGCGACGGAGTCGCCGTTGCAGGGTTTCACGGCACTCGTTTCCTTCGACCGCGACGCCTCGCTCGACGACAACGTCGAGACGATGACCGAGCAGGCGCTCGCGACGAAGCACGGCGAGATCGCCTACGCGGTGCGTACGACGGAAACCCCGGCGGGTCACGTCGACGAAGGGCAGGCCCTCGGACTCGCCGGTGGAACCGTCAAGGTCGTCGCAAACGACGCGGAGGAAGCGGTCGTCGGCGTCCTCGAAGCTCTGCTCGAGTCGGACGACTCACTCGTCACGCTCGTGTACGGGGCGGACGTCGACGAATGGACGGCCCATGCGTTCGGGAACCGTGTCGCCGAACGCTTCGGCGTCGAGGTCGAAGTGCACCACGGTGGGCAGCCGCACTACCCGTTCCTGATCGGCGTCGAGTAGCGCTCGCAGACGTCACTCCGCACGTATACAATCTTTTTCCCTCGCGGGAATCGGGGAGATATCCGTGAGCGAAAACCGTGGGGAGTGCCTATGTCGGGGGACATAGAAGTCGGGTTATCCGGCCCGCCGGAAGCGCGTAACGCGCGGCCGGCGGGGTCACTGCGGCGTTTCCTTCCCCAGACGAAGCCTTACCGCTCCAAGTTCCTGCTTGCCGCGGTCGTTTCGTCGGGGATCTTGACGGCGCAGATCGCCCAGCCGGAGATCATCAAGCTGTTCGTGGACCAGGTGCTGACCGGCAAGGAGCCGCAGCGCTTGTTCCCATACGCCGCGATCGTGCTGGCGCTCGGCATCACGTGGACGTCACTCGCGTTCTGCCGCCGGCACGTGTCCGCATGGATCGCATTCGGTCTCGAATTCGACCTGCGGAACCACGTGTACGCGCACCTGCAGAAGCTCTCGGTCGATTTCCACGACGGTTGGCAGTCGGGTGAGCTCGTCGCGCGCGCCGTGCAGGACATCGCCCGCATCCGCCGCTACATCGGATTCGGGCTCACGTTCCTGTTCCAGATGGCACTGCAGGCGATCTTCGTCGTCATCATGCTCACGCACATCGACTTCAAGCTCGCGCTCGTCGCCCTCGCCTTCACCTCGCCGGTGATCTTCGTGAGCCAGCGGTTCTCGCGCCTGTACCACCAGATCTCGCGTGCGTCGCAGGATCAGCAAGGTGACCTGACGACGATCGTCGAAGAGTCGGCGACCGGCGTCCGGATCATCAAGGCCTTCGGCAGGATGCCGCAGCGGTCGGCTCTCTTCCGCGCGCAATCGCAGCGCATCTTCGACACCAACATGCGCGGCGTCGCGGCGCGCAAGCGTCTCTGGACGCTCGACGTTTTCCTGCTCGGGATGAGCATCATCGGCATCGTCCTGTTCGGGGGGATCCAGGTCGTGCACGGCGCGCTGACGGTCGGTGCGCTGACGCAGTTCGTCCTGTACCAGCAGATGCTCGTCTGGCCGGTGCGCGAGATCGGCTGGATCATCGCGCAGGGACAGGAAGCGTCCGCGGCGGCCGAGCGCGTGTGGGAACTGCTCGACACGCATCCGGACATCAAGGACGAACCGGGCGCGCGTCCGCTCGGATCCACGAACGGGCGCATCCGCTTCGACGACGTCTGGTTCCGCTACCCGGAGAGCGAAGACTTCATCCTGCGCGGGCTCGATCTCGACATCCGCGGCGGCGAGACGCTCGCGATCGTCGGCGTGACGGGATCCGGCAAGACGACGGTGGCCGCGCTCGCGTCGCGCTTCTACGACCCGACGAGCGGGAATATCTCGCTCGACGGTCACGACCTTCGCACGCTGCAGGTGAGGTCGGTGCGCGCGCAGGCGACCGTCGCCTTCGAGGACCCGATCCTGTTCTCGGTGTCGATCCGCGAGAACCTGCTGATGGGCAAGCCGAACGCGACGGACGACGAGGTCTGGGACGCCCTCGTCGCCGCGCACGCCGACGACTTCGTCCGCGAGTTGCCGTGGGTGCTCGACACGCGCGTGGGTGAGCAGGGTTACTCGCTCTCCGGCGGCCAGCGTCAGCGCATCGCGCTCGCGCGCGCGATCATCGGACGCCCGCGCATCTTGATCCTCGACAACCCGCTCTCGTCGGTCGACGTGCACACGGAAGCCGCGATCGAGGCGGCGCTGCGCGAGCGGCTCCCGGGATCGACGTGTCTGTTGATCGCGCACCGTCCGTCGACGCTGCTCCTCGCCGACCGCATCGCGGTGATCCGGGACGGCACGCTGCATTCGACGGGGACGCATCACGAGCTGCTCGCGACGGATCCGTACTACCGGAACGTCCTCGCAGCGGACGACGCGCAGCGATCCGAGGAGGTGAACGCATGAGCATCTCGGAAGAAGAGCGCGAACGCGAAGCGCAAGCGCAGCTTCCGGTCGACGTCTGGCGAGGCATCGCCGTCGACGAAGACGAGGAAGAGATGACGGCGTCCCTCACCGTGCTCCTGCGCAAGCGCAGTCTCCGCCTGCTCGGCTCCCTGATGGGCCCCGAGCGCCGGGGGCTCGTCATCGGAACGATCCTCGTCGTCCTGCACTCGCTCGCCGGTCTCGCGATCCCGGTGATCATCGGGAAAGCGATCGACGACGGGATACGTCCGGCGTTGCTGCATCACAAGTCGCTCCGCACGCTGTTCGTGATCGTCGGGATCTTCGTCGTTGTCGAGATCGTCGAGTCGACGACGCTCGGCGGGTTCCTCGCCTACATCGGAAAGGTCGGCGAGAAGGTGCTCTTCGATCTTCGGACGCGCGTCTTCGACCACTTCCAGAAGCTGTCGATCGCGTTCTACGAGAAGTACACGACGGGACGCATCATGTCGCGGCTCGGCAACGACATCGACGCGATATCCGATCTGTTCCTCACGGGCTTGATCGACCTTCCGTGGGGCGTCCTGTCGCTGATCGGGATCGTGATCATCCTGCTCGTCCTCGACCTGCAGCTGGCGCTTGTGACGCTCGCCGTGTTCCCGGTCCTGTTCCTGCTCACGGTGTGGTTCCGCAACCGTTCGGAGGTGCTGTACCGGCGCGTGCGCGAAGCGGTGACGCTCGTGTATATCCAGTTCACGGAGACCCTCGGCGGCGTTCGCGCGGTGCATGCGTTCCGTCGCGAGCCGCGCAACCAGGAGATCTTCGACGACATCGACGCGCGCTACCGCGACGCGAACATGGACACGATCCACATCCAGGCGCTCTACGGGCCGGGATCGTCGCTGCTCGGTGAGATCGCGCAGTTCGCGGTGCTGCTGTTCGGCGGCTACCGCGTGCTGCACGGTCAGATGAAGCTCGGCGTCCTCGTGACGTTCATCCTCTTCGTCGGACGCTTGTTCCAGCCCGTGCAGGAACTCAGCCAGGTCTACAACATCTTCCAGGCCGCGGCCGCCGCGCTCGAGAAGCTGTCCGGACTGCTCGACGAGAAGCCGAGCGTTCCGGAACCGGCTCCCGACGATGCGGTTCGCCGCGACTCCTGGCCGGGACGGATCACCTTCGACCACGTCACCTTCGGCTACCGGGATCGCAACATCCTGACGGACCTGACGCTCGACGTACCGGCGGGACAGACCGTCGCGCTCGTCGGTCCGACGGGAGCGGGGAAGTCGACCACGGCGCGCCTCGTCGCGCGCTTCTACGATCCGAACTCGGGTGCCATCACGATCGACGGCGTCGATCTTCGCCGCCTGCCGTCCGACGAGCTCCGGCGCTGCATCGTGATGGTTACGCAGGAGAGCTTCCTGTTCTCCGGCACCGTCGCAGACAACATCGCGTTCGGCCGGCCGACGGCGTCGCGCGAGGAGATAGTCGAAGCCGCTCGCATCGTTGGTGCCGCACCCTTCATCGAAGCGCTCCCCGACGGTTTCGACACCGACATCCGCAAGCGCGGCGGACGTCTGTCCGCGGGACAGCGTCAGCTCGTCGCGCTCGCTCGCGCGTTCCTTGCCGATCCCGCGGTGATCATCTTCGACGAGGCGACGTCGTCGATCGACATGCCGTCGGAGCGCTTGATCCAGGACGCGCTCGAGCTCGTGCTGCGCGACCGGACGGCGTTCATCATCGCCCACCGCCTCGCCACGGTTGAGATCGCCGACCGCGTGCTCGTGATCGACGACGGCGCGGTCCTCGAGGACGGGTCCCCCGAGCAGCTCATGGCCTCCGGGGGCAGCTGGGCCAGGCTCCACCGGGCCTGGGAAGAAAGCCTGGCGTAACTCCGGCTCTGAAGCGGCCGACTCCCTCCCATGGAGGGGCGTCACCGCTGGTTCGTCATCGCCGTCGCGACCTTGCTCGCGATGTGCTTCGTCGTCCCCCGGGCCGACGCTGTGGCCTGGCAGAGCGGTCCGCCGGACGGCACCCGCTGGCAGAGCGGTCAGGTGCGCGTCGTCGCCTTCGTGGCCGCCGACGCCGGCCGGGCGATCCGCGGCGCGATCGCCGACTGGAACCGCTCGGACGTCGTCCACATCGAGCTCGCGAAGACCACGCCCGTCTCGAACGTCGTGAACCCCTGCAACGTGGTCACCGGCGCGATCGTCGTGTGCGTGACGAAGGGCGCGACGTCGGACAAGGCTCTCGCCGGCTGGACCCAGACCTATAAGAACGGCAACGGATACACGAGTGCCGCGGTCGTGTGGTTGAGCCTCGGCCTCGTGCGGAAGTCGTCACGCGCCGTCCGTCGCTCGCTCGCGTGCCACGAGATCGGACATGCGATCGGTCTCGTCCATCGTGACGGGAACAGCTGCATGAACGCGGACAGCTGGCCGGTGCACCCGGACGCCTACGACTACGCGACGCTCGACGCGATCTACGCCGGAACCTACGGGCCCTAACGCAGTCCGAATTCGCCCGACGCGACGATCGCTTTCGACCACGGACGGACCAACTCGCGAAGTCGCGTGCACTCGTCTTCGCCGATCGCGTTCCACGGAGCGAGAGCGAGATCGTCCGTGCGATCCTCGATCCACTGACGACGGCTCCGTCCGAGGTCGGTGAACGATCCGCCCTCGTCGATCCAGCCCTTGGTCCGCAGGCGCGCGAGTGCTGCGTCCCACTCGTCGTCCGGCCACTGACGTGACGACTGGAGCACGTTCGGCGCGACATCGCCGGACGCACCATGCGTGACGAGCGCTTCGCATCCGTCGAGACCTTCCGCCGTCATGGCGGCGATGTGTCCGTCCCCACGGAACTCGCGCAGCAATGTGATCGCGTGCCACAACACGAGATGCGATTGCAGGGGCCAGGGGAGTGACGCGTGTCCGGCATAGAGCGGGCGTCCTTCGGGCCGGCACGCTTCGGCCGCGCGCTTCGCAAGGTCCGCCGCTTCCTCGATCTCGCCGGACGACTCGATGTCGTCCCCGAGGATCCGGCGCAGATAGGCGTCGGCGGCGTGCAGGCGGGCGTCGAGGAGGTCGGCCGGCGACGTGATCTCCCAGACCGCCGGGACGCGGTCGGTGACGAGCTTCGGATGGAAGTTGAAGAACGTCGCGATGACGACTTCGGCGGGGACGGCCCCCATCGGTGCGGAACGGGAGCCGAAGTACCCCATCATGCGATCGGTGACCCCGAGCTCGGCGTATGCGTCGCGTGCCTCGGGGACGAAGTAGATCGCGCCGTGATAGACCTCGAGCGTCCGCCACATCTTCCGCGCGACGACGGCGTCCATGGCGGGATGGTAGCCGTTCTGGGGAAGATCCCTCGCGGTTCGTGCGGTGCGATATTCCCCAGAACGGGGGTAGACGGTGGCGGCGCATAGGCTTTCCGCGTGCGTGAAGCTCTCGACGGCGAACGGGCCACCGGCCTCCAGGACCGCGGACTCCTCGGCGGATTCGCGGCCGCGCTCCTGCGCCTGTTGCGCACCGAAGGCAAGGCGCTCGGCAAGGACCGCGCGTGGGCGATGGCGGCGCTGACGTCGTACCGGCTGAAGGACCGTGCCGGGCGCGACGACGTCGTCCTGCGCTTCACGCCGCATCTGCTGGACGAACCTCTCCCGGACGGCGCCGGCGCGCCGCTCGACACGCCCGTGTCGTCACTGCCCGGTGTCGGCGAGAAGGTCGCCGAGCGTCTCGACGGGATCGGATTGCGGACGCTCGGCGACCTGCTCGATCACCTACCGCGGGCGTACATCGATCGTCGCGACATGCGTCAGATCCAAGATCTGCGACTGGAACAAGAAGCGACCGTCATCGCGACGGTGAAGAAGACGAGCGTCGATCGCATCCGCGGCAACAGATCGCGGGTCGTCGTCACGATCTCCGACGGCACCGGCTACGTCGACTGCGTGTGGTGGAACCAGGACTGGCGAGCACGCACGCTCACCGAGGGGACCGAGGCGGCGTTCTCCGGGAAGGTGAAAGCGTTCCGCGGACGTCCGCAGATGGACTCGCCGGCGTACGACCTCTTGCGGTCGTCGGGGGAGTCGGTCCACACCGGACGGATCGTCCCGATCTATCCGGCGACCGAGAAGGTTTCCGCGACGATGCTCCGTCGTTTGTTGCACAACGCGTTCGAACGACTCGGACGCGTCCCCGATCCCCTCCCGGCCGAACTGCGCGCGACGCGCGATCTCCTCAGCAAGGACGTCGCGACGAAACTCGTGCACTTCCCCGACTCGCTCGAACAGATCGCGGACGCACGCCGCCGCCTCGTCTTCGAAGAGCTCTTCGTTATGCAGGTGGGACTCGCCCTCAGGAAGCGCCACGTCGAATCCGATCTCCGGGGCATCGCGCAAGCCCCGAAAGGAGAGTTGACGCAAGCGTTCCTCGAGTCGCTGCCGTTCCGTCCGACCCACGCGCAGACGAAAGCGATGCACGAGATCGGCACGGACATGTCGCAGCCCCGTCCGATGCATCGGTTGCTGCAAGGTGAGGTCGGAAGCGGCAAGACGCTCGTCGCGGTGCACGCGGCGATGATCGCGATCCAGAACGGGAATCAAGCCGCGATCATGGCGCCGACGGAAGTGCTCGCGGAACAGCACGCGAAGAAGATCAAAGAGCTTTGCGTTCCGGTCGACGTCGACGTGGAGCTGCTGACGGGCTCCGTCCCGCAAGCGAAGCGACGCGAGATCACCGCGCGTCTAGCGAACGGGAACCTCAAGCTGGTGTGCGGAACGCACGCGCTTCTCTCAGAGGACGTCGCGTTCCAGCGTCTCGGGCTCGCCGTCGTCGACGAGCAGCACCGGTTCGGTCTCGCGCAACGGATGCTCCTGCGCGAGAAGGGCGAAGACCCCGACGTGCTGATCATGACCGCGACGCCCATCCCGCGGACGATGGCGCTCACCCTCTACGGCGATCTGGACGTGTCGGTGCTGGACGAACTCCCCGCGGGCCGGCAGCCGATCGTGACCGAGATCGCGTCCGACGCCGCCGCGCGACGGCGCGCGTACGAGCTCATCAGAAGTGAAGTCGCCGCCGGGCGGCGGGCGTTCGTCGTGTGTGCGCTCGTCGACGAGTCGAACTCGCTCGAAGCGAAGGCCGCCGTCGCCGAGGCGGAGCGTCTGCGCAGCGACGTGTTCCCCGAGCTCGAGGTCGGTCTTCTGCACGGACAGATGCGTCCGGCGGAGAAGGATGAAGTGATGGAGCGCTTCCGCCGCGGCGAGGTTTCCGTCCTGATAGCGACGACGGTGATCGAGGTCGGCGTGGACGTTCCGGAAGCGACCGTGATGCTCATCGAGAACGCGGAACGTTTCGGTCTGTCGCAGCTGCACCAGCTGCGCGGGCGGGTCGGACGAGGCGCCTGGGGCGGCCGATGCGTCTTGTTCTCTGAGGTGAAGACGGAAGAGGCGCGCACCCGTCTCCAAGCGGTCGCCGATTCGAACGACGGGTTCGTCCTCGCGGAAAAGGATCTCGAGATCCGCGGCGAAGGAACGATCTTCGGGACGAGGCAAGCGGGGATCACCGACCTCAAGGTGGCGCGGCTCGTGGAAGATTTCCCGGTCGTCGTCGAAGCGCGCGAAGTCGCCTTCGACCTCGTCGACGCCGATCCGAAACTGAGCCGTCCCGAGCACGTCTTGCTGCGCGGCGAGGTCGCGCGGCGCTTCGGCGATCAATTGGAGTGGCTGTTCCACGGATGAGCGGAGCTCGTCCGAAGGCGCGGGGCCGCAGCGCCCCCGGTTGAAGGCGAGCAGACTGGGGTTGTGAGGATCTCCGGCGGAGACGCTCGCGGCATCAAGTTGAAGGTCCCGAAGGGGGCTCGTCCGGCGAGCGAGCGCGTGCGCCTCGCGGTGTTCTCGTCGATCGCGTCGCACATACCCGACGCGCGTGTGCTCGACCTGTATTGCGGGTCCGGCGCGTACGGGCTCGAGGCGCTCTCACGTGGTGCGTCCGACGGCGTCTTCGTCGACGACGACGTCGCGGCGCTCGCGGCGTGCAAGGCGAATGCCGCGGCGATCGGCGTGTCGGATCGGGTGCGCGTCCGGCGCTCGCCGGTCGAGCGTTATCTCGCGCGCGGCGACGACGGACCGTTCGATGTCGTCTTCATCGATCCGCCGTACAAGGCGGCGCCGAGTCTGCATGACATGGCGGCGCTCGTCGCGGACGACGGCCTCGTCATTTTCGAGTCCAGGTGGCGGGACGAACCCCCGCCGGACGTCGAAGGTTTGGTTGTGGCCGCCGACCGCAGATACGGGGATACTCGGGTGTTGACGTTTTCGACATCAAGGGCGCGATGACGAAGGCTTGCTACCCCGGATCCTTCGATCCGATCACGTACGGGCACCTCGATGTCATCGAGCGCGCGCGCCGCGTGTTCGATGAGGTCGTGGTGGCCGTATCGGGTTCGCCGTCGAACCTTTCGAAGAACGCGCTCTTCACGATCGACGAGCGACTGGAGATGATCACCGAAGTGACGCAGCACCTCGACGGCATCAAGGTGATGAACTTCGAAGGGCTGCTCGTGGAGTTCTGTCGCCAGATAGACGCGAACGCCGTCGTGAAGGGCCTGCGGACGGTTTCCGACTTCGACTACGAGATGCAGATGGCGCAGATGAACGCGCGCATGGGCATCGAGACGGTCTTCGTGGTCGCCGGCCCGAAATACTCGTACCTTTCGTCCAGCCTCATGAAAGAGGTCACGAAGCTCGGCGGCGAAGTGACGGGCCTCGTCCCGCCGACCGTCGAACGATCTCTCAAGGAGAAACTCAAACGATGACGTACATGGACGCGCTCGAAGCGCTCGAAACACTCGTCGCGGAAGCGAGGTCCGTCCCGCTCTCCGCGTCGGCGGTGATCCCGCGCGAGGAAGCGCTCGGGCTGATCAAGCAGATCCGCGCCGCCCTCCCGGCCGAGCACGCGCAGGCGCGGGAAGTGATGGACGAGCGGGAGCGGATCCTCACCGAAGCGCACGAGAAGGCGGCGTTCATCGTCGAACAAGCCCGCGAGGAGCGTTCGCGGTTGCTGTCGCGGGCCGAGGTCGTCCAGGCCGCGGAGAACGAGGCGCAGCGGATCGTCGAGGCCGCACGGGGCGACGCGAACGAGCTCGCCCATAAGGCCGACGACTATGCGGATCGTGAACTCGCCGACCTCGAGATCATCATCGACAAGCTTCTGCGCACGATCGCGAAAGGCCGCGACCAGATGCGCCGGCGGCTCGAGGCGCACACCGGCGAGATCGAAGCGCTGCACCTGGACGACTCCGGGGAGATCTCGGCGCCGTTGCCTCGTATCGACTGAAGTAGATTTGTAGGTCCTCATGCGCACCGATTCGCCCCTCGTTCTTGACGTTCGTGAACTCCTGGAGTCGCCGGGCGTCCAGAAGCCGATCGCCTTCTCCGAGCCCGTCGCGGTGGGGACGGACCTCGCGAAGCTCGACGGCGATCTGCTCCTCGACCTGACCCTCGAAGCGATCGAGGGAGGCATCCTCGTGCGCGGAGAGCTGTCCGGCGCCTACACGGGATCCTGCCGGCGCTGCCTGAAACCGCTGGACGGGGTCTTCGACGTCCGCGCGTCGGAGCTTTACCGGTCCGAGGGGGCCGAGGTCTGGGAAGAGGGCTACGCCGTGAAGGACTCGAAGGTCGACCTCGAGCCGATGATCCTCGACACCGTCGGGCTCGCCCTGCCGTTGAACCCCCTGTGCCGCGAGGACTGCGCCGGCATCTGCCCCCGCTGCGGCGCAGACCTGAACGACGGCCCCTGCGACTGCGGCCCGGAGCCCGACCAGCGCTGGTCGGCTCTCGAGGAACTCAAGGGCAAGCTGAACGGGTAGACTTATCCGCTCATGCAAGCTCCCAAGCGTCGGAAGACATCGGCACGCCGCGACGAGCGGCGGGCGCACTGGCGGAAGGTCGCCAAGGCGGCGAACTCGCTCTGCCCCCAGTGCCACAAGCCGAAGCTCCCGCACCGTGTCTGCCCGCACTGCGGCACGTACAAGGGCCGGGACGTCCTCGAGCTTGAGTGATCCTCGCCCCGGCGAGGACGGAGTCTCGCCGCGGATAGCCGTCGACGCCATGGGCGGCGACCACGCTCCGGGTGAGATCGTCGCCGGGGCCGCACAAGCAGCCGCCGACGGAAGCCACATCCTGCTCGTCGGCGACCCCGATCGCATCGGGAAGGCGCTGGCCGACGCCGGTGCCCAGACGGGCGAGAACCTCGAGATCGTCGAGGCGTCCGACGTCATCGCGATGGACGACCACGACCCGGCTCACGCCGTCCGACGCCGGAGGGATGCGTCCATCTGCGTGGCCGCCCGCCTCGTGAAGGAAGGACGAGCCGATGCCGTCTTCGGTGCCGGCTCCACGGGGGCCGCGCTCTCGGCGGCCGTCCTCGAAACGGGACGGATCCGAGGCGTCGCCCGCCCGGCGATCGCGATCGTCCTGCCCTTCTCACCCTCACCGACGGTGCTGCTCGACGCGGGCGCGAACGCCGACGTGCGGCCGGAGCACCTCGCGGGGTTCGCCGTCCTCGGTTCGGTCTTCTCGCGGGTCCGGTTCGGCATCGAGCCGAAGGTGGGCCTCCTGTCGATCGGTGAGGAGCCGGGCAAGGGGAGCGAGCTGGTCAAGGAGGCAACGCCGCTGATCGAGGCCCTCGACGTGAACTTCATCGGCAATGTCGAGGGCCGGGACATCCCGACGGACCGCGTGGACGTGGTCGTGACCGACGGCTTCACCGGGAACGTCGCGCTCAAGCTCATGGAGGGCTTCGCGAAGTACCTGATGGGCGAGCTGCTCGGGATCTTCGCCGCGACGGACGAAGCGAAGGAGGCGGCGAAGGTCGTCATGCCGGGCCTGCTCGGGCTCGCGGACACCCTGAGCCCGGATTCGCAGGGCGGGGCGCACCTTCTGGGTACGAAGGGCGTCTGTATAATCGGCCACGGCAGCTCGAATGCGGCAGCAGTGCGGTCCGCGTTGAAGATCGCCGATGAGACGGTGCGAGCGGGCCTCGTCTCCGAGATCGCCGCGAAGCTGGCCACGGCGGAGTAGTACGGAGCCGCCGAACGGAGGTAGCTGAACGATGGCAGTGATGACGCGGCAGGACATCTTCGAGCTCATCCGGGGACGGCTCGCGGAGTTGATCGAGTGCGATCCCGGCAGCATCGCCCTCGAGACGAGGCTCGAAGAGGACCTCGAGGCCGACTCGCTCGACCTCGTCGAGCTCGCGATGTCACTCGAAGAAGAGCTCTCGCTCGAGATCCCTGACGAGGAACTCGAGGGCATCCGGACCGTAAAGGATGCCGTCGACTTCGTCGCCGGGCGCGTGACGACGGAAGGATAAGTACGGCGGTGACGGACGGCGCGGGCGCGCCACAGTCGGACGACGGCGTCCAGGCCCGCGAACTGCTCGAAGCACGGCTGGGTACCCAGTTCTTGGACCCCGCGTTGCTCGACGTTGCCCTCACGCATCGCTCGTACGCCTACGAGCACGACGTCCCCGAGACGAACGAACGACTCGAGTTCCTCGGCGACGCGATCTTGAATCTCTGCGTCACCGACCTTCTCTACGAACAGTTCCCCGACTACCTCGAAGGCGACCTCGCGAAGCTCCGCGCTTCGCTCGTTTCCGAGCCCGCGCTCGCGGAGATCGCGCGCGAGCTCGATCTCGGTCCGGCGGTCCAGCTCGGTCGCGGCGAGCGGTTGTCCGGTGGCGGATCGAAGCCGTCGATCATGGCCGACGCGCTCGAAGCGGTCCTCGGCGCGGTGTACCTCGACCGGGGCATCGACGGCGTTCGGGAAGTTGTGAAGCTGATATTCGGTTCACGTGTGCAGGACGCCGTCGGGCGAGAGATCCCGAAGGACGCGAAGACACGGCTGCAGGAGATCGTCACGCGACGACATGGGATCCTGCCGCGCTACCGCGTCACGGGTTCGGGACCCGATCACGCGAAGCGGTTCCAGGCGGACGTCTACGTGAACGAGGAATTCCGCGGACGCGGTGAAGGTCGTTCGAAGAAGGAAGCCGAGCAAGCGGCCGCTACTGAAGCACTGCTGACACTGGAAGAAGACAACGTATCGGAGGCGAAGGGTGCCTGAGCTACCGGAAGTCGAAGTCCTTCGCCGTCAGTTGGAGAAGGAATACGTCGGCAAGCGCATGCGCGCGGTCGACGTGAAGACGCGTCAATACGTGAAAGAGGCTCGTCCGAGCGCGAAGCGTGTGACGAAGCATCACGTGACACCGAAGGAGTTCGAGAAGCGGCTCGTCGGTGCGAAGGTCAAAGCCGTGCATCGCAAGGGCAAGTACCTCGCGATGGAGCTCGATAACAAGAACTATCTCGTCTTCCACCTCGGTATGTCCGGCCATCTCGTGAAGGCGACCGGCAAACGCGCACCGGACAAGCACACCCACGTCGTGCTGCACTTCACGCAAGGCGGGGACGTCCGGTTCTTCGACGCGCGTCGTTTCGGTGAGTGCTTCGTCGCCGACGCCGAGACGTACGCCGAGATGATGAAAGACCTCGGCTGGGATGCGATCAACGACCAGATCCCGTGGCAACTCTTCGGCGAGCTCGTTTCATCGCGGCGCGTGAAGATGAAGCCCCTCTTGATGGATCAGGAGTTCATGGCCGGGCTCGGGAACATCTATTCGGACGAAGTGCTCTTCCAAGCCGGGCTCCCGTGGGACCGGTCGTCCGACACGTTGACGTCGAACGAGACGCGGCGCCTGTCGCGCTCGGTCGGCGAGGTGTTGCAGGACGCCATCCGTCATCGCGGGACGACCCTCTCCGACGGTGAATGGCGCGACCTCTACGACGAGGCCGGGGAGCACCAGAACAACCTCGCGGTGCACGGGCGCGAAGGGGAGCCGTGCCGCCGGTGCCGCACGCCGATCGTGCGCGTGCGCGTCGGGCAGCGTTCGCACTACTTCTGCCCGCAGTGCCAGTCGGCGCCGGTGGACTCCAAGACCGGGTAATGACGCCGGTCTGTCCCGCGTGTCGCGGACAGCTCACGCTCGACTCCTATCGTTGCCCGCGGTGCGGTCTTGCGGTTCGTCCGACATGTTCGGAGTGCGGTGAGCCGCTGACGGCGGGGACCGACTCGTGCTGGCGCTGCGCGGCCCCGCTCGACACGCCACTGCTCGGAGCGACGGCGACGGCGACCGCGGTGCTCGAAGCTCCGACGGAGGTCGCCGTGGTGACGCCACCTCGCGTGCGGCGCCGGCACCCTGTGCGGCGCTTCGTCCTCGGCGTCATCGCGCTCGCGATCGCCGTCGTTTGCGCGTTGATCGCGTTCGAGATGTTCAAGCCGCGCCGTACGTCCGTCGGCGCGTTCGTCGCTCGCGACGTTCCGGGACAGTTCACCGTCGAGGTCCCCGCCCGTTGGGAGCTCGTGATCGACCGAGGGAATGCTGCGTTCGACGACCCCGATCATCCGGACGGAGCACTCGGCATGCGCGTCGTCCGCACGAAGGGTTCCGTCGGCGAGACGCGGAAGAACCTGACCCAGATCGAACACGGCATCTATCCCTCGTTCGAACCGCTTGCAGCCGCGTCGTACGTGACCGTCGATAAGCACGCGGCTCTCGCATACCGGTTCGTCGCGGAAGGCACGCTCTACGAGCAGTGGTTCGTCCAGCGCCCGAAGGGCATGTTCCGGATCGACCTGTACGCGCGTGGTGACGTCGGCGACGACATCCATGCGATCGGCGAGCACGTCGCCTCGACATTCCACGCCCTGTGACGCGGCTCTTGCTCATCCGGCACGCCGAGTCGGTGTGGAACGCGGAGCGGCGGTGGCAGGGCCGTGCCGATCCGCCGCTCTCCGAGACCGGACGGAGCGAAGCGTCGCGCGCGGCCGAAGCGCTCCGGGGCGAGATCGACGTCGCCGTGGCATCCCCGCAGCAGCGCGCCCGCGATACCGCGCGCATCATCGCGACAGTGCTCGGTCTCGGCGACGTCGAGACGGACGAAGCGCTCTGCGAGGTCGACGTCGGCGCGTTCAGTGGTCTGACGATCGAAGAAGTGACCGACCGTTACGCGGACGAACTCGCGGAGTGGCGTTCGCACGACATCGACGTCGCCGCGCCGGGCGGTGAGACGCGTGCCGCGATGCTCGACCGCGTGAGGCCGGCGCTTCACCGGATCGCGGCCGCTCATCCGGACCGTCGCGTGCTGATCGTGACGCACGGCGGCGTCATCGGCGCGCTCGAGCGAAGCCTCGACGCGGAAGCCGGTCCGGCGCACCACCTCTCCGGCCGGTGGTTCGAGGTCTCGGACGAAGGGATACGTCCGATCGGCGAACGGGTGTCGCTGATCGGCGACCGCCACGCCGGCGCCCCCGAAGCGCGCTAGCTAGCCGAGTTGGGTGGCGAGCACATCCGGATCGGATGTCGGCGCTTTGCACGCGAAGTGCTCGCAGACGAACGCGCGGGGTTCGTCCGTCGACGGCTTGTCGGCGAGGAGAGCGATGCCGTCCGCGTCGCCGCCGGCCATCACGCGGTTCGGCAGGAACCGTTCGTAGATGACGCCGAGGAGTGCGCGATCGCGCGGGCCGGTGAACGCGATCTCTTTCGGCGTTGCGAGATAGAAGTCGAGCGCGCAGAGCCACGTCGGCACGGCCATGGGGGCCCGGTCCATGTAGACGTGCGCGACGCGTAGCGCGTCGACGGACGGTTTCTTGAACGCGCCGTCGTCGAACAGCACGCCGAGCCGCTGCAGGACGAGCGCGAGCACAGCTCCCGGTGACGGCGTCGCGCTCTCGACGATCTCCTTCTGCCGGACGATCACGTCCGATCCCGCCCGATTCGTGAAGAAGCCGCCGGACGGATCACCGAACAGGTCGAGCGCTTTCGACGCGAGATCGCGCGCGTGATCGAGCCACTCGCGCTCGAAGGTTGCTTCGTAGAGGGCGAGGGCTCCGTCCGCCATGAAGGCGTGGTCTTCGAGGAGCGCCGGGATGTGTGCCTTGCCGGCCCGGTAGGTGTGGAGGTCGGCCATCTCGTCACGGACGAACCGGGCCGCCGCGCGTGCGGCGTCGAGGAAGTCGGCGCGGTCGAACGCCGCACCCGCTTCCGCGAGCGCCGCGATCGCGAGCCCGTTCCACGAGGCGAGGACCTTGTCGTCCTTCCCGGGGCGGACGCGACGGTTCCGCTCGTCGAGCAACCGCGCGCGTGTTTCGTCCGGCACGTTGTCGTCGGCGAGAAGGATGTTCTTTCCTTCGAAGTTCCCTTCGCGTGTCGCGCCGAAGTGCGGCGCGACGTCGTCGTAGTCCCAGACGTAGAACTTGCCTTCTTCTCCTTCGGAGTCGGCGTCCTGCGAGGAGTGGAAGGCGCCGCCTGCGTCGCGCATGTCGCGGATGAGGTAGGTCAGCGTCTCGATCGCTACGCGCTTGTAGAGCGGATCCTTGTACGCCTGCCACGCGTGCGTGTAGACGCGAGCGAGCTGCGCGTTGTCATAGAGCATCTTCTCGAAGTGCGGGACGGTCCACGTCGCGTCGACGGCGTAACGGGCGAAGCCGCCGCCGAGCTGGTCGTAGATGCCGCCGAGCGCCATCTTGCGAAGCGTCAGGTCGAGCGCGTCCCGCGCGCTCGGACGCCGCAGCAGGAATTCGAGCACGGGTGCCTGCGGGAACTTCGGCGCGTGGCCGAAGCCACCGTTCACGCTGTCATGCGTTCCGAGGATCGCGGTCGTCGCCGCGGCCAGGAGCCCCGACTGGAGCGGCTCGTTCGATGCCTGCGGCGCGCTCTGCGCGATCGTTTGGAGCAGTCGTTGTCCCTGCGCGACCAGGTCGCTGCGCCGCGTGTGCCAGAGCTCGTTCACCTGCTCGAGCACGCGGCGGAAGCTCGGCATCCCGTGCCGTTCCTCGGGCGGGAAGTACGTCCCGGCGAGGAAGGGAACGCCGTCCGGCATACAGAACACCGTCATCGGCCAGCCGCCCTGCCCGGTGAGGGCTTGCGTCGCGGACATGTAGATGGCGTCGACATCCGGGCGTTCTTCGCGATCGACCTTCACACACACGAAGTGCTCGTTCATGACGTGCGCGGTCGTTTCGTCCTCGAACGACTCGCGCTCCATCACGTGACACCAGTGGCACGCGGCATAGCCGATCGACAAAAGGAGCGGCACGTCGCGGCGTTTCGCCTCCGCGAGGGCGTCGTCCCCCCACGCGAACCAGTCGACGGGATTGTGCGCGTGCTGCAGGAGATACGGGGACGTCTCCTCTATCAGCCGGTTCGACACACGGTCAAGCTAATTCGTTTGAGAAGGCAACGTTCTGGGCAAATATTCGCGCGAAGCCGCGTAGCGGTAGGCGAAGTGCGCAGGTAGCAGTACGTCGGACAGGCGAAATACACGCGGAGGTCACCTTGAAGAAGGGTCTGGTAGCGCTCGCCCTCGTTCCCCTGCTCGCGATGTGGGGGATGCCCGCCGCCTCAGCTCGGGCCCGGCATCGTCACCATCACGGACAGCGTGTTGCACGGTTCATGTACGGAGATACGGGACACGATGTGAAGCCGGCGGGCTGCTCGACCAGCCGCTCCGGCGACTACGACGCCAACGGGACCGACGATCTCGCGATCGGCGCTCCCGGTGAAAACGTCACCCACCACCAGAACGCGGGTGCGGTGTACGTCGTGTACGGCGCGAACGGCGACCGGACGGGGCTCACGCCGACCGGCCAAACGGGCGTGCCGAACGCGCAGGAGTGGACGGAAGCAAGCCTCGGCGGGCCGGTTCGCAACATGGACCGCTTCGGCCGATGCGTCGCGGCCGGTGACTTCAACCACGACGGATTCGACGACATCGCGATCAGCTCGCCGCAGCACAACGTGAACGGCGTCAAGAACGCCGGCGCCGTCTTCGTCATCTACGGATCGCACGACGGTCTCGAAGTCGAGCCGGGGCACGCCCCCCAGCTCCTGACCCGTGCGACTCCGGGCGTCGGTGACGGCCCGCAGCGCAACGAGACGTTCGGCGCCACGCTTGCAACGGGCGACTTCAACCACGACGGCTTCGCCGATCTCGTGGTTGGTTCGCCGCGCCGGAACGTCGCGGGCGTCCTCAACGCGGGCGCTGTCGAGATCATCTACGGCTCGCACGACGGGCTCGCTCCAGCGACCAGTCAGTCGTTCGACGCGACGACGCCGTTCATCGAAGCCGGTCCCCAGACGTTCGCCGACTTCGGCGCGTCGACCGCGACGGGCGACATCAACGATGACGGGTTCGACGATCTCGCGATCGGGATCCCCGGTCAGGATCTCGCGAGCGGCGCGATCAGGCACGCCGGCGCGGTCGTGGTGCTCTACGGATCGTCCGACGGTCTGACGACGACTGGGAACCAATACTTCACGCAGACGTCGACGGGGACGAGCCAGCAGTCCGAACGTCTCGACGAGTTCGGTTGGGACGTCGCCATCGGCGACATCATCGGTGACGCATCCGACGAGCTCGTCGTCAGCGCGCCGCTGGAAGACGTCGCCGGGACGAGAGACGTCGGC
>JAICYB010000068.1 GCA_025934435.1 Actinomycetes bacterium | reverse complement strand
TCAACGCGTACGGGCGGAGCGATCTTCTTCCGGTCATCGGGTTCGGTGAATACCTCACCGACGTTCTGGCGCGACCGAACAAGTCGTATCGCGATGAAGAGATCGTACGCATCGCGTCGGCCGACCTGTCGTCGACGCCGACCCGCGCGTCGTTCGAGCGAACCACGCGAGCGTTGAGCGATCTCGCGGACGAGTGCGTTCGCCGGTTGCTCGACGACGAACGCATCGCCGTCATCGCGATGGGCAAGTACGGCGCGCAGGAATTGAACTACGCATCGGACATCGACGTGTTGTACGTCGGTCCCGAAGACGCGACGCCCGCCGTGCGCCGATTGATGCAGACGATGAACGGTCCGCCCGTGATCTTCCGCGTCGACGCCGATCTTCGTCCGGAAGGTCGCGACGGGCCTCTCGTCCGTACGCTCGATGCGTACCGCTCGTATTACGAGCGCTGGGCGCAGGTCTGGGAGTTCCAGGCCCTGATCAAGTCCCGCTTCGCCGTCGGTGACGACGCGACGGGACGTGAGTTCACGGCGCTGATCCAGCCCTTCGTCTGGCCGGAGGTCTTGAAGCCCGATGCCGTCGAGCAGGTGCGCGTGCTGAAAGCGCGCGCGGAAGCCGAGATCGCGCGCCGCGGTCTGCAGACGCGTGAGGTCAAGCTCGGGATCGGCGGCATCCGCGACGTGGAGTTCGCCGTGCAGTTGCTGCAGCTCGTCCACGGTCGTCACCACCCCGAGCTTCGCGAGCGCAGCACGCTCGGGGCGCTCGATGTCCTGGGGGCCGAGGGCTACATCGGTGAGGACGATGCCGCCGAACTCGTCGACGCCTACGTGTTCCTGCGTCACGTCGAGCACCGCGTGCAGCTCGAATCGGGACGACAGACGCACACGCTTCCGGAGCAGGACGGAAAGCGCGAGCTGATCGGCCGGGCGATGGGTTTCCACGATCTCAGAAGCTTCGAGAACGCGTTCGCGCGCACCACGGCGGTCGTGCGATCGATCCACGAACGGCTTTTCTACCGTCCGCTGCTCGAAGCGTTCGCGACCGCGCCGGACATCCGCTTCCCCGCGGACGAAGCCGTCGAGCGGCTCACCGCTCTCGGCTACGATCGCGCCCCGCGCGTCCGCGATGCGATCACGAAGATGACGACGGGCGGATCGCGGCGAGCGAAACTGATGCGGGCGATCCTGCCCGGCGTCCTCGGGTGGATGGCCGAGACGCCCGAGCCGGATGCCGGGATGGTTCGCCTCGCCGACGTGACGAACCACCTCGACGCGTTCCCGCACATCCTCACGATGCTGCGGGACGAACCACCCGTGGCCGAGCTCCTCTGCCGTGTCGTCGGAACGGGACCCGTGCTCGCCGGTCTTCTCGAACGGGAGCCGAGCATCGTGTCCGTGCTCGGGGCCGAAGCGCCCGAGCAGCATCCGCGCGTGCTCGCGTTGTCGATGGTGCGCCGCGCGACGTCGATCGATGCCGCCGTAACGACGCTCCGGCGTTTCAAGGACGGCGAGTTCGTGCGCATCGCGGCGCGCGATCTTCGTGCGGGGGACGACCCGCCGGCGTTCCTCTCGGTGTCGGCCGAGCTCTCCGATGTCGGTGACGCGTGCATCGATGCCGCGCTCCAGGTGGCGTGGAACGAAACGACGGCGAAGCAACATACGGCTCCGTCCGGCTCCTTCGCCGTCGTCGGTCTCGGACGTTTCGGCGGACGCGAGCTGAGTTTCGCGAGCGACCTCGACGTCGTATTCGTCTTCGACGGACACGACGACGAGTCCGCGCGCCGCTTCCATTCGACGGTGTCCGAACGCATCGCGTCGCTCCTCGGTGCCACGCCGCCGATCTTCCGCGTCGACGCGGAGCTTCGTCCGGAGGGACGAAGCGGCGCGATCGTGCGATCGCTCGGAGCCTTCCGCGAGTACTACGAACGCCGTGCATCGCTTTGGGAGTTCCAGGCGCTGACACGCGCGCGTCACGTCGCTGGTGATCCGTCCCTCACTGCGTCGCTGCTCGAGATCGTTACGCCGCGTGTCTGGCCGAGGGAGCTCTCGTCCGCCGACGTCGACGAGATCCGTCACATGAAAGCGCGGATCGAACGCGAGCGCGTCGCGAAGCGCGAAGACCCGCGCTTCCAGGTGAAGCTCGGCGTCGGCGGTCTCGCAGACATCGAGTTCACCGTCCAGCTCCTGCAGATGCAGCACGGATTCGCGCACCCGAACGTCCGGACACCGAATACGTTCGAAGCGATCGGGCGCCTGCAAGATGCGGGCCTCGTCGAGACGCGCGACGCGGAATGGCTCCGCGAGGCGTACCTGTTGCTCAATCGCGTGCGAAATCGCATGTTCCTGCTGCGCGGCCTGGTGACGGACGCACTCCCGTCACGCGACGACGAGGTCGAACGACTCGCGCGAAGCCTCGGCTACGGACGCATGTCGCGCTCGCGCTTCCTCGAGCGGTACATGCGGGTCACTCGACGCGCGCGGCGGGTGACCGATCGCTTGTTCTACGGAGAGGACTAGGGGGCGGCGGCGAGCGCTGCGTCGACACCCGGGCGCGGACTGCCGAGCCCGGTGACGAAGTCGTATCCCGGACCGGCGGTGCACGTGGCGCACACGCCGTTCGTCCCTTCGGTGATGTCGCGAAGTGTCAGCCCGTAGATCGCTTGTTGCGCCTCGAACCCCGTTGCGTGGAGCGGTGTCGTCCGCGTCTGGTCCGCGACGGCGATGATCGCCGTCCACGCCTGCGCGCTGAAACTCGTTCCGCCGACGAGGAACCAGAAGTGATGGTGGCGGAGCGTTGCGAAGACGGGGACACCGGTGTTCACGTCGGCATCGAAGCTCACGTCTGGGATGCCGCGACCCGTCGCCGTGCTCACCGGATCCTGGTAGCCCGGACGCGGTTCGAAGCGGCTCACGCCTCCGCCGCTGCCGCCCGTGCCCCGGCAGTCGAACCGGCATGACCATGCCGTCTCCGAAACGACGGATCCTCCCGCTCCCAGGTTGAGCGACGTCCCGCCGACGGCGACGACGTCGGGACTGTACGCGGGGTAGAAACCCGGGGCACCGAAGTCGCCCGACGCGAACACGCACACGGCCGAGGAGAGCTCGCAGAAGTGATCGAAGTTCGTCTCGCCGCGACCCTCGAATCCACCCCAGCTGTTACCGATCACGACGACGCCCGGCGCGTTTGCCGCGCGACGGAGCGCCGTGAACAGCGACTTGATCGAATTCGTGCGCGCCTCGGAAACCACGATCGTCGCCATCGGCGCGATCGCGTGCACCCACTCGACGTCGAGGCTTTCTTCAACCTGCCATCCGAGATTCGTCCTCGTGTGCGGTCGCGTCATCTGCCGCAGGACGAAGCACCCGGACGTGTGGTGACGACGGCACGCCGGCGGCAATCCGAAACGGCCGCTGAAGTGGTTCACGTCCGAGTGAAGCGTCGGCGAATGGAACGCGTCGACGATGCCCACGGTGACGCCTGTGCCGTCGCCGCTCAGTCCGAGATAGCTCCGGATCTCCGCCGGCGTGTACCCGAGGACCCTTCCGGCCGCCGTCCGCGGACGTCCGCTCCTGTCGCGGCCGAACACCGCGAGGCGGAGGGGATGCATCGCGTAGCCGCGACCGTGGATGCCTTGTCCGGCCCGGACGGTTCGATAGGTCGTCGCCGAGCTCGCGGGGTGGTGTAACGACGAGCGCGGCGGCCAGGACGAGTACGGCGGTGATCGATCGGATGGCACGTTCTATCACGGCTTGCCGATCCTTGTGTCCCGTATGGCGCGCGAGGTGAGAGGATTCACGCGTGTTCGTACTGCGCGGCGGGCGGGTCCTCGACCCGGGATCGAGGACCGATGCCGTCCTCGATGTCGCGATCGACGGCGATCGCATCGCCCGTGTCGGGACGGATCTGTCCGCCGACCAGGTCGTCGACGTCAGCGGGTTCGCCGTCGCGCCGGGATTCATCGATCTCCACAGCCACGCGCAGTCGCTTCCCGGCCGGCGGCTGCAAGCCTTCGACGGCGTCACGACGGCGCTCGAGCTCGAAGGCGGACGCGCGCCGATCGAGGAGGCGTACGCGCGGGAAGCCGCGGACGGATCCCCGATCAATTACGGCTTCTCGGCATCGTGGGCCGCGGCGCGGATGGCCGCGACGACGGGCGTCACGCTGGACGGCGGCATGGCGACGCTCTTCCGGAAGATCGGCGATCCGGAGTGGCAGCGGGCTGCGTCCGCATCGGAGCTCACGCAGATCCTCGATCGGATATCGCGGGACGTCGCGGCCGGTTCCCTCGGCATCGGGATCTTGTCCGGCTACGCTCCCGGCGTCGATCCGGCCGAGTACCTCGCCGTCGCCGAGCTCGCCGCCGCTGCGGGTGTGCCGACGTTCACGCACTGCCGCGATCTGATCGAGCTCACGCCGGACACGCTCATCGACGGCGCGGAGGAGGTCGTTCGCGCCGCCGGCACGACCGGCGCGCACATGCACTACTGCCACGTGAACTCGACGTCGGTGCGCCACGTCGACCGCGTGCTCGCGCTCGTCGAACGCTGTCGCGCCGAGGGCGGACGGATCACAACGGAGGCGTATCCGTACGGTTCCGGCGCCACCGGCATCGGCGCCGCGTTCCTCGCGCCCGAACGGCTCGGCGAGCGCGCGTTGAAGCCGACGTCGCTCGTGTATCTGCCGACGGGCGAACGCGTGGCGGACGAGGCACGGCTACGTGAGTTGCGCGAGACCGATCCTGGCGGCGCCGTGATCGTCGAGTTCTTCGACGAGTCGGAGCCGGCGGACATGGCTGTGTTGCGGAAGTCGCTGCTCTTCGACGACGCGATCGTGGCGAGCGATGCGATGCCCGTGCTCGGCGTTCCGTCCGCCGATGCCTGGCCCGTCGTCGGTTCGACCCACCCGAGGACGGCCGGCTGCTTCTCGCGTGCGCTTCGGTTGTGGCGCGAGGAGGGCTACCCGCTGCTCGACGCCGTGCGCCGTTGCACGCTGTTACCGGCGGAGGTCCTCGATGCGTTGCGGAACAAGGGATGGCTGCGGGCCGGTGCGGATGCCGAGGTCATCGTGTTCGACGCAGGGGCCATCACAGATCAGGCGACGTACGCCGAGAGCACACGACTGTCGACGGGCATGCGTCATGTGATCGTGAACGGCGAGTTCGTCGTGCGGGACGGATCCCTCGTGCCCGACGCGCGTCCCGGCCGTCCCGTGCGAGCAACCTGAGCTCGTTCGCGTGCGCATCACGATCGTTGTCAACAGCCTTGGGCCGGGGGGCGCCGAGCGTCAGGCGTCACTTCTGGCGTCGTACTGCTCGCGTGACGGTCATGCGACGACGCTCTTGACCTACAACCACCGAGGAACGGGCGAGATCCCCGATCACTGGACGGTCGGCCCTTCCGTGCGGCGGATCTTCGTCGAATTCGGATCCGCCGCTCCGTACCCGTTGCGGATCATCGGGAGCGGTGTAAACGCGGCGCGCCGGCTCCGTACCGCGATCCGGTCGACAGATCCCGACGTCGTCGTGAGCTTCATCGACAAGACGAACATGATCGTCTTGCTGGCACTCGTCGGAACTGGGATACCCGTCGTCATCTCGGAGCGCGTTCACTTTCCGATGCATGACATCGGCATTCGTTGGTCAACCCTTCGTCGACTGCTGTATCCGCTGTCCTCGGTTGTCGTGACTCAAACGCGACAAACGGCGGAAGCCGCCGCCAGGCTCGTGCGACGCTCGCGCGTGCGGGTGATCCCGAACATCGTTGAAGCGGTGCCTCCGACCCGAGCTGGCGCCGGCAGCGCGTGGGCCGGCCGCCCGCGCGCGTCATTGCGCATCGTCGGGATCGGTCGCCTCACGAGGCAGAAGGGATTCGATCTGCAGATCCGAGCCCTTCGCGAGATCTCCGATCGTATCCCGGACGCCCAGCTGCTGATCCTCGGTGTCGGACCGGCTCACGACTCGCTCGTATCGTTGGCCGCCGACCTCGGCGTCGCCGATCGCGTACACCTCCCGGGGGTCGTCGATGATGTTCGGCCCACGCTCGAGAGCTCGGATATCTTCGTGCTCTCGTCGAGGTTCGAAGGATTCCCGAATGCACTTGTCGAGGCGATGGCGTGCGGGACGGCCGTCATCGCGACTCGATGTCCAAGCGGGCCCGAAGACATCGTGACGGACGGCGTCGACGGTCTTCTCGTTCCTACTGATCGCGCCGATGCGATCGCCACTTCATTGCATCGGCTCGCCACCGACGAGCGGCTCCGCGCCACCCTCGGCGAACGCGCGCGTTCTGTTGTGGATCGATTTTCCCCCGACGTGGTCATCCCGTTGTGGGTCGAAGCACTGAGGGCCGCCCGTGGAGGGTGACGTCGCTTCCGTACGCGATGCTGCGACGACCTACTTGCCGCCCGGGGTGCATGGGTTGGCGATCCGCGTCGGGGTTCTCCGCGTCGGCGGGCTGGCGTTTGGCGCTGTAGCGAGCGTTCTCATCTCCCGCGCCATCGGTCCGAAGGGCGTCGGAGCGGTTGCGTTGGCGATCGCGATACTTCAGGTGACGTTCGCGTTGGTGCATCTCGGTCTCGAGTCCGCCGATATACACCTCGCCGGCATCGGCGTCGATCTGCGAACGCTGTGGTCGAATGCGATCGTCAGCTCGCTGTGCCTGGGCGTGATCGGCTGGGTCGCCGTGGGTGCTCTCTATTCGCAGCACCTCTCGATATTCGGTGGGCTCCCCGCGAGATGGATCATCGTCACACTTGCAGCGTTGCCGTTCATGCTGCAGACGTTGTATTGGGCGAGTCTGCTTTCGTTGCGCGGACGTGTGAGCGAGAACGCGCTCGGCGCGTTCATCGGGCTGACGCTGCGCGCGGCGGTCGTTGTCGTCTTATACGCACTGCATCTCCTGACGCCCTTCGTCGTCGTCTGCTTGTTGTGGGTTGCTCTCGGCGCGACTTGGTTCTTCTTCGTCGCCCGAGGGGCTCGAGCGGAGATCGCCGGTGTTCGGCCGGACGGAGCCGTCTGGCGCAAGGGCCTGAGTTTCGGCGCTCGAGTCCATATCGGCACGATTTCATTCTTCCTGTTGCTCCGTATCGATCAATTCCTCGTTCGGCACCAGCTCGGGTTCGGCGCGCTGGGGTTGTACGCGATCGCCGTCACCCTCTCCGAGCCCGTATGGCAGCTCACGGATGCCCTCGCCGTAGCCGTCCTGCCACACCAGGTCAGTGCAGCTGCCGGCGACGACGTGCGGATGTCCTTCGCGGCATCGCGACTGAACCTGCTGCTCGCTCTTGTCGGAGCCGTCGTCGCGTGGCTGCTCGCGCCGTACGTGATCCCGCTCTTGTTCGGCGCTCGCTTCGGCGGCGCGGTCGCACCGTTCCGTTTGCTCCTCCCGGGATCGATCGCGTTCGCCGCGAACCGGCCGCTTGGTGTGGTGCTTGTGAAGCAGGGACGGCCGTTGACTTTGACGGCGCTGTTCATCGGGGCGCTGGCCGTCAACATCGCGCTCAATGTGATCCTGCTTCCACGCATCGGGCTGACCGGAGCGAGCATCGCTTCGTCCGCCGCGTACGTCTGCCTGACGGCCGGTGTCGTTCTTGCCGCGCGGAAGCGGGGCGTCGCGACCGTCGCGGACCTCATCCCGCGTTTCAGGGACATCACGGACGTCGCACGATCGCTCCGCGGCACGCGGGAGCCGCGGACGGAGCGCGTGTCCCCTCCGCCGGAGCCGAGAGGACCTCGCGCCCACGGCTGTCCGATGTGCGGCAGCCGCGATGCGCGCAGACTGTGGCGGATCGACTTCGACGAGATCTGGCGTGCGTACGAGCGTGAGGTTGACCTGAGCTTTTCGCCGGAGGTCCGCGAGGCGCATAGTCCTGCGAAGGACACGATGCTGTGCGAATGCGCACGGTGCGGGCTGGAGTACTTCTCGCCGGCCGCCCCCGGAGATGCGCGTTTCTACTCCGAACTGTACGAGAGGACCACGATGCACAGTCCGGAGCGCTGGGAGTTCGACCTCGTTCGCGCCCGGCTCGCGCCGAACGACTCCCTCGCCGACTTCGGCGCTGGTACCGGTGTGTTCCTCGGTACCGTTCGAACGAAGGTCGAACGTGCCGTCGGCGTCGACCTCAGCCGATCGGCGATCGACGTCTTGCGCGCGCAGGGTCTCGAGGGGTACGCGGAGACCTTCGGGGAGTTCGCCGATGCACGCGAAGGATCGTTCGACGTCGTCTGCACGTTCCAGGTGCTTGAGCACTTGGCCGACGTCGATGTGTTGCTCGCTCCGGCCGTGCGATGCCTCCGGCGAGGCGGTCGTCTGTTCGTTTCGGTTCCGAACCGAGACCGCTACCGCCGAACCGACCAGACGCCGTACGACCTGCCGCCGCACCATCTTTCACGGTGGGGCGCGGATCAGATGATCGCGCTCGCCGATCGGTACGGCTTGGAGGTCGTCGCCGTACACCGGCAGCGACACGGACGAAGCACTCTCGCACTCGATCTACAGCGCCTGTGGGCGAGATGGAAACCGGCGGTCAAGCGTTTCGTCGGTGATCGCGGAGTTGCCGTCGTAAGACGCGCGGGCCACGCGGCATTCGATTCGGACGACGGCGCCGATCCGCTGCACTACGTCGGCGAACGCGGGGCGTTCGGTCACACGATCCTTGCTGAGTTCCGCCGCGTGACCTGATGTGCGGGATCTGCGGTTTCGCTGGCCCGTCGGCGGGTGCGGAGTGCCTCGACAAGATGACGAACGCGATCTTCCATCGCGGACCGGACGACGGCGGAACGTGGACGGACCCCGCCACCGGAGTCGGGCTCGGCTCCCGGCGGCTGGCGATCATCGACATCTCGCCCCAAGGTCATCAGCCGATGCGATCGGCGTCCGGGCGGTACGTCCTCGCGTTCAACGGCGAGATCTACAACTTCCGGCAACTGCGTGAAGAACTTCTCGACAGGGGCCACACGTTCCGCGGACGCTCCGATACCGAGGTGCTCCTCGAGTCCGTCGCGGAGTGGGGCGTTCGCGGAGCGCTCGAACGCGCGAACGGGATGTTCGCGGTCGCGCTCTACGACTCGGACGAGCGCGCGCTGTATCTCGCGCGGGACCGAGTCGGTGAGAAGCCGCTGTATCACGCGACCTTTGGCACCACCTTCATCTTCGGCTCCGAGCTCAAAGCGCTCCGGGCGCATCCGGACTTCCGCGCCGAGATCGATCGTCGTTCGCTGACGATGTATCTGCGCTACCAGTACGTGCCGACGCCGTACACGATCTACGCCGGCGTCCAGAAGCTCGCCGCCGGCTGCGTCCTCAAGGTCGACCTGCGCGGCGACGCGCCGATCGTCGGTACGGCCGAGCCGTTCTGGTCGGCGCGTGACGTCGTTCGGCGAGCCGAGGAGCAGCGGTTCGACGGATCTCTCGACGATGCGACCGATCGACTCGCTCGTGTCCTGCGCGATGCAACGGAGATCCGCATGATCTCGGACGTGCCGCTCGGTGCGTTCCTCTCCGGCGGCATCGATTCGTCCACGATCGTCGCTCTCATGCAGGACGTCGCACGCACGCCCGTGCGTACGTTTTCGATCGGGTTCCATGAAGAGGGATACAACGAAGCGCCCTACGCGCGGCGCGTCGCCGAGCACCTCGGATGCGATCACACCGAGATGTATGTCACGCCGGACGAAGCACGCGACGTCATACCGCTGCTGCCGGACGTATACGACGAACCCTTCGCCGACTCGTCGCAGATCCCGACGTGGCTCGTGTCGCGGCTCGCGCGTGAGCACGTGACCGTCGCACTGACGGGTGACGGTGGCGACGAACTCTTCGGTGGGTACGGTCGCTACCCGCTCGTCCGCGACAACTGGTCGAGGGTCGCGCGCATCCCGCGCGTGGTTCGCCGTGCGGGTGGGGGAGTGGCGCGCCTCGCGATGCGTTCGGGCGCCTTCTCGGTTGCAGACATGGTGAGCCGCGTCGCCGGACGCCGGTCGCGTTCGATGGGAGGCGCATTGCTCAACGCGGCCGCGCACGTCGGGGAGTTCGGCCGCGCCGAGGACATGTACCGGTACGCGATGTCGCTGTGGGCGGATCCCGCCGACGTGGTGATCGGCGGCGAGGAGTCGTGGGACGTCCACACCGATCCGTCGGCCTGGCCGGAGGAGCAAACGCCGGTCGAACGGATGATGTTCATCGATCTGCTCTCCTATCTGCCCGACGCCATCCTCGTGAAGGTCGATCGCGCCGCGATGAACGTGAGCCTTGAGACACGTATCCCGATGCTCGACCCGAACGTCATCGACTTCGCCTGGACGTTGCCGATGTCGATGCGCCTCGAGGGAACTGAAGGAAAGGTCGTACTCCGGAGGTTGCTCGGCCGATACCTGCCGGCCGACCTGATCGATCGTTCGAAGATGGGTTTCGGTGTACCGATCGGCTCGTGGCTGCGCGGCCCGCTCCGCGACTGGGGCGAAGCGTTGCTCGACGGGTCGCGCCTCGAGCGCGAGGGGTACTTTCACGCCGCGCCGATCCGTCGCGCGTGGCGGCAGCATCTCGAGGGCCGCGCGGACTGGAAGTACCAGTTGTGGACGGTCCTGATGTTCCAAGCGTGGCTCGAGCGAGAAAGCCTTGCTTAGGCTCGCCGTCCGAGGGCGCACCAGAACGGCGGCTCGTCGCTGAACGCGATGTCCGTCAACCCGCAACTCGACATCAGATCGCGCATCTCTGCCTTCGAGAAGCGGTGCTCGATCGGTGTGCCGAGCCGGTCACGCGCATCGGTCCGCATGGTGTAGAAGCTGAGCCTCCGGTAGTACGACAGCGGGAAGCCGGACACATCTCGTCCGAAGCGCTCGACGACGGCTGCGGTCCGTGCCAAGGGCCAGTACGCGAGCGCCGCGACTGCAGTTGTGACGGCGCGCTTGCCGCCTTCTGGCAAACGATGGACGATGCGCCGCGCCGCGTCGCTCGTCCGGAACATCGCACGGAACCACCGGGGCCGGTCGTCGAGCGCGTAGTAGAGATAGACGAGGAAAGGTGCTCCCGTTCGGAGCTTGTCGACGCACGCGCGCAAGCCGCGAGCCGGATCGGGAAGGTGATGCAGAACACCGAGCGAGTAGCCGAAATCCATCGACGCATCGGCGACGCCCATCCCATCGGCGTCACCTTCGATGAATCGGCAATTCGAAAAGGCCTCGAGCGTCCGGCGCGCGACGTCCAGCGCTTCCGCGCTCGGATCGATGCAATGCAACGTCCCGACGCGGGGTGCGACGAACTTCGCCCAGCGGCCGGTTCCGCAACCGAGGTCGAATCCGCTCGCGTCATGCGGGAGGTCCGTCCACGGAAAGATGCGGAAGTACTGCTCGAACCGTTCGCGGAGCTCCCCTTCGGGAACGGCCTGCTGGTCGAAACGTTGCCACTGCGATCCGAAACTCTGAACGGTGTCGCGATCGACGTTCTCGTCCGATGATCGTTCTGGCATCATCCGTCACGTTATCGACCTGGTGGCGCAGGCATGAAGATCCTCCACATCGCGACACGGCACATCCCAGGCGGTGCGAGTCGCAATCTCGAGCACTGGATGGGATGGGAGCTCGAGCACGGTCACGTCGTCCATCTCGCGACGGGGGAGTGCGGGAGCACAACCCTTCCGCCGTCCGTGGTACGCCACGAGTTGCCGTCTTTGCGCCGGGACGTGAACCCAGTGAACGACGTGCGGGCCGTCGCGACGCTCCGGCGACTCGTCCGCAGGCAGCGGTACGACATCGTGCACACGCATCAGTCGAAGGCCGGCGTTGTCGGCCGCCTGGCCGCTCGCGCCCTCGCCGGACGGATCATCCACACCGTCCACATGGCGTCGTTCGGCGAAGGATACGGTCGTGCGGCGAGTGGCGCCTTCCTCGCGGCGGAACGATTTTGCGGTCGTTTCACCGACGCAACCGTCTTCGTGGGCGAAGATCTGCGACGGCTGTACGTCCACGAGCGTGCCGCGCGACCGGATTCGTCCTTCGTCATCCGGTCGCCGGTCGAGATCGATCGCTTCGTCGCGGTGAGATCGCTTTCACGTGACGAGAGAGATGAACGGCGCGCGCGATTCGACCTCCCACGCGACCGGCCGGTCGTTGTTTCCATCGGTGCGCTCGAGCGACGCAAGCGACACGACGCTTTGATCAAAGGCTTGCGTCACCGCTTGGCCGCCGAGGAGCTGTGTCTCGCCGTCGCCGGGCACGGCGATCAGGACGAACCACTTCGAGCTCTCGTGCGCAAGCTCGGCCTCGACGCGAACGTCCGCTTCCTCGGCTTCGTGCCCGACGTCGAAAACCTGCTCGCGGGATCCGATTGTCTCGTCCACGTGGCCGCCGTCGAAGGCCTTCCACAGGTGCTCGTGCAAGCCGCGGCTGCGGGGATACCGGCGATCTCGCTGCCCGTGCACGGCGCTTCCGAGGTTCCGGGTGCTCGGGTCGCCTCCGACGTCGGAGAAGCGATCAACGACGCACTGACCTCGGTTCGGGCGCCCATCGCGCCCGAGCGCCTCGATGTTTGGCGGCCGGACGTGATCCGACGTTCGATCGATGCGTTCTACAACGGGTTCGTGCCCTAAGCTGTTTTCTCTCCGAGTCCTACCGACACCTCGGTAGTTCCTCGTCCTAACAGCACAGGCGACGCATCCTGCTGCTTGTCCGGCAAGACGAGCAGAGAGGAGCGCCGCCTGTGACTCACGATGATGCGTTGTATCGG
>JAICYB010000058.1 GCA_025934435.1 Actinomycetes bacterium | reverse complement strand
GCGCGCCGGGCGACCTCCTCATCACCACGCCGGAGTCGCTGTATCTCTTGCTCGCGTCGCAGGCGCGCGCCATCCTCGCCTCGGTCGACACCGTCATCGTCGACGAGATCCACGCGCTGGCGCCGGGCAAGCGCGGCGCGCACCTCATGGTCTCCCTCGAGCGGCTGGTGGAGCTGACCGGGCGCGATCCACAGCGCATCGGCTTGTCGGCGACCCAGCGACCACTCGAGGAGATCGCGCGTTTCCTCGGCGGCTATGCGTCGGACGGATCACCGCGTCCCGTGAAGATCATCGACGCCGGAGCGCGCAAGCAGATCGAAGTTGAGGTCGTCGTGCCCGTCGAGGACATGGCGGCGCTCGACGACATCGAACCGCAAGAGAACGGACAGGGCTACGGCACGCGCCGGTCGATCTGGCCGGCGATCCACCCGAAGCTCCTCGAACTCGTGACGGCCCACAACTCGACGATCGTGTTCGTCAACGCGCGACGCCTCGCCGAACGTCTCGCCGGCCGCTTGAACGAGCTCGCCGAAACCGAGATCGCGAAGGCTCACCACGGCTCGCTCGCGCGCGAGCAGCGTGTGCTCATCGAAGACGACTTGAAGGCGGGTCGCCTGAAGTGTCTCGTCGCGACTTCTTCGCTCGAGCTCGGCATCGACATGGGCGCCGTCGATCTCGTGATCCAGGTGGAATCACCCGGCTCTGTTTCGCGCGGATTGCAACGGATCGGACGAGCCGGCCACCAGGTCGGTGAACCGTCCCGCGGAAAGATCTTCCCGAAGTACCGAGGCGATCTGCTCGAAGCAGCCGTCGTCGCGAACCGTATGGCGGACGGAGCGATCGAGGAAACGCACTACCCGCGAAATCCGCTCGACGTCCTCGCTCAGCAGATCGTTGCGATGTGTGCGCTGCGCGAGTGGCCGCTCGCCGAGCTCGCGACGGTCGTTCGTCGCGCCGCGCCCTTCCATGACCTGACGGACGAAGTCTTCCGGTCGGTGCTCGACCTGCTCTCCGGCCGCTACCCGTCGACCGAGTTCTCGGAGCTTCGTCCGCGCATCGTGTGGGACCGCCGCAGCGATGTATTGACGGCGCGCGAAGGAGCACAGCGCCTCGCCGTCACGAGCGGGGGGACGATACCCGACCGCGGTCTGTTCGGCGTCTTCTTGCCCGACGGCGGGCGCGTCGGTGAGCTCGACGAAGAGATGGTCTACGAGTCGCGGCCGGGCGAGACGTTCGTGCTCGGCGCGTCGACGTGGCGCATCGAGGACATCACGCACGACCGCGTGGTCGTGACGCCGGCGCCCGGCGAGCCGGCGAAGATGCCGTTCTGGAAAGGCGACAAGCCGGGACGCCCCATCGAGATGGGACGCGCCATCGGCGCCACCGTGCGCGAGATCCGCAAAGCGAAGGACCCCCTTGCGCTGCTCAGAACGGAGTACGCGCTCGACGACTTCGCCGCCGGCAACCTCCTCGCCTATATCGACGAGCAGGCGGCCGAAGCCGGCGCCGTGCCCGACGACCGCACCATCGTCGTCGAGCGGTTCCGCGACGAGATCGGCGACTGGCGCATCTGCGTGCTCTCCCCTTTCGGTGCGCGCGTGCACGCACCGTGGGCGATGGCTCTGCAGGCGCGCCTCACCGAACGCTTCGGGGGCGACGTGCAACTGCTTTGGTCGGACGACGGGATCATCCTTCGACTGGGTGAAGCAGAAGATCACATTCCGATCGACGAGCTCTGTCCGTCGCCGGACGAGATCGACGCGCTCGTCACACAAGAGCTTCCGACGACGGCGCTCTTCGCGTCGCGGTTCCGCGAAGCGGCGGCGCGCGCGCTGCTCTTGCCGCGTCGCCGCCCCGACAAGCGGACGCCCCTCTGGCAGCAGCGCCAGCGTTCGGCGGATCTGCTGGAAGTCGCGTCGCGCTACCCGACGTTCCCGATCCTGCTCGAGACGACGCGTGAATGCGTCCGCGATGTATTCGATCTTCCGGCGCTGAAAGAAGTGCTGCGCGACATCCAGTCGCGGAAGGTGCGCGTCGTGGCCGTCGAGACGAAGCACGCATCGCCGTTCGCCCAATCGCTCTTATTCGGGTGGATCGCGGTCTACATGTACGAAGGCGATGCGCCACCTGCGGAACGACGAGCCGCGGCGCTCGCGCTCGACGCCGACCTGCTGCGCGAGCTTCTCGGCACCGAAGAACTTCGCGAGCTCATCGATCCCGAGGCACTCGCTTCGATCGAGCTCGATCTCCAAGGACTGTCGGAGCGGTACCGGGCTGAGAACCGCGACGAGCTGCACGACCTGTTCCGTCGCCTCGGCGATCTCGGTTGGCTCGAAGTTGCCGCGCGATGCGAAGGCGACCACCAGACATGGGTGACCGAACTCGTCGAGCAACGACGTGCGATCGTCGTCTCCGTTGCCGGAGAGGAACGGATCGCCGCCGCGGAAGACGCGGCTCGGCTGCGTGACGCGCTCGGTGTCGCGCTCCCGATGGGACTTCCCGCGGCGTTCACCGAACCGGTGGACGACCCGCTGACAGATATCGTCGCCCGCTTCGCTCGCACGCATGGCCCGTTCGTCACGGCGGATGTCGCGCGCCGCTTCGGCGTCGCGTCCGACCGCGTGCTCGCATCGCTCGAACATCTCGAAGCGCAGGAGCGCATCGTCCGCGGCGAATTCCGCCCCGAGGGGACCGAGCGCGAGTGGTGCGACACGAACGTGCTCAAGTTGTTGCGCCGCCGTTCGCTCGCGCGCCTGCGCAAAGAGGTTGAAGCGGTCGACGGCGCGGTGCTCGGACGATTCCTTCCCGCGTGGCACGGCGTGACGAGTCCGCGCGAAGGTCCGGACGCGCTCGTCGAGGTGATCGAACAACTCCAAGGCGCACAGGTACCGGCGTCCGTGCTCGAGACCGATGTATTGCCGGCGCGTTTGCACGCGTACCGGGCCGCCGATCTCGATGCCTTGCTTGCGTCGGGCGAGCTCGCGTGGGTCGGCGCGGGTTCGCTCGGTCCGGCGGACGGCAAGGTCGTGCTCGCGTTCCGCGACCAGCTCGCGATGCTCGCGCCGTCACCCGGTGATGCGCCGGACGGCCCGCTGCACGACGTGCTGCGCGAGCGCCTCCGTCACGGCGCGTGCTTCTGGCCGGACCTGGTGCGGCCGGAGACGGACGACAAGACGCTGCTCGCCGCGTTGTGGGATCTCGTGTGGGCCGGTGAAGTGACGAACGACACCTTCGCGCCGCTGCGCGCGCTCGGCTGGGGAAAGCCCCGGCGTGCGCCGAAGGGTCGCGTCCGCCCGGGATCGCTTCGACGCACCGGGCCACCGGCCGGTGCGGGCCGCTGGTCGCTCGTCCGTATCGAACGACCCGCGCCGACGCAGATCGCGCACGCGAAAGCGCTCCAACTGCTCGATCGGCACGGTGTGCTGACGCGCGAAGCCGCATTAGCCGAAAACGTCGAAGGCGGATTCGCATCGGTCTACGGCGTGTTGAAAGCGCTCGAGGAATCGGGACGCGTCCGTCGCGGCTACTTCGTCGCGGGACTCGGAGCCGCGCAGTTCGCGCTTCCCGGCGCGGTCGAACGGCTGCGCGAACTGAAGGACGAACCGACCGACGTGCTCACCCTCGCGGCGACCGATCCCGCGCAACCGTACGGCGCGGCGTTGTCGTGGCCGGAGAATCCGGGCCGGCCCGCGCGGGTCGCCGGCGCATACGTCGTCGTCGTGAACGGCGAGTGCTCCGCGTATGTGGAACGCGGTGGCAAGAGCTTGCTCGTCTTCGGCGACGACGATGAATGGCCGGAAGGTGTCGCGTCCTTACAGAAGGACGGACGGATCTCCCGGCTCGTCATCGAACGTATCGACGGTGCGCCGGCCGCGGAGTCGCCGCACGCGACGAAGCTCCGCACGGCCGGTTTCACCGACAGCTACAAGGGCCTATCGCTCAGGAGCTAGCCGCTGCGCGGTTAGCCCTTCACGAGGCCGATGAAGTGGCCTTCGGGATCGGCGAAGTGCGCGAGCGACGGACCACCGGGGACGTCCATCGGCGGTGTCACGGTCTTGCCGCCGAGCTTCTCGATCTTGTCGAGCGCGGCCTGCAGATCGGGGACCTGGATGTAGAAGGTGACGTGTCCGCCGCCGTCCGGTCCCGGACCGACGCCGCCGGCGATGCCCGCGCTCGACTCATTCACCATCCCGTACTGCATCGGGTTGTTGGCGTCGATCTCCCAGTCGAACGCGCTCGAATAGAAGTCCTGGAGTTTCTTCGCGTCCGATCCCGCCACTTCGAAGTGCACGACCTTGTTTCCCATGTCTACGCTCCTCTCGTCGTCCACGGATCGACGCCGGGATCGCCACCGACGGCGACGATCGCGAGACGTTCGAAGTAATGCACCCAGCCTTCGGTATGTCCTTGCACTTGTTCGTCATCCGGCAAACCACTGTGTTCCAGCGTGACGAGCGTACCGGCGCCGTCCGGCGTCAACGTGACACGAACGAGACTCGATCCCGGCGCGACCGCTCCGCCTTCGTATCCCCAGGTGAAGGCCACACGCCGCGGAGGATCTATCTCCTTGAACGCACCGATCGCGTGGAACGTCGGCGTAACGACGACGTCGTAGGAACCACCGGGTGTCGCGTCCGCCTTCGCGGACATCCCCATCCAGCGGATCATCTTCTCGGGATCGACGAAGTACTCGAACACCGTCTCGGGTGATGCATCGATCCGCACTTCGCACGTCGCGAGCTTCGTCACCGTTTCACTTTGCACCACGACGTTTGCTCCTTTCTTCCCATTCGGCGGCGGCCTTGAGCCGCTCGAGTCCCGTCTGCCAGAACTCCTCCAGGAACCGCTGCAGTTCTTTGATCTGCTCGGGCCGCGCGCGATAGAAGCGCCTCGTCCCGTCGCGTCGCTCGGTCACGAGTCCCGCCTCCCTCAGCACACTCAGGTGCTGCGAGATCGCCGGACGAGTCACCTCGAAGGCTTCGGCGATCTCGCCTGCCGTCCGTTCCTCGTCGCGGACGAGGCGCAGGATCGCCTGACGCCTGGGCTCCGCGATGGCCTTCAGGGCGGCTTCCATACCAGTAGTTAAGCAGAGCCTTACGTAAGTGTCAACTTACGGTGATACCTTCTCTGGCGTGCGCGAACTCCTCTGCGAGCTCCTGCGGCTCTTCTACGACAAGGGCTGGGTCTCGGGGACCGGCGGCGGCATCTGCGCCCTCGAAGCGCCCGGCCGGCTCCTCCTCGCCCCGACAGGCGTGCACAAGGAGCGCGTCACGCCGGATGACCTCTTCGTCGTCGATGCTTCGTCCGGTGCGATCCTCGAAGTGCCGGGCGACGCGTCGCTCCGTCCGAGCGAGTGCGGCGAGATCTTCCGCGCGATCATCGCCCGTCGAGGCGCCGGATCCGTCGTCCACTCCCACGCGCTCGCGGCCGTGCTCGCCTGCGATCTCACGCCGGACGACGCACTCGTCATCGAAGGACTCGAGATGCTCAAAGGGATCCCCGGGATGTCCAACACCGATCGTCACCTGATGCCCGTGATCGCGAACACACCGCGCGAGCCCGAGCTGACGTCGGAGGTCTCGCGGGTGCTCGACGATCCGCGCTTCGCCGGCGCACAAGCGATCGGCGTCCGCGACCACGGCGCGTATCTCTGGGGCGAGGACATCTGGGAAGCGAAGAAGCACACGGAGGTGTATCACTTTCTGTTCGAAGCCCTGATCGCGAGGAGGAAGGCGAGATGACCGACACGTTCCTTTGTCCGTGCTGCCAGCAATCCCTGCCGCACACAGCCGTCAACGTCGTGAACATCGAGCAGGCCGTGAACGACGACATCTTGACGGCGGACGACGCGTTCAAGCGCACGTACGTCGGTCACGGCAAGATGTCGTCGGTCTTCATCTTCCAGGGACACAAAGGCCCGTTCCGCAAGCACGTCCATCCCGGACACGATGAGATCGGTTACGTCCTCGCCGGAAGCGGTTCGGTGACCGTCGGCGATGTGACGCGCCCCGTGAATCCCGGCGACGTCTGGATCATCCCTTCGAACACGCCGCACTCGGCCGAGTTCGGGGACGAACCCGTCCGCGTTCTGTTCGTGTCATCGCCGATCGACGACCCGGACAACCAGGACCGCGTCTGGGTTGACGACTAGATCAAGCGGCGACGACCTGCACCCGTGCGACGCAGGACCAAGATGATCAGCGCCGAACAGATCACGGCCAGGATGAAGTGCGTGCCCTGGCTGTGGAAGATCGCGCGTCCGATGAAACCGCCGATGATCGAGCCCGCGATGCCGAGGAGGATCGTCCCGACGATGCCGATCGGATCCCGGCCGGGCACGATGAGACGCCCGAGGAGGCCGACGATGAAACCGATGATGATGGTGCCGACGATGAGGGTAAGCATGGCGCTCTCATACCCACATCGATGATCGAACTCACAGACGAGATGCGAGATCGCCTGTCCGCCGCTCTCGACGACGGTTACCCCGTCATCGCCTCGAGCGTCGATGCGAACGGCTACCCGAAGCTGTCCTTCTTCGGCAGCTCGCAGGTGTACTCGAGCGATCAGCTCGCGATCTGGCACCGCCGGCCGGAAGGCGGACTGCTCGATCGCATCGTCGATCATCCGCAGGTGTCGTTCCTCTACCGACACGGCGGCGACCGGACGATGTGGCAGTTCTACGGGCGCGCGCACGTCGACGATTCGGACGAAGCTCGCCGGCGAGTATGGGACGGCATGCCCGAGATCGAGCGACTGCTCGACCCCGACCGCAAGGGACGAGCGGTGATCGTCGACCTCGACCGCGTGACCGGACGCGACCTGGAGATGCGCCGGGACTGAGGCCTTGCCTCCCGCGGCACTCGCGATATATCGTGACCTCGCGATATATCGTGAGTCACCGTCCAGGGGAGGTACGGATGAGCACGGCGATCGAGGAGATCATCGAGGGCACGCCGCTCGATGGCATCGAGATGCGGCTGTTCCAACCGGAAGGCCGCGCCAACCCGTACCCGATCTACCGGCGTCTGCGCGAGGAAGATCCGGTCCACGAGAGCGCCATGGCGAACGGATTCTTCTTCGCGCGCCATGAAGACGTCTCGCTCATCCGCGACGGGAGATTCGTCCAGCGCGGACCGGGGTTCGCCGACGTGGAGGGCTATTGCGCCGGCATGGGAGCCGAGGCGTGGGGACGGATGGCGATGAATTTCATGCTCACGATGGATCCGCCCGACCATACGCGCCTGCGCTCACTCGTCACGAAGGCGTTCACGCCCCGCGCCGTCGAAGCGCTTCGTCCGCGGGTGCGCGAGATCGTCGACGGATTGATCGCAACGCTGGACGGCGACGTCGACCTCATCTCCTCGTTCGCCTACCCGCTACCCGTCACCGTGATCTGCGAGCTGCTCGGCGTGGGTGCCGACCGGGACCGCTTCCGTCCGTGGTCGAACGCCATCGGTAAGGCGCTCGACATCGACAGTCCGGACACACTCCGCGCAGCGAGCGTTGCCGCGGAGGAGATGACCGATTTCTTCCTCCCGATCATCGACGAACGGCGAAAGCATCCCGGCGACGACCTGCTCAGCGCGCTCATCGCGGCGGAAGACGATGGTGACCGCCTGACGCGCGACGAAGTGATCGCGAACCTGATCCTGCTGCTCTTCGCCGGACACGAAACGACGGTCAATCTCGTCGGGAACGGCGTGCTCGCGCTGATGCGTCATCGCGGCGAGTGGGAACGCTTGTGCGCGGATCCATCGCTCTCACGGCATGCCGTCGAAGAGGTGCTCCGCTTCGATTCGCCGGTGCAGATCACTTCGCGCAATGCCTCGATCGACGTCGAAGTCGGCGGCAAGACGATCGCCGCAGGTCGGCACGTGATCTTCCTGCTCGGTTCGGCGAACCGCGATCCCGCCGCGTTCGACGACCCCGATCGTTTCGACGTCACACGCACGGACGTCCGCCACATGTCGTTCGGCGGTGGCATCCACTTCTGTGTGGGAGCACCGCTCGCGCGCCTCGAGGGCGAGATCGCCTTCGAAGCACTGACGAATGCCTTCCCGAAGATGCACCTCACCGAGGACGACCCACCATGGCGCGAGATGATGGCGCTCCACGGGTTGCAGAGATTGCCCGTTTCGCTCGGCTAACTCACACGGCGCCACCTCCCGAACTCGCACGAAAGGTGTCCGCCGAGTTCGAGCTCGGACAAGGCGACGGACACCTCCGACAGATCGAGGGACGTCACGGCGACGACGTCTTCGACGGAAGTCCCTTCGGTGACGGCGTCGTACACGACGCGGTGTGTGCCATTCAGCACGAGCGGTCCGTCGTTGCGCCGCGGACGAACCTCACCGGGCATCACATACCCCTGGCTCTCGGCGAGCTCGATGAGCTCGACCACCAGATCGTCCGCGTCGACGACGAGCTTCGCTCCGTCCTTGATCAGCGCGCGGATGCCTTCGCCCGCCGGATTCTCCGGCCCGGTGATGCACGCATACACCTCACGGCCGTTCTCGTCGGCGAAGTCGACAGTGATCAATGCTCCGGAGCGAGCCGCCGCCTCCACCGCGACGACCGCGAAGGAAAGCCCGGCGATCACGCGGTTGCGGAGCGGGAAGTGCCACTCGCGCGGTCCGACGCCGGGTGGGAACTCCGTGACGACCGCGCCGGCGGCCGCGACGCGGTCGACGAGCTCTTTGTGCTGCCTCGGGTAGCACACGTCGATCCCTGTGCCGAGGACGCCGATCGTCGTTCCCCCGTCGAGCGCGCCGACATGCGCGGACGAATCGATGCCGAGCGCGAGACCGCTCACGACCGTGAACCCTGCCGATGCGATCGCCTCAGCGATGCGGTTCGCGAACCGCGCCGCACCGGTCGTGCATGCTCGAGCACCGACGATCGCGACGCAAGGTGGTAGCGAATCGAGGCGGCGTCCCCGGACGTACAGCAGCAGCGGCGGAGACACGATCTGCTTCAAGAGGGCCGGGTACTCGTCGTCGCACGGCAGCACCGCCCGCGTTTGCAACGATCGCAGGTGCGCGATCGCGTTCGGCGCACGCTTCTTGAACGTGCCGAGCACCTCGTCGAGACACTCGGCCCCCTCGAACGCGCGCGCGAGACGTTTCGGTCCCATCCCCGCTTGCGAGAGCGCGACGATCGCACCACGTTCGTGTTCGGTGACCGGATGCTCGAGGAGCGGCGGCACCGTCCACTCCCCCATCCAGCTCGTCGTCGGACGTGCACCCCTCACAGGTCCGCATCCTTCGTGACGACGCGGTACGTGAGCGATTCGTGCAGGTGCGCCTTCGAGATCGACTCCGCGCCGTCGAGGTCGGCGATGGTCCGCGCGAGCCGGAGGACACGGTGCACCGTCCGGGCGGAGAGGCCGTAGCGGTTCGCCGCTCGCGTCAGGATCGGTGCCGTCGCTTCGTCCAGCGCGCAGAGCTCGATGAGCTTGCCCAGTGGGATCTCCGCGTTACAGGTGACACCGAGCGTGTCGTGGCGTCCCCGCCCGAATGTGCGGGCGCGCTCGACGCGTTCGCGCACCACCGCCGAGCGTGTTCCGTCCGTCTCGCTGAGAAGCCGTTTCGTCTCGACGCGTCCGACGGGGACGTGCATGTCGATGCGATCGAGCAACGGACCGGACAGGCGCTGCCGGTAGATCTCGAGCGTTCGCGGCGGGCAGCGACACGGACGTTCGGTCCCCGCGTGACCGCAGGGACACGGGTTCATCGCCGCGACGAGCATGAAGCGCGCCGGATAGGACTTCGTCTCGCGCGACCGAGTGACGGTGACGAAGCCGTCTTCGAGCGGCTGGCGAAGTGATTCGAGGACGGAGCGCGGAAACTCCGGGAACTCGTCCATCATCAGCACGCCTCGATGCGCAAGCGTGATCTCGCCGGGCTTGGTGAAACCCGAACCGCCGCCCACCATCCCGGACGCCGATGTTCCGTGGTGCGGCGCGCGGAAGGGTCTCGTCCTGATCAGCGACTCGCCGGGGAACAACAAGCCGGCCGCCGAATGGATACGCGTGACTTCGAGTGCTTCCGTCAGGGTCATCGGCGGCAGGATCCCGGGCAACGCTCGCGCGAGCAGCGTCTTGCCCGAACCCGGCGGACCCGACAGAAGGATGTTGTGTCCGCCGGCGGCCGCGATCTCGAACGCGCGCTTCGCGTGATCCTGGTCGCGGATCTGCGCCAGATCCGGTCCGCTGTAGACGGTCGTGTGCAGCAGGGCTTCGGCGTCCTCGACGACGGGCGCGAGCCGAACGCGGTCGCGTACGACATCGAGCGCGTCTTTCAACGTCGCGACCGGAAGCACGGGCAGACCGGCGAGCGCGGCTTCGCGGGCGTTGGACGGAGCACACACGATCTCCTTCAGTCCGGCGCTCCGTGCGGCTTCGGCCGCTTGCAACGCACCGCGCACGGGACGCACGTCGCCGGCCAGACCGAGCTCGCCGCAGAAGAGCCGTCCGGTGAGGCCGTCGGGCGGTGCTTGCTCGTTCGCGACGGCGATGCCGAGCGCGAGCACGAGATCGAGCCCGGCCCCCTGCTTGCGCAGATCAGATGGCGCGAGGTTCGCCGTGATCCGCACCATCGGGTACTGCTCGCCCGAATTCGTGAGCGCACCGCGTACGCGGTCGCGCGCTTCCTGGATCGTGGAGTCGGGCAGCCCGACGATCGAGAAGGCCGGCAGACCGCTGCCGATATCGACCTCGACGCGAACCGGGATCGCATCGACGCCCGAAAGAACCGCTCCCCACGCACGCGCGAGCATGCACGTCTCCAGTGGGGAAGCTCGGGGGGAAGAACTTGTCCTACGGATGCACTGTAGGACGCACCACCGACAACTAAGCCGCTTTGAGTCCCGTCAGCGCGCGGAGCAGCACCGGCTGGTGGTCACCGTCCGACGGAACGCCGAAGACCTGCACGTTGCGGCCGTGCGTCCAGCGTTCCTCGGCCTCGGCGTCGGCCGAGCCGCGGCGCTCGGAGACGAACACGAGCTTGCCGACCTCGACCGGTCCGAACCCTTCGCGTACTTCGAAGCTCCGGTACACCGCTGCCTTCGCCATCGCGACCTCCTCCTGTGTCCTGAGGGGGAGTCGGCGTTGCGCGAAAAGCGAACACCACCCGCGGGGGCTACGTCCGGCTGGTTACTGGGACTGGTGCTGCCCATCCGGCTTCGTCGGCGCGGGCGTCTGGGTTTGGCCCTTCGTCTTCGGCGGCGCTGTCGTGGGAGGCGGGGTGATCGGCTGCCGGGGCTGCTTCGGCGACTGTAGCCCGGTCGGAGCGGTGCTCGCGCGAGCGGCAGCGGTGTGACGCACCGGCGCGACGAACGACGCCGTCGATGCGGACGAAGCACTCACCGTCGGCGACGGTGGCAGCGTCACGAGCGGAGGGACGGTCGGCGCGGGTTGATCGGTGAGGTCGAGGGGTTGCCGCGGAGCCGGAGTCGGCGAGTTCGTTCGCACCGCAACGAATGACGCAAGAGCCATCGCACCCACCGGCAAGGCGAAAAGCAGCAGACCGACGATCAGAGGAAGGACGAATAGACCCCGTCCGCGGACGGCGAGCGCATAGATCGCCGCGATCACGATCGCCGCGATGGCGAGTGGGACCCACGACACGGTTGCGATCGTCCACCAGAAGCCGGAACGAAGCGACAGCGTCGTCAAGCCCTCGTGACGGAGCACCGCGTCGCGCACGACTTGCGCGACGATCACCGACGCGACACCGAGCACCGCGATGATCACGAGATCGACAACGAATGAATGTCGCCTGCGAGTGGTGACCGGCGGCGGCGGCGGCATGACCGGCGCGGGACGCGGCGCGACGACAGTCGCCGTTCGCGTTTGCGGCGCGGCTACGGGAGCGAAGCCCTCCGTCGCGTCGAGCTCACTGAATCCTCGCGGCTTGTTCACTACCGGCGTGTGCCACGACGCCACGGGCGCGCCGCAACCGTCGCAGAACTTCGAATCAGCGGGGATGCTTCGTCCGCAGCTGCTGCAGGCGACGTTCAGTGCGGCCAGAACGGAAGGAAGAGGTCGCCTTCGCTCGTCAACGTCGACGGCGACGCAGCCGTCGCGAAGCGACGCTTGCGCCGGCGCGCGAACTCGACGAGCGACACACCGACGATCAGCGCGCCCGTTCCGCCTTGCGCCATCTCACCGGTGTTCGACCCGGTGGTCGGAAGCGAGCTGCGCGCAGCGACAACCGGCACGAAATGCGGTTCGGGAACCGCAACGGGCTGTTGCTGCTGCTGTTGCTGTTGCTGCTGGACGACAACCGGAACCGCGACGATCGACGGGGCCGGCGGAGCTTGCGTCATGGTCGATGTCGCGTTGTTGACCGGAGGCTTCGGCGTTGCGACGGGCGCGGGTTCCTGCACGCTCACCGTGCATGCGCCGAGCGTTCCGAACGCGGCGTTGGTCACGGTGATCGGATAGAGACCGGGTGTCGCGCTCGCCGGGATGTGTCCGGACACCGCGAAGTTGCCGAAACCGTCGGCCGTCGTCGCGCCGATGGTCGAGCCGTTGAACTGCAAGGTGACGGTCGTTCCCGGCGTTGCGCCGTCACCACTGACGCCGATCGTCTGCCCCGGCGCGAACGTTGCGCGCGAACACACGGCGCTTTGCGCCTCACTTTGCAGTGCGACACCCACCGACGCGATGGCGACAACGGCGACGACGAAGAGGAATCGTTTCATCGACGCCGCGTCACTCGGAAGAAGCACGGCGAAGCGGACGTCGCCGACGGCGAGAACGTGACCGTGATCGCGTACGTGCCGGGCACCGCGTGCCGCGGGATGTGTCCGACGATCGTCCAGAAGCCGTAACCGTCGACCGTGTTCCCGCCGATCGCTTTCGTGTTGAAGTTCAAGATCGCGGATTCGCCGGCGATGCCGTCCTGTCCGCGCACGACGAGCTTGTCACCGGGAAGTCCGCGCGTCTTCGAGCAGTAGCCCGTGGGGGCCGCGGACGCGGATCCCATGAGCGCGACGAAGATGAGCGCTGCTCCTGCAAGCGCTGCGAGTGCCCTCCGCATGGACAACCAGTGTCCGACGAGTGTTCACAAACAGTCAAACCCAACACGAATCACATAAGTGTCATCCGACGGCGCCGGTCACCTCTTCGCGGACGGGCCGCTCGACCTGCACGACGCCGATCGCAACGATCACGAGCAACCCGCCGACGATCTGGATCGCGGACAGCGACTGTCCGAGCCAGAAGAACGCGAGCAACGCCGCGGTCAGCGGCTCGAGCGTGGACACGATGCCTGCGTCCTGCGCGCGGACCCGTTCGAGTCCCCAGACGAACAGCAGGAACGGCGCGATCGTCGTCGCGACCACGAGGAAGGCGATCCCAGGCCAGAAACGCGGCTCGACCAGGGTGTGGGGCCGTCCCCGGACCGCTTGCACTACGACCCACAGCACGCTCGCGACGCAGAACCCCCGGAGGACGGATCGCTGCGAGCCGAGCGCTCTCGCCACATGCTCGCCCGTGACCATGTACGTGGCGAAGGCGAAGGCGGCGACCACCGACAGGACGAGACCCAGCCCGTCCAAGCGCAGATGTCCCGAGCGCAGCGCGGAAGGTAACTCGGAGAGCAACGCCACGCCGATCACGGCGGCGACCAGCGCCAGGGCGATACGCCGGCCCGGACGGTGCCGGTCCGCGACCGCCGCCCACAAGACGACGAGTCCGGGCGCCGTGTACTGGACCGTGATCGCGATCGCCACGGGCAGACGCGAAAGGGACGCGTAGTAGCTGAAGTTCGCGCCGGCGATCGAGCACCCGAACAGCACCACGAGCAGCGGATTCACGCGCTTGGCCGGTGCCGCGGGCCGCCGGAGACCCACGACGATGAGGAGGATGAGGGCCGTCCCCCACGCTCTCGCCTCGGTCAGCTCGAGGAAGGACGCCCCCTCGTGGATGAGGCGGCTCGCGTAGGTCCCGCCGGCCGCCCAGAGCACGGCGGCCCCCGCGACGGCCGCATACCCCGCTCGTTTCACCCTCGGATGCTCCCATTTCCCCTCCAGAGTTGGACGAAGCCCCGTAACATCGTTGTTGGGAGACGGGGGCAGGATGACGAGCGAGTTAGGCAACCGGCAGCTGGCGCGCATCGCCGGCTATCTCTTCGTCGCTTCTGGTGTGCTCTCCGCGCTCGCGCTGCCGCTTCCGCAGCTCCCGGGGATCAACCGGCCGATGGTCGTCGTTCTTTCGGCGGCCGCCGCACTCGTCGGCGGCATCACATATGTGCTGCCGTGGGATCGCTGGCCGCGTGAGGCAAGTCTCCTGCTCCTGCCCATCGCCTTCCTCATCATCGCGCTCGGAAACAATTTCGGGAGCGCGCGTTCGTATTCGTACAGCGTCTTCTTCGTCGTCGCGTTCGCGTGGGTAGGTCTCGCGCATCCGCGCTGGACGTCGGTGAAGTTCGCGCCCGTCGCCGCCGTCGCGTACGTCTGGCCCATCTTGTACCGGAGCCACGGCGCCGGCTGGGCCGATGCCGCCGCGGGCGCGCTCGCGATACCGGTGTGCATCGTCGTCGCGGAGATCATCGCTTGGGTCGTCGACGGTGAGCGTCGTATGCGTGAGAGCGCGCAGTCGCTCGCGCGCATCTCGCGTTCGCTCGCCAGGCATCTGAGCGTCCGTGCGCTCTCGCAGAGTCTCGTGGACGAAGCCCGCGTCGCGCTCGAGACCGAGCACTCGATCCTGTTCCAACTCGATCCGGAAACGAAGACGGTAGCGGCGCTGTACACGAGCGGCGTCGACAAACGTTTCATCGAAGTGCTGCAGCAACTCCGCGGCTTGAGCTATGAGACCTTCGCGCGCCTCGATACGTTGCTCGCCGGCCAGACGATCATCGTCGAGGACACGGCGAGCTCGGCGGACGACGATGATCTCCGCGTCCGGTATCGCGTGAAGAGCCACATCCAAGTGCCGGTCATCGCGCAGGGCGAACTCGTCGGTTTGCTGTGGTGCTGCGAGTCATCCCGCAAGCGCCGGTACACACCGGACGAGATCGAGCTCGCCGATGCCATCGCCGGACAGATGGGGGCCGCGTTCCAGAACGCACGCCTGTACGAAAAGACCCTCGAAGCCGCGCGACAGGATTCGATGACGAGCCTCGGCAACCGCCGCGCGTTCCACGAACGCCTCGAGTCCGAGGTCGAACGGGCACGACGTCACCGTCGCACGCTGAGCCTCGTCCTCCTCGACACCGACACGCTCAAGAACGTGAACGACCAGTGGGGCCACCTCGCCGGCGACCGCGTGCTCGGTCGTCTCGCGACGTTGCTCGATCGGCAACGGCGCACAGAGGACGGTGCATATCGCATCGGCGGCGATGAGTTCGCGATGATCCTTCCGGAGACGCCGTCGTCGGGCGCGTCGATCCTCGCCGAACGCTTGCGTCGTCGGATCCAGCGCGAACGGCTCGGCGTCGGCGAAGACCTGCACCTCACGGTGAGTGTCGGTGTCAGTTCGTTCCCAGAGCACGCCGTCAACGCGGACGAACTCTTCGAACGCGCCGACAGCGCGCTCTACGAAGTGAAACGGTCGGGCGGAAATGCCGTCGCGATCGCGTCCGCTCGCGACGCCGGCCCGGGCATGAAGTACGGCATCGACGTTCGCAAGGTCATCGAAGAAGGACAGATCGTCGCCGTCTACCAGCCGATCTTCGACCTGACGTCGGGCGGGACGGTCATGGGCTACGAGACGTTCTGCCGGCTCGATCCCGCACTCGGTCCGACGCCGACGCCGTCGCTCTTCCGCGCCGCGGGGACACTCGGACTCGTCGCCGCGCTCGACCGCCGGTGTCGCGCCGTCGCGGTACGCGGCGCGTCCGCGATGCCCCACGACAAGGAGTTGTTCCTCAACATGTCGCCTGCGGCTCTCGAGGTCGACGGATTCGATCCCGTCGAGATAACAGGTGTCATCGAAAGTCACGGCCTCCGCCGCGATCAGATCGTGATCGAAGTGATCGAGCAAGAGCGGTCGGCCGCGTCGAAGCGTCTCGCGCAGAACCTCAAGCTCTGCCGCGACGCCGGACTCAAGATCGCCCTCGACGACTTCGGCGCCGCGAGCGCGGACCTCGATCTCCTCGCGCTGATCGCGTTCGACTACGTGAAGATCGACATGAGCTTCGTCCAGGGGGCCAACGGCATCGAGACCCGCCGCCGGCTCTTGCAGAGCTTGCAGAACGTCGCGAACGGCGTGGGCGCCTATGTCGTCGCCGAAGGGATCGAGACGTTCGACGACCTGAAACTCGTCAATGACCTCGGCTTCCACGCCGCCCAGGGCTTCTTCCTCCGGGCGCCGGGAGCGACGCTCGACGAGACGGCCCGTCCGCTCGACCTGCTGAAGGTCGGCGAACCCTAGAATCTCCTCGGGATGTCGCGCGTTTCGAGGTTCCTCGCACTCTTCGCCCTCGCACCCGCCGTGCTGGCGGTGGTCGCGGTCATCAGCACGCCGCCTTCAGCGAACGCGCTTCCCTCGTTCGAGGTGGTCACACAGCGCGGTCCACAACGGATCACGGCTGCCGACCTCGGCGCAACACGCGCGGGCGGGCACCTCCGGGTGGACGCTTCCAAGTTGCGCGCGACCGTCGCGCGCCTCGGCTCAGACTTCTCACGGACACCGACCCCCGGCACGTACGAACTCGTCTCCGGTCACGTCGTGCTGCGGCCGGGCTCGCCGGGCGTTTCCCTCGACGCGATACGCGCGGAAGCGATGTTCCTCCAAGCCCTGCACGGCGGACGATCGCAGCTCCGCCTCCCGGTTCGGGAAGTTGCCGCGCTGCCCGCGCCGACGCACGCGATCGTCGTGAACCTCGAGAAGTTCCGGCTCGACTTCTACGGCGGCCCGAAGCTTCTCGAGCACTTCCCCATCGCCGTCGGGCAGCTGAGCTTCCCGACGCCGCCCGGCGTGTATCACATCGTCGCGAAACAGGTGCATCCGGCGTGGAGCAATCCCGGCTCGAGCTGGGCGCGCGGGATGCCGCACTACATCCCGCCCGGTCCGTACAACCCGCTCGGCACACGCGCGATGCCACTCGATCGCGGCGCCCTGCTCATCCACGGGACGCCCGAACCGTGGACCGTCGGCCACCGCGCATCGCACGGCTGCATCCGTCTGCGGAGAACGGACATCGAACACCTCTTCGACGAGACCGAAGTGGGCACACCGGTTTTCATCATCCCCTGACGATGTGCCGGATCCCGAAGATCGCGATCGTCGCGCCGGAAGACCGCGTCCCGGATCTACGTCGCGCGATGTCGTCCCTCGAATACGACATCGTGACGTCGACCGACGGTGCGGATGTAGCCGTCGTCTGGCAGCCGGACGAAGCTGCCGTCACACACCTGCGTGACGCCGGCCTGAAGGTTGTCGCCATCGGCGGGACGTCCGAAGCGGACATGACGCTCGCCACCGAAGACGTCGCAACCTTCAAGTCGCGCGTCTGGGAACTGTTCAGACCTCACTAGCGCCGTCGACGGCGCGCACGATCCACGCTTGATCGAACGCGTCGCGTACGTCCTTCGCCTTGTCCGCGTGCGCGATCGCGAGGACACATCCGGCGAAGCCGGCGCCGACGAGGCGAGCGCCGGTGCAGCCGTTCGTCGCCTCGGCGCGCGCGACCGCTTCGTCCAGCTCGGGTGACGAAACTTCGAAGTCGTCGCGAAGCGAACGGTGCGAGGCCGAGATGATGCGTCCGAGTTCATCGGCGTCGCCGATGGCATTCGCCGCCGCGTACACGCGCGCTTGTTCGTTTTCCGCATGGCGAACGCGTTTCGATTCGCCGGCTTCAACCTCGGCGCGACGCTGCGCGTAACGTCCGTCGGCGAGCTTCCGTCGTGTTCCCGTGTCGATCACGACGAATGCCGTCTGCGGCGGCAGCTCGACGAGATCGAACACGCCGGACGCGCAATCGAGGAGCAGCGCGCGGTCCTTGCGACCTTCGAGGATCGCCGTCTGATCCATGAGCCCGCCCGGGACGCCGGTCGCGGCGATCTCGGCGGCGAGGACCTGCTCCGGAGTTGGCTTCGTCCCGCCGAGGGCGTACAGGAGCGCCGTCGACAACGCGGTCGATGACGAGAGCCCGGCGCCGACGGGGATCGCCGATCCGATGGTTCCGTCCTGCGGTTGTGGATCTCCGACGATGTCGCGGGCGGCGGCGACGAACCGCTCGGCCCCCGGCGGGAACCGCCAGTTGCCCGGGCTGACTGTAAGTCGAAGCTCGAGATCGCAGGCGAACGGCAGGACGGTGCCGCCGAGGTAGTCGATGTGCTCCCCGAT
>JAICYB010000067.1 GCA_025934435.1 Actinomycetes bacterium | reverse complement strand
TTCGACGGCTTCATCGACCGGCTGCGCAAGGAGCGTCCGGGGTTCGAGGACGCGACCATCGAAGGTCCGGCGCACGGAGCGTTGCTCCCCGAGGCGATGCGCGGATTCCGTCCGGGTGCGCCGGGTCTGCTTTGCGTCGGCGACGCGGCCGGGATGATCACCCCGTACTCGGGCGAAGGGATCGCCTATGCGCTCGAGTCGGCCGAGCTCGCCGCCGAAGCGATGTTGGACGGAGCAGCACCGAGCCACATCGTCCGCCGCTACGAGCACGCGCTCACCGAGAACTACTCGTTCCAATTCACGAGCGCGCTCAAGATCATGAAGGCGATGCGCAAGGCGCCGCTGGCGGCGGCCGCGGCGTCCGTCGGGTTCCGTTCGGCGCGAGCGCTTCGCGCCGGTGTGCGGGTGATGGCGTACCTGATCGAGGACGGATCGACGACGTCGCGCCTCTACCGCCTCGTCCAGCGGGCTGTGGGACACTGAAGCCCTCCATCCCCATGCGGAAGCTTTTCGGCACCGACGGGATACGCGGACGCGCCGGCGACGAGCTGAGCGCCGGGCTTGCGGCGTCCGTGGGGCGCGCGCTCGCTGCGTACCTCGAAGGCCAAGGCGTCAACCGCCCGCGGATCGTGATCGGCCGCGACACGCGCACATCGGGGCCGGAGCTCGAGGCGGCCTTCGTCGAAGGTTTCGCGTCGCGCAACGGCGACGTCCTGACGACGGAAGTGATGCCGACGGCCGGGATCGCGTACCTCGCAAGCACGCTCGGCACGGACGCCGGTGTGGTCATCTCGGCCTCGCACAACCCGCCGCAGGACAACGGCATCAAGATCTTCGGCCGCGGCGGATGGAAGCTCTCCCTCGCGGCCGAGCGAGCCATCGAAGGGTTGGTGCATGACGGCGTCGACGGAACGCACCGCGGCATCGTCGAAGCCCTCGAGGACGGCACCGATCGTTACGTCTCGCATCTGACCTCGACCCTGCGGGCGGATCTGTCCTCGCTGCTCGTTGCACTCGATTGCGCGAACGGAGCCGCGTGCAGTGTCGCGCCGTCCGTGTTCGATCGCCTGGGCGTCACAACCGACGCGCTGCATTGCGAGGGCGACGGTTCGAAGATCAACGACGGTGCGGGAGCTCTGCATCCCGAGGTTGTCGCACGGGAAGCGAAGCGCCGATCGTGCGTCGGGATCACGCTCGACGGTGACTCCGACCGCGTGCTGATGGCCGACGAGGAGGGACGACTCGTCGACGGCGACGCGATCATCGCGTTGCTTGCGATGTTCTTCGGCGCGGATCGCGTTGCTGTGACCGTGATGGCGAACCAGGCGCTTCGCGAGTGGTGCGCGGCCGAAGGGATCGGCATCGTGGAAACGCCGGTCGGCGACCGCCACGTGCTCGAGGCGATGCGCGAGGGCGGCATCGTCCTCGGCGGCGAACAATCGGGCCACATCGTCTGTCTCGACCACGCGACGACGGGCGACGGGATCCTCACCGGATTACAAGTGCTCGACTTCGTGGCGTCGAAAGGGGAGCGGCTCGCGGACCTCGTTCCCTTCGAGCCTTTCCCGCAGGTGCTCGTCAACGTACGCACCGAAGGCGCGACACATGCGCTCGACGCGTCCGGCGTCCGTGCGGCGATCGCCGACGTCGAGCGGAAGCTCGGCCCCCACGGTCGCGTCCTCGTCCGACCGTCGGGGACGGAGCCGCTCGTGCGCGTGATGGTCGAAGCGCCGGACGAAACCCTCGCGACCGAGCTCGCGGACGTCGTCGCCGGCGCCGTCCGCCGGGAGGTTGGCTGACATGTGCGGGATCGTCGGCGTCGTTTCGAGCCAAGAGGCGTGGGAGCCGGTCGACCTCGGTCGCGTGTCGAAGGCGCTCGAAGCCGCGCACGCGACGATGCCGGCTGATCTCGCGCCCGACCTCACCGTGTCCATGGAGAAAGCGACCGAACACGTCGCGGAGGCCGAGGAGATGTTGCGTGGCGTCCGCGGTGTCCTGGCGCTCGCGCACGACCCGCGCTCGATCCCCGTCTTCGAACGCTTGCTGGACGACATCTGGACCCGGGTTGCCCGCGTGGAGCAAGCCCTCGACTCAGGCGAGCTGCAACCGCCCGCGGACGAGCTCGAAACGCTCAACGCGGCGATCGTCCGGCTGAAGGACGTGACGTGGAAGGCGCTTCGCGACGCGCTGCGCATCGCGACCGGCGCGATCGATCTGGCGGGGCGGGACGCCTCACCGCATGCGGTGGCCCTGTTCGGGCAGATCGAGATCGCGCTCTCGGCGATCGATCGTCTCGAAGTGCGCGGACGTGACTCCGCGGGCATCGCGGTGTTCGTCCGGAACCACGGCCTGGATCTCGGCGCGCCGTCCGTGTCTGCGCTTGTTTCCGAACGCGCGGGCGATCCGCTCCTGCGATCGGGATCCGTCCGAGCGTCGAAGGGGAACCTCTGCTTCATCTACAAAGCCGCGGCCGAGGTCGGCGAGCTCGGTGACAACACGCGCGCGATGCGCGATCAGATCCGGGACGACGTCCTGCTCCACATGGTCGCGAACGGTGAGGATGCGCGAGCGCTCGTCCTCGGACACACGCGTTGGGCGAGCGTCGGGATGATCTCGGAGCCGAACGCGCACCCCGTCGGCAGCATCGACGCGCCGTTCGTGTTCGCCGCTCTGAATGGCGACATCGACAACCACGCGGATATCACGTCGGCCGAGGACCTCGAGATCCCACCGGAAGTGACGACGGATGCGGAGCTGATCCCGATGCTCGTCGCGCGGCACGTCGCGGGCGGCCGCTCGCTCATCGAGGCGTTCCGTCAGAGCGTTGCGTCCTTCGAAGGTTCGACGGCGATCGCATGTGTGTCGCTGGACGAACCCGACAAGCTCATGCTCGCGCTGCGCGGGAGCGGCCAGGCGCTCTACGTGGGCCTCGCGACCGCCGGCTTCCTCGTCGCGAGCGAGCCGTACGGTTTCGTGGAACAAGCCGGCAGCTACATCCGGATGGACGGCGAACGGCGCGAGATCGTCGTCGTGCCGGAAGGCGGCATGCGCGACATCGTGCGTATCGACTTCTCCGGGAAGGAACTGCCGATCGCCGACACCGACGTGCGTGCGGCCGAGATCACGACGCGCGATGTCGACCGGGGTCCGTTCCCGCACTTCCTGCTGAAGGAGATGATCGAGTCGCCGCGGTCGTTCCGCCAGACGCTGCGCGGACGCCTGATCGGTGACCGTGTGATCCTCGGCGCCGACACGCTCCCAGCGGACCTCGTCGACCGTCTGGGGCGGGGCGACATCCGCCGCATCGTCGCGATCGGCCAGGGGAGCGCGGCGATCGCCGGCCGCTCACTCGCGATCGCCCTCGCCGAAGCGCTTCGTCCGGCTCCGATCAACGTCGAGGCGCTCGCCGCGACGGAACTGTCCGGGTTCGGCTTGCGCGACGACATGTCGGACACGGTCGTGATCGCGATCTCGCAGTCGGGCACGACGGCCGACACGAATCGCACGGTCGAGGTCGCGCGCGGACGCGGCGCGTGGGTCGTCTCGATCGTCAACCGTCGCCAGAGCGACCTCACCGATCGCTCGCACGGTGTGCTCTACACCTCGGACGGACGCGACGTCGAGATGGCCGTGCCGTCGACGAAGGCGTTCTACGCGCAAGTGGCCGCGGGATTCCTGCTCGCGTCGGCGATCGCCGAGCACGTCGAAGGCGCAACGGGGCTCGACCCGGCGATTCTCGGCGCGCTGCGCGACCTGCCGGACGCGATGGAGGCCGTCCTCGAGTTGCGTTCGTCCATCGCGGAGATCGCCCAGCGGCATGTGCCGGTGCGGCGCGACTGGGCCGTCGTCGGCAACGGCGCGAACCGCATCGCCGCCGAAGAGGTGCGCATCAAGCTCTCCGAGCTCTGCTACAAGTCGATCTCCTGCGACGCGACGGAAGACAAGAAGCACATCGACCTGTCCGCCGAGCCGTTGATCCTCGTGTGCGCGGCCGGTCTTACCGGTTCGAATAGTGAGGACGTCGCGAAGGAAGTCGTCTACTACCGCGCGCACAAGGCTGCCCCGATCGTCATCTACGGCGAAGGCGAAGGACGATTCGATGCGGCGCTCGACGTGATCCGCGTCCCGTCCGTGCACCCTGCCGTCGCGTTCGTGCTGTCGACGATGGCGGGTCACGTTTTCGGCTACGAGGCGGCCCTCGCGATCGACGCGCTCGCGACTCCGCTGCGCGAAGCGAGGTCGGTCGTCGAAGCCGCGACGACGACCGACGCCGACACGACGCGCCTGTTCGACGCGCTCGCGCGGCGTCTCGTTCCGCTCGCGAGCCGTTACAACGAAGGTCTGCGCGCAGGCATCTACGACGGCCACCTCGAACCGTCGACGGCCGTCCAGATCGCGTCGCTGTTCCGCTACGTCTCGGCCCGGACGCCGCTCGACGCCTACCAAGTGGAGTTCGGGAAGGTCGGAACGCCGGGCGAGGTGCTCCGCGATTTCCTCGGCGCGCTCACGGTCGGTATCGACAAGCTCACGCGGCCGATCGATGCGATCCGGCACCAGGCGAAGACCGTCACGGTCGGGATCAGCCGCGCGGAGGAGACGTTGCTGCAGAGCGCCCTCGTGCGCGAGGTGCTCGCCGCCGGCGTCGCGCGCGATCGCCTCACGTACGGAACGCTCCGTGCGCTGGCGGCGCTCGATCCGGCCGTGGAACGTGTCGCCGGCTTCACGCTGTACCGGGTCGAAGGCGATCTCGAAGGTGACGCGTTCGTCCACATCACCGATCGCGGCGGGATCGCGCGCGAGATCCCATCGCGCACCGATCGTGATCCGCGGCTCCGTGGGACGAAGCACCGTGTCGCCGTCGAACGTGAGGTGCTGGTCACGCGCGGCCACGACGGACGCACGCTTGTCATCGTCCCCGAGGTCAAGGGGGCCGAGACCACCGGTATCGCGCTGCTGCACGTTCGGTTCGCGGACTACCTGCCGTCCGATGTCATGCGGTCCGTCCTGCAGGGCTACCGTCACCGCTACGACGCGTTGCGCGACATCGTCACGGAGAGCGAGCCGACCTTCCGCGACGACTTGCTCGCGGAGATCGGTGTCGTCGACCTGTTGATCGACTCGATCCAGGCGCTCGCGCGTCGCTGGACGAACCCGTGATACGCGGCGTGGGCGTCGATGCCGTGCCGATCGCGCGCATGCGCCGCGCGCTCGAACGATCGCCACGACTCGCCGCGCGCGTCTTCACCGAACACGAGATCGAGACGGCGTCCTCGCGCGGGTCGCGTGTGGCGTCGCTCGCCGCTCGGTTCGCCGCGAAAGAAGCGTGCCGGAAGGCCGTCGGCCGGACGCTTCCCTGGCGCGCGGTCGAAGTCTTCTCGGAAGATCGCGTCCCGACACTGCGCGTGACGGGGCACGACGACCTCACGTTCCACGTTTCGCTTTCGCACACCGACGACGTCGCCGTCGCAGTGGTCATCGCGGAGGCTTGATGGATCCCGTCCTTCTGCCGGACGAGATGCGTGCCGCGGACGAAGCCGCCATCGCCGCCGGGACGCCGAGCGCCGAGCTCATGGAGCGCGCGGCTCACGCCTGTGCCGTCACCGCCCTACGGATGCTCGGTCGCGCGTACGGCAAGCGCGTCGTCGTCGTGGCGGGCAAGGGGAACAACGGCGGCGATGGCATCATCTGCGCGCGCAAGCTCCGCGCCGCGGGTGCGTCGGTCACCGTCGTCGGTGTCGACGAGTGGCCGGGCACACTCCCGCGCGCCGATCTCGTGATCGACGCGATATTCGGAACGGGATTCTCGCGTGCTCCGTCCGGCGACGGCGAGCGCGCCATCCAGGCGATCAACGCGGCATCGGCTCGTGTCTTGTCCATCGATATCCCGTCGGGCGTCGACGGAGCGGACGGATCCGTGCCCGGCGTCGCCGTTCGCGCGGACGTGACGCTCGCCATCCAGTCGCTGAAGATCGGGCATGTTTCGCTGCCGGGTGCGCTGCACTGCGGACGCGTCGACGTCGCCGACATCGGCATCCCCTTGACGACGATGCGGACGTTCGTTCCGAACGCGCGCGACGTTCGCGGCGTGTTGCCCGACATCGACGCGGACACCCACAAGTACCGCGTCGGCGCACTCGCCGTGCTCGCGGGGTCAACGGGCATGACGGGCGCGGCGATCCTCACGTCGCGCGCCGCGATCCGCGCCGGTGCCGGACTCGTGATGCTCGGTGTTCCGGCCTCCACGCTCGCGGTCTTCGAGAGCGCGGTCGTCGAAGCGATCAAGGTTCCCCTTCCCGAGAGCGAGGGTCAGCTCGACGACAAAGCCGTCGACGAGATGGTCGACCGCCTCGACCGCTGCCGCGCCTTGGCCGTCGGGCCGGGGATCGGACGAGGCCCTCGCGCCGTCGCCCTCGTCCGTCGCGCGATCGACGTGCCGCTGCCGCTCGTCGTCGACGGTGACGGCTTGTGGGCGCTCGCCGAGGTCTTGAAGGACGAACCGGATGCCGTGCGCGAGCGGGGTCATGGGACCGTCCTCACGCCGCACGGCGGTGAGTTCGCGTTCCTCGCGGGCCGTCCGCCGAGCGATCACGTGGAAGACGCGCGGTCGCTCGCCGACCGTCTCGGGGCGACGGTCCATCTGAAGGGCCGCCGTGCCGTGACGGCGTCGCCCGCCGGAACGGTCTGGATGAACGCGACGGGGAACCCGGGTGCCGCCACGGGCGGGACGGGCGACGTCCTCACGGGCATCGTGTCCGCTCTGATCGCTCAGGGCATGGTCGCGGACGGCGCGACGTGGGCCGGTGCGTATCTCCACGGTCTGGCCGCGGACATCGTCGCGGCGAGGAGCGGCGAACGTTCGCTTTCGGCACACGATCTTCCCGAAGCGCTCGGCGACGCCTTCCGCGTCGTCGCGCGTGCGTCGCACAACGTGCGGCCGATCCGCACAGCCCTGGAGTCTCTCACGTGAAGTTCAGACCGACGGTTGCGGAGATCGACCTCGGCGCGATCCGGCACAACGTCGAAGCGCTCGGATCGTTCCTCGCGCCGGGCGTCGAGCGGCTCGCCGTCGTGAAAGCGAACGCGTACGGACACGGCACCGTGGAAGTCGCGCGGGCGGCCCTCGACGCCGGGGCCACGAGGCTTGGTGTCGCGCTCGTCGAGGAGGGCATCGTCCTGCGTGACGCCGGCATCGACGCACCGGTCGTCATGCTCGTCGAGCCTCCGCTCGAGGCGGCGAAGGCCGTCGTCGAGCACCGGATCACACCGAGCATCAGCACGCCCGCCGCGGCGCAGGCCGTGAGCGACGCAGCGTCCATCGACGGATCGACGATCGCGGTGCATGTCTGTGTGGACACCGGCATGCACCGCGAAGGGATGGACTACGAGCGCGGTGTCGCGTTCGTCGGAGAGGTGGCGTCGCTTCCCGGGCTCGAGGTCGAAGGCGTGTGGAGCCACTTCGCTCTCGGCGAGCAAGCGGAGCACCCGTTCACGGCGCGTCAGATCGAGCTGTTCGCCGCGTTCTGCGATGAGTTGTCGCGCGCGGGGATCGACGTCGCGGTCCGGCATCTCACGAGCTCCGCGGGGATCGTCCTGTATCCGGCCTCGCACTTCGACCTCGTCCGGATGGGGATCATGATCTACGGCCTCTACCCGGACGAAGCACTACGCGCGCGCTGCGAGCTTCGTCCTGCACTCCGGTTGTCGTCCGCCGTTTCACTCACGCGGCGTCTCGGGGCGGGCGAAGGCATCTCCTACGGACTCACGTGGGCGCCAGAACGTGACACGACGATCGCGAACATCCCGATCGGCTACGGCGATGGATTCGCGCGGATGCTGTCGAACACCGGCGATGTATTGATCGGGGGGAAGCGCCGGCGCATCGCGGGACGCGTGACGATGGACACGCTCATGGTCGATTGCGGCGACGACGACGTGAGCGTCGGCGATGAGGTCGCGCTGATCGGCTCGCAGGGCGCTGAAACCATCGACGCGACGGAGATCGCGTCGAGGATCGGGACGATCAACTACGAAGTCGTCTGCTCGATCGGCCCCCGCGTGCCACGGCGTTACATCAGATGAAGCGACTCGCCACCATGCTCGTTCTCGTCGCGTGTTTCGCGTCGTGCGCCGGACAGGACCAGCTGACGGGCGATCGACGCGACGTCGGCGTCATCACGGAAGTCTTCACGGCGATGCCGGCGCAGGTCGAAGTCGGACAGCCGGTGCAACTGCGCATCCGTCTGTCGGACAATGCGGGAACGGCCCAGCAGCTCACCTCACCCACGGCGCAGATCTACGACTTCTGGGTGCGGAAAGGTTCGCGCGAGGTCTGGCGCTGGTCCGACGGTCAGGTCTTCATCCAATCGCTCACGACGACCGAGCTGGCGGGACAGACGTCGAAGATCTTCACCGCGACGTGGCACCCGACGGGCACCGGACGATTCACGATGTACGCCGAAGTGAAGGCGAGCGGTTTCGAACAGCCGCTCATGGGAACGGTCGTCGTTTCGTGATCACCGACGTGGACGGCGTTCGCGCCGGGCATCACACCGACACCGCCGGCGTCACGGGGTGCACCGTCGTGCTGTTCCCGCCGGGTACGCGCGCGTCCTGCGCGGTGATCGGCGCGGCGCCCGACTCGCGTCAGACGGAGCTGCTTCGTCCGTCGAACGTCGTCGACGAGGTGCATGCGATCGTCCTCACCGGCGGCAGCGCGTATGGGCTCGGTTGCGCGGACGGCGTTATGGCATGGCTCGCGGAACGCGGCATCGGATTCTCGGCCGGCGGAACCGTCGTCCCGATCGTGCCGACCGCCGTCATCTTCGATCTCGCGATCGGAGATCCGAAAGCCTTCCCGACCGCGAACGACGCACGGGCGGCGTGCGACAACGCCGGTATCGACGTCGACGAAGGATCGGTGGGAGCCGGGACCGGAGCGACGGTCGCGAAGTGGGCCGGTCCGTCCTACCGGTTGAAGGGCGGCGTCGGCACGGCATCGAAACGACAAGGCGACGTCGTCGTCGGAGCGATCGTCGTGTGCAACGCCGTCGGCGACGTCGTGGACGAACGCGGCGACGGGCTCGCCGCAGCGGCATGCCCGCCGGGAACGCCGTGGTGGTCAGGGTTCGAACGAACGAACACCGTCCTCGCGGTCGTCGCGACGAACGCGACGCTCTCGAAAGCGCAGTGCGAGCACATCTCGCGCATGGGCGGCGCGGGCATCGCGCGAGCGGTGCGTCCCGCGCACGCCTTCGGTGACGGCGACATCGTGTTCTGCGCGTCGACGTGCGCGATCGACGCGGATCCGAACGTCGTCGGGTCGCTCGCGGCGGATGTCGTTGCCGACGCGCTGCGGCGTGGTGTCCGCGCGGCGACGTCGCTCGGAGGAGTGTCGGCGGCGTCTGCTTAGCTGACGCCGTGACGACGATGACCCGCGAAGACGTCGCGACTCGTCTCACGGAGCTGGCGCAACAGGCGGAAGCCTGCCGCAACTGCGCCCTCGGTTCGTCGCGCACGCGAGCGGTATTCGGTGTCGGGAACCCCGAAGCCGATGTGATGTTCGTCGGTGAAGCGCCGGGCTTCCACGAGGATCAGCAGGGCGAGCCGTTCGTCGGCGCGGCGGGACAACTGCTGACGAAGCTGATCGAAACGAAGCTCGGTCTGAAGCGAGCCGACGTCTACATCGCGAACACGCTCAAGTGCCGCCCGCCGGGCAACCGTGATCCGCTCCCAGAAGAGGTCGAAGCGTGCAAGCCGTTCCTGCGCGAGCAGCTCACGCTCGTCAACCCGCGCATCGTCGTCGCCCTCGGCAACTTCGCCGCGAAGCTCCTCACGGGGAGCACGCTCGGCATCACGAAGCTCCGCGAACGCGAGTTCAAGATGCGGGACGGAACGCCGCTCATGTGCACGTTCCATCCGGCGGCCGCGCTCCGCGGCGGCAACGCGGCGAACGGCATCGCCGCGGACTTCGAGAAGATCAAGGCCGCGCTCGACACGCTCCCCGAGCCGTCCGCGGACGGCAGCGAGCAGCTCGGCCTCTTCGGCTAGGCCCGCGGTTATAGGCTTGGACCTCATGCGGCTCCCGTTCCTCGCCGTACGCACCCGTTCGGCAGACGAGACGACTTCGCTCGGACGACGCATCGCCGAGGTGGTCCGTCCGGGAGAGATCCTGCTGCTCGTCGGGGACCTCGGCACGGGCAAGACGACGTTCGTGCAGGGGCTCGCGCTCGGACTCGGTTTCGAGCGTCGCGCGCGCTCGCCGTCGTTCACGATGGTTCACACCTATCGCGGCGGACGGTACCCCTTGATCCACGCCGACCTGTACCGCTGCGATTCCGCGACGGAGGTGTTCGATCTCGGTCTCGAAGAGCTGTTCGAGCCGCCGGCGGTGTCCGCCGTCGAGTGGGGCGAGAAAGCGTTCGAGATCGCCGGACGCGACTATCTCGAACTTCAGTTCAGCTGGCACACCGACGAGGACGTGCGCGACATCAGGTTCCTGCCCTCCGGACGCTGGGGTGACCGCATGCAGGAGATATCGGCGGCCGTCAACGACTGGGCGGGCGCCTGATGCTCGTCCTCGGGATCGAAACGTCGACACGCTTCGCTTCCGTCGCGATCTGCTCGGAGAACGAAGTGGTTGCGTCCTATGAACTCGGCCGCGGCCGGTCGCAGGACGAGATCCTCATGCCCGCGGCGACGCGGATGCTCGCCGACGCGGAGCTCACGTGGTCGCAGCTCGGCGGCGTGGCCGTCGGTCTCGGTCCCGGCCTCTTCACAGGCCTGCGCGTCGGCGTCGCGACGGCGAAGACGCTCGCGCAATCGCTGAACATCCAGATCGCGGGTCTGTCGTCACTCGACGTCCTCGCCTACAGCGTGCGTTACGGCGGCCGGACCATCTGCACGTGCTCGGACGCTCGTCGGAAGGAAGTGTTCTGGGCGTTCTACCATCCCGTCCCCGGCGGCGTGCAGCGCATCACCGAGTTCCGGTGCGCCCCGGCAGAGCACTGTGTCAACGAGATCGAAGCGCGAGGGGGGTCGATGCTCGTCGTCGGGAACGGGCCGCACCTGTACGCGCGCGAGTTCGAGCGCGTCGCGCGGGACGTCGACGTCGCCGGCGTGTCCGACTGCACGCCGAGGGCCGTCCCGCTCGCCGAACTGGCGGTCGCGCGCCTCCTGCGCGAAGATTCCGACCGCCTCTTGGACGTGAAGCCGCTGTACATCAGGAAGACCGACGCGGACATGAACTGGGAAAAGATCAAGACGTAGATGGTCAAAGAACGCTCGCGCGAGATCCTCGAGGTCGACGTCACGCCGATGCGCCGGCGGCACTTGCCCGCGGTGCTGCGCATCGAGGGCAAGGTCTACCCACGTCCGTGGTCGGCCGGACTGTTCCTGTCCGAGCTCGCGCAGAAGGGATCGCGGGCGTACTTCGTCGCGCGCCACCAGGGCAAGGTCGTCGGCTATGCCGGCGTCATGATCCTCGGCGACGAAGGACACGTCACCAACATCGCGGTCGATCCCGCCTTCCATCGCAACTACATCGGCATGCGTCTGCTGCTCGCACTGGTCGAAGCGTCCCGCGAGCGGAAGGTGCGTTCGATGACGCTTGAAGTGCGGCGTGCGAACTCCGGCGCGCAAGCGATGTACCGGATGTTCGGTTTCCAGACCGTGGGCGTCCGCCGCGGCTATTACGTCGAGACCGGCGAAGACGCCTACATCATGTGGGCCGAAAGCGTCGACGCGAACGACTACACCGCGCGCCTCGACGGCATCCGGAAGAAGCTGACGCAGGCGTGATCGCGCCCGACGGCCTCGTTCTCGGGATCGAGACGTCGTGCGACGAGACCGCGGTTTCGATCGTGCGCGCCGGACGCGAGATCCTGTCGAACGTCATCGCTTCGCAGGACGAACTTCACGCGCCGTACGGCGGTGTCGTCCCCGAGATCGCGGCGCGCGCGCACGTCGAACGGCTCCCGCTCGTCATCGATCGCGCGCTGACCGATGCGAGCATCTCGCTCCGAGACATCAGCGGAGTCGCCGCGACACGGGGGCCGGGCCTGATCGGCGCGCTGCTCGTCGGATATGCCGCCGGCAAAGCGATGGCGGCGTCCCTCGACCTGCCGTTCTCCGGCGTGCATCACATCGAAGGGCACATCTTCGCGAGCGTTCTCGAAGAAAATGGCGTCGCGCCGCCGTTCCTCGCGCTGATCGTCTCGGGCGGACACACCTCGCTGTTCGCCGTCGGCGAGCTCGGAAGCTACGAGGTGCTCGGGGAGACGCTCGACGATGCCGCGGGCGAAGCCTTCGACAAGATCGCTCGTTTCCTCGACCTCGGGTATCCCGGCGGTCCGGCGATCGACAAGCTTTCGAAGCTCGGCGCGGCGGACGCGATCGACTTCCCGCGGGCCATGGTGAACAAGGGCCTCGACTTCTCGTTCTCCGGACTGAAGACGGCCGTGGTCCGCTACGTCCGCGAGGCGGAGGCGAAAGGCGTCAACCTCCGCAAGGCCGACGTCGCGGCGTCCTTCCAGGAGGCCATCGTCGACGTGCAGGTCATCAAGGCGCTCCGCGCGGCGCAGGAGCGTGATCTGCGGACGATCGTCATCGGCGGCGGCGTCGCGGCGAACTCCCGGCTGAGGGCGAAGTTGGCGGCAGAGGCCGAGGCCGCCGGCGTCCGGCTCGTGGTTCCGGACCGCAAGCTCTGCGTCGACAACGGCGCCATGATCGCCGCCGCCGGGCATTTCCGCATGTCACGGGCCGAGTTGACCCCCCTCGACGCTTCGGCGGATCCCGCTCTCCAGCTCTCTGCTGACTAGTCCCTTACTCGGGGCGAACTGCGGCCGACTCCCTCATTGCAGGCGCACCCCTCCGCCCGGGGGGTTCAAAGGGCAACCGCCCCTCGCCTGGGGGCTCGCCACTAGCGAGCGCCCAGGCGAGCGGGCCCCCCGGATGGATCCGGGGCCCGCAGCCCCTCCCAACCTGAGCTAGGATTTGCCTCCTGGCACTCTCACAGCTAGAGTGCTAAGTCGTTTCCCGAACACGTCAGACAGGGAGGTTTCACAGTGGCCACCAAGACCAAGACGAGCATCCAGCCCCTCGAGGACCGCGTGGTGATCCGTCCGCTCGACGCCGAGCAGGTCACCTCGTCCGGCCTCGTCATCCCGGACACCGCCAAGGAGAAGCCGCAGGAAGGCGAAGTCATCGCCGCCGGCCCGGGCCGCCTCGACGACAACGGCAAGCGCGTCCCGATGGAAGTTGCCGAAGGCGACCGCGTCCTCTACTCGAAGTACGCGGGAACCGAAGTCAAGATCGACGGCGAAGAGCTGCTCGTCGTTCCGTCCCGCGACATCCTCGCGAAGATCAAGTAGCGGCCGGCCATGCCTGCGAAGGTCATCCGCTTCAACGCTGATGCTCGACGCGCCCTCGAAGCCGGTGTAGACCGGCTCGCGAACGCGGTGAAGATCACGCTCGGCCCCAAGGGACGCAACGTCGTCCTCGAGAAGAAGTGGGGGCCGCCCGTCATCACGAATGACGGTGTGACGATCGCGAAGGAAGTCGACGTCGAAGATCCCTTCGAGAACCTCGGCGCGCAGCTCGCGAAAGAAGTGGCGTCCAAGACGAACGACGTCGCCGGCGACGGTACGACGACGGCGACCGTCCTCGCGC
>JAICYB010000039.1 GCA_025934435.1 Actinomycetes bacterium | reverse complement strand
CGAAGTGGCGAGGAAGGTTCGCCGACTTCGTGACGTCGTTCGCCAGCGCCTTGGCGTCTTCGTTCGGCGGCTTGCAAGCAGTGAAAGCCAGCAAGACCGCGAGGACGACGACGAGATAGCGCTTCATCGGACGATCCGCGTGTTGACGAGATCACGGAGCAGCGTCCGCTGGAAGGGGAAGTCGCTCCGCATCGAGAGGACGTAGAACGCCTTGTCGTCGAACCACGTGAAGAGGTTCTGATCGGCCCCCGTAGCGAGGTAGACACTCGTTTGACCCATGCGGAGCTGGATGGGGACGCTTCCGCCGAGACCGCCGATGATCGTCGATCTGAAGTCCGCCTTCGTCGCCGGCGCGAGCTTGTTGAACACGCCGATCTCGAGCGTCGCCCGGAGCAGCTTGCTCTTCTCGCGGAAACTGAAGAGCCCGATGCTCTGAAGGTAGGTTTGGTCGATCCCCTTGACGTTCCCCTGCACGCTCTCCGGCGTGACGTGCAATCCGAGCAGCTCGGACGGCAGATCGACGTTCACGAGGGGCTTCGCCGTCGGCGATGCCTGCGGCGCCTTGCCCGACGCGCACGCGCTTAGAAGGACGAGCAGAGGCCCGAAGGCCAGGAGGACGAACCGCCTCACCGCGTGTCGACCTCGAGGGTTCCCACCACGTACGGACGCGTCGAATCGTGGAAGTTGAACTTGCCCGGTGTCTTCGGGTCGTACTCCCATGTACCACCCGGCTTGATCAACCCGGAATCGAACTGTCCGCGGTCGGCCGTCACCGATCGCGCGACCTTGTCCTGGTTGGTGACCGACACCACGCCTCCGGCGTACACGCGGATGTAGTACGGGTTGAATCCGGTCGGAGTGATCGCGAAGGACACGGCGACTGATTGCTTCTGTGCGTTGATCTGCGCCTGACGCTGTGCGTTCGCAGCTTGTGCGGCGGCCGCGTTGCCTGTGGGAACCGGCGTCGCCTGACCGAGCACGACGTTGTTGCCGCCCTTCTTCTGGTTCGCATTGACCTGACCGAGCAGGCCGTTCTTGGACTTCAACGCGTTGACGTCGATCGCGCTCCCGACCTTCTTCTGACTGGAGCACGCGGCGCAACCGATGAGTGCAGCGACGACGAGTAGCAGCGCGCGGATCTTCATGTTCTCGCTCCCGAACGACGGATGGCAGCCTCGGACGTTCCGAGGTACGACTCGACGACGCGTGGATCGTTCAGCACGGTCTCCGCCGTCCCGCGCATGACAACCCGTCCCTGATCGAGCGCGAGCAGCTCGTCCGCGACGCGCGAGATGAGCGGCATATCGTGCTCGATGATGAGGATACTGCAGCCCGTTTCACGCCGGACCCGAAGCAGCAGTGGTCCGAGCGACTCCGCTTCCGCCTGCGCGATGCCGGACGATGGTTCGTCCAGCAGCAGGACACGAGGCTCCATCGCAAGCACGCACGCGAGGTCGGTGACACGTCGAAGGCCGGTCGACAGCTCCTTCACGAACTTGTCGCGGAACGCTTCGAGTCCGAGCAGTTCGATGAGCTGATCCGCCCGCCGCCGGACGCGACGCTCCGACGCGCGTACCTGCGGAAGTTGGAGCGCGATCAGCGCCATGTTCTTGACGTCTTGGCGACGGTCGAGCGCAACGAGCAACGTCTCGTACACCGTGAGCGACGGGAACAGCCGCGCGTCTTGGAATCGGCGCACGAGCTGCAAGCGCGCACGCTCGTCGGGACCCATGCGCGTCACGTCGGCGCCGTCGTAGATCACCTTCCCGGCGTCCGCCGGCAGGTATCCGGAGATCAGGTCGAAGATCGTCGTCTTGCCCGCGCCGTTCGGACCGATGAGGCCGAGGATCTCCTCGTCGCGCAGGGCGAAGCTCACGTCGTCGACGGCCTTCACGCCACCGAAGCTCCGCGACAGGTTCTCGACCTCGAGGACGACGCGCCGGCTCTCGTCCGGCATGCGACGGCGCTGTGCGGCAGCGGAGCTCGGCGCCGAGGTCAGGGCACCGGTTCCCTTCACGTAGACGGCGCGCAGGATGTCCGGACGCTTCAGGAGATCGACGCTCTTGCCGACGAAACGCACCTCGCCCTTCTCCATGAACACGGCGCGCTCGGCGATGGTGAGCGCGACGTTCACCGATTGCTCGACGACGACGATCGTGACGCCGCGCCGGTTGATCTCGCGCACGCACTCGATCAGTTGCTGGACGATCTGCGGCGAGAGGCCGAGGGAAAGCTCGTCGATCAACAACAACCGAGGACGCTGCAAGAACGCCTGCGCAAGCGACACCATCTGCTGCTCGCCGCCGGACAGCGCACCCGCGGGCGTGTCGAGCCTCTGCACGAGGGCGGGGAAGATCTCGAGCACCTCGTCGACGTCGATGTCCTCGATCGGCGAGGCACGGAAGATCGGATCCTCCGGGTCGATCTCGTGGTGTGTCCACGTCGCGAGCCGGAGGTTCTCCCGAACGCTCAGTCCCGGGAAGATGCCTCGTCCGCCGGGCATGTGGACGATGCCGCGCTTCGCGACCTCGTACGGCGGCACGTGCGTCGTATCTCGTCCGTCGAACACGATGGCGCCACCGGACGCCGCATGCGTACCGGAGATCGCGCGCAAGAGCGTCGACTTGCCGGCGCCATTCGTACCGAGCAGCGCCACGATCTCGCCTTCGTCGACGTGGAAGTCGACACCGAACAAGACCTGCACCCCGTCGTAGTCGACGTCGACGTCACGACAGACGAGCAGCTTCACCTCGCCCTTCGCGAGCGACGCCTTGTACGCCGCCGTCGCGGTTTGCGACGCGACAGCGGCCCGGAGATCGCCGGGGAACAGTGGCGCGGCGGAGATGTCGATCAAGGAGCTCACGACGAAGAACGGGACGGCCGCGAACAGCAACCCCTGGAAGCCCCAGCTCGGTATCTGCGCGAGGAAGGGACTCGCAAGGATCGACACAGGGATGCCGGCGACAACCGTGATGTTCAGACCGAGCGTGCGCACGTGCGCGGGGACGAGGTTCGCGATCAGTGACAACCGCGCCGGCGCGATCAGCGCGCCGGCGAACCCGAAGACGGCGAACACGGTCGTGAGCGCCCAGAGCGGTGGTTTCGACGCGATGTAGACCAAGCTGACGGACTCGAGGAGCGCCAGCGTGCCGCTGATGTACAGAACGCGTTCGGGCCGCCGGCGGAGAAGGGTGTCGACAAGCCCGCCGGCGAGGAAGCCGGCCGGGATCGCAGCAGCGCTCGCGATAACGAAAACCTTGCCGCGGGAGATGATGTCCAGGTTGTACTTCTCAACGAGGAAGAACACGAACACCGAGCCCCACAACACGTCCCCGACTCCGCCGACGATCAGAGAGACGAAGAGGCGCCGATACGTGCGGATCCCGAAGACGGTACGCCACGACTCCCCGAAGCTGACGGCGGGCTCGGCGACCTGCGACTCGGCTTCCGACATCCCGACCGCCCGGCGCTCCATGTACCCCCGGACCGGTTCCTTGAGCAGGAAGAGCATCGCGATCCCGACGACGACGAGCGCCGTCCCTGTGATACGGAAGGGCACGCGCCACGAAGTTCGAGCGACGAGCAGCGCGACGAAATACGGAGCACCGAGACCGCCGATGCGGCTGATCGTCGCCGAAAGCGCGAACGCCTTGCCCCGCTGATCGACGGGGTAGTAATCCGCGGCGAGCGAAAGGTCGGGGATGCTCGCGGCGGTCCCGCCCGTGCCACTCCCGGTCTGCGCGGCACCGAGCGTGTAGACCGAACGTGTTTGCGGCGTGACGAGGGAACCGAGGCCAGAGAGGATCGTCCCGCCGGCAACCCAGGGCACGCGCCGGGACCGATCGAGCATGTACGCGATGCCGAGGGTCAGCAATGTGAGGACCGTCCCGTTGAGCACGTTCAGCAGCTGGAGAAGGTTCACGACGTTCAGGTTGAGGTCCTGGACGATGTTCGGCACCACGAGCCCGAAGATCGAGCCGTCGAAGCCTTTGATGATCCCGGCGACAGCCAGAACCATGATCGGCGTCAATCCGTAGGGCGTCTTGAGGAGCGACCGCCAATCCGCCGCATCTCGCAGCGTTTGGCGCGCGTCGGCGGCGGCTTTGCGCATGAAACCGACGTTGCGCAGTTCCGAGGGACGAACCTCCGGCGACACAGCCGCCGGGATCTCGAGGGTTTCCAGGATCTCGTTCGCCGAGCCTTCGTCGACGACTTTCCCGTTCGTCTTCTTGCGCTGCGAACGTTTCGCGCGTTGCTCCGTCATTCGCTCCCTCCGACCCGCTCGGCGACGGAACCAAGCAGAGCGCGTTCGTCGGGTGCGCCGTGCTCAACGTCGATCTCAGCTTCCTTGTACAACCCGGAATCCAGCCGGTACTGGGCCTCGCGGAGCGCCCCGACCCCGGTGCGTTCCTCGCGCTCGGCCAGGGGGATGAGTCGCTTCTCGAGCACCGCGGGATCGACGTCGGCGAAGAGCGACGGAACGACGACCTGGCGGCGCTGCGCGACGATGCGCAGGACCCCGTCGCGCATGTCGTAGGCGATCGCCGCGAGCCCGCCCGGCGCGACGTACAACACCGCGAGAAGGACGAACGCCTCGTTCAGGAAGAACGCGATCACGGAGTTGCCGCGCGTGTAGAGACTCGACGCGACGTAGAGCCCGCCTCCGAGGACGGCTCCGGTGATCGAACCGAGGCCCCCGATCACGGCGAAGACGAAGACATCGATGCTGGCCTGCGCCGGGAACGCCTGCCCACTCACGGCGCGCTGGTGGTGGGCGTACAGGATGCCGGCTACGCCACAGATGAATCCGCTGAGCGCGAACGCGGTGAGCTTCGTCCGCACAACGTTCACGCCGAACGCTTGCAGATCGTTCTCGTTCTCGCGCAGAGCGATAAGAAGCCGTCCCGGACGGCTCCGTCGTAGCGTCACGAGAAGCAGGATCGTGAGAGCAAGGAAGACGACGCAGAGGTAGTACATGCTTCGCTCGTCCTCGAAGTCGAGAAGCAGCAGCGTCGGTCGGCGGATGTTCTGAGGCTGCAACCAGCCGAAGTACTTGTCGCTGAAGAGAAGCACGGAGACGGACGAGGCGAAGGCGAAGGTCACGACGGCGAGATAGAGGCCGCGGATCCGAAGCGCGGGCAGTCCGACGATGACCGCGATGAGCATCGTGATGATCGCCGTCACCGGAAGCGCCTCCCAGAACGACCATCCAAGCCTCGACGTCAGCGCACCACCGACGGTCGCCCCGATGGCGACGAACGCGAACTGGGCCAAACTCACTTGCCCGGCCCACCCGGTCAGCACGGTGATCGACAAGACGGTCATCGCGATGATGGCCGCGAGCGACCCGCTGTTGACGATGCCGGCGGACGTCGTCCACGGGAACACGAGAACGAAGATCACGATGACCGCGACGAGGACGCGGCGCCACGTTCGCACTCCGCCGACCTCGAGAAGCTCACGCGGCGTCGGTCGAACCTCTTCGGTGGCTTCCCACGCCGAGACCTCTTCCGTGCGGTGGAGCGATCGCCGTTGCAACAGAAGTCCGACGGCGATGACGAGCACCAGGGATGCGTCCACCAAGTTGCCCTGCGACCGGTAGCTCCAGTCGACGGCGTTCTGGGCGACCGCGATGAGGAGGGCCGCGTACATCGCGATCGGGATCGAACGCATCCGTGCGATGACGGCGGCCGCGAGGGCGCTGATCAGCAGCGGGGACGCGCCGGCGGACGCGATGCCGAAGTTCTTCGAAACGGTTCCCTGGAGGATCAGGGCGATGGCGGACAACGCGCCCGTGATCGTCCAGACGATCGTCGAGAGGAGCCGCACGTTGATGCCGAGCAACTCCGCGCGTTCCGTGTTCTCGGACGAAGCTCTGACGGCGGTGCCCAGGCGTGTGAACTTCAGGAACGCACCGAGCGCCAGCATGACGACGACGGCCATGATCAGTGTGAGCACCTCGGGGAACCCGAAGGGGATACCGATCTTCCCGATGAAGAACTTCATGCTGCGCACCGGGATCAGCGGCGTTGCCCCGAGTCGCGTCGAAAGGTCGCGCTGGTCACCCCAGATCGGCAGGCTGCCGAGGATCGGCGCGGCCGTCGTCGCGAACAGCGCCGCGATTCCGATCGTCACGATCGTCATCACGAGACGCGGCGACTCGAAGAAACGACGGATCAGGAACAGCTCGACGAACGCCGTCACCAGGCAGCAGACGAGAACCCCGAGAGTGAACGCGACGCCGAAGGGCACGTGATAGACGACCGCGAGGTTGTACGTGAAGATCGCACCGACGCTACCGATGGCGGCTTGAGCGAAGTTGATGATCCTGCTCGTGCGGTAGACGAGCACGAGACCGATCGCGACCAACCCGCTGAGTGCGCCGGAGACGAGGCCCTGGAAGAGGATCGCCATCGGCGTGCCACGGCCCGACCCGGCGGAGCCGGGGAGGACGAACTGGGAGATGATGAAGAACACCGCGCCGACACCGACGGCCATCGCCACGGTGCGCTCGCGGGACCCCTTCTTGAACGTCACGACTTCGCCTGCGTCGTCTGCGGCTGCTCACCGATGCGGGCGTCGACCTTGACGATCGGCTTGTCCGCGGGCGCCTCGGTGTGCTCGTAGATGAGCAGGCACCCGAACTGAGTAGCGATCCCGTAGTTGTATGTCGCGTCGATCTCGTTCGTCTGGAGCGTCTGCGGGTCGGTGTACCTGTAGATCTCCTCGGCGTCCACGAGCCAGCTGTCGAGGCGCGTTCCACACGCGTCGATCTGCTTCTTGCCCTTGAGGGTGCCCTTGATCTGAAGCGACGAGCCGGTAGCCGTGTCCGCGCTCGTCGAGTTGATGGTGGCGCCGGTGTTCGCCGGGAACTGGATCAATTGGACGCCGCCCGACGGCGTGAAGGTCGACGTCGTCGGGTGACCTTGGTCGTCATGACCGTTGAAGACGATCTTGATGATGAAGACGCCGCGGCCCGTATCGGTGACGCCGACCTCGGCGTTCGGCAGTTGCGAGAAGTTCCCGGTCGGCGCGACGCGGTATGTCGTTTCGACCGAACCCTGCTGCCCGCTGCGCTCGTCGAGGATCTGCGTCTGCTTGACGGTGTAGTCGAACGCATCAGGTGAGCTCGAATCGGGAACGACGTTCGACACCGTGCGCGTCTCGAAGGCGTCGATCTTCTTCGGTCCCGCATCCGTCGTGACGGATCCGTCCAGCTTGTAGCGGTAATCACTTGCGGCCGGACGAACCGACGGATCGGGATCCGGCGGCGCTTCTTGCGACGGGAAGTCGAACGGCCCCGCGACGGGGCATGCGAGCGACGGTGTCGGCGCGGCGGTCGGGAACGGCGGGAAGGTCGGAACGATGATGTTCTGGACCTGTTGGATCGGGATCGGTTGCTGGACGGCGATGTTCGCCGGCGCAGCGTTCAACGGCGCAGCGATACCGAGTCCGACGTTCGTCGCCTCTTTCTGCACGCGGACACCGGTCTTCGTCCCACCGGCGCTACAGGACGATGCGAGGACGATCATCGCGATCGCGGCGAGAACGAGACGAACGCTACGTGAGGACATATTCCTCTTCCCTATCTCGTCGACCTTCGGTCTTCGCCGCGGTGTCCAGGCCGGGCGCGTACGGACGGCGCACGGACAACCGCGACAGCTTCGCAACCAAGCGCATCGAGATCGGCTGCGCCTGCGACAAGCGGCGCCGCAGCGAACGCGACATCTCTTCGGCCGCGAGCGCGTCGTCCGGCGTCACGTCACTGCGCATATCACCCCAGAGGGAGCGTGTCACGAGCCAGGCGAGCTCGGAGTGCTCTTCGTCGGGGACCACATGACGCAGGAACATGAGCGGAGTGTCCGATTCGTGCTTGTAGCCGTAGTCCGTCGCGTAGTCGCGCCACTCGGCGTACGCGAGGGCGACGCGCGCGCCGGGTCCTTCTTCGGCGGCCCACGTGCGTCGCCGCGCCCGACGGAAAGCCTTGTACGGCAACGGCCACAGGTAATAGATGAGGAGCAGGAGGAGGAGGATCGGCACCGTCCGGAGCGCGAACGCGCGGAACTGTTCGAAGAAGGTCGGCTTCGACTCGGTGAGGATCGGCAGGAACAACTGGACGCCGATGTTCTGTGAGATCACGACCGACGGGTTGGTCTGCTGCGGGTTGCTGCTCAGGTTCTGCTTCGCCTGCAGCGGATCCCCGATGACGGGAAGCCATCCGTAGTCCTTGAAGAAGACCTCGAGGAACAACGCACCGTTCTTCGGACGGACCTGCAGTGTGCCGCCCGGTCCCGGATCGCCGCCGTCGAACCCGTAACCGATACGTGACGGAACACCCGCCCACCGCGCGAGCATCGCTTCACCGGCGACGATCTGGAACGGCGTGCCTTCTTTGCTCCCGGCGAGCATGTCTTGCACCTTCGCGGGCGTCACGGAGACGGGTGTGCCGGCGCCGGACGCCGTCACGGTGTGCAACAGCTTCTCGCGAAGGAAGTCGACGAGATCCCAACCCTTCTTGTTCCCCGCCTGCTGGATGAGTCCTTGCACGGCGGGCGGTTCCGGCGGGATCTTGAGGAACTGCTTGTACGCCTTCGGGACGGAGAGGTCGGCCGCACGCAGCGCGTTGACCGTCGGCGTAGCCGAACCCGCGACGATGTACGAGAAGCCGGGCTTCACCTGACCCTGCGTGACGCGGACGTTCCCGTTGCGCGCATCGAACGCAAGCGTCGGACCGACGGCAACGAGACCGACGGTATTCGGGAGGTCGGGAAGGATCGCACCTTCGAGGCCCTGGATCGTGAAGCTCGCCCGCACGGCCGGCGAGAGGTGCTTGTCGACGATCCCGGACGAAGGCACTTCCTTCAGGCTGCTCTGCGCGAACGGAGGCAAGCGCCAATCCTTGCCGTCGTAGACGTCGAGGCTGCCCATCTTCCACGGACCGTTGAACTTCGCGTCGACCGTGAACAGGACGCGGTCCTTCACCTGTGAGAGCGGGATCGACTTCGGGAGCTTCGCTTGTTGCGCGGGGTCGTAGATCGGCTTCGGGAAGAGGAACGACGAACGCGCCGCGAAGTAGAGCAGGATCGTGACGATCGCGATGATCGGCAATGCGCGGACGGCGCGCCGTAGTTCGAAAGCCAAGCTGACGCCCCGGCCCTCTTCGTCCTGACCCTGCGCACCGGAGAGCACCGCGAGCGACAGCACCAGCAACACGAGGGCGACGAGTCCCGTCGCCAGCTTCTGATTGTCGGGAAGGCTGATCGAACCGAGGCCGATCACGGGCAACGTCACGAGGATGCCGAAGGCCGGACGCTCCATCTCGACGGCGATCCACGCCGCCGCGAAGCCGACGACCGCCATGATCCACGCGAGGATCGCGTGCCAACCGGGAGCGAAGTCGACAGGCGGACGAAGCACGTCCGACTGCTGGACGGCCTGTCGCATCTGCGTCCCGAGGTTGAAGATGTTCGAGAACCCGGTCGGTACGACGGCGATCAGTCCGATGAGGACGATGCCGACGATGACGATGCCGAAGAGGAGACCGCTGCGCCGGACCTGTCGCGCGCGCACCGCGAGGAGCACACCGAGCACGCCGGCGATGCCCGCCCAGATCCGTCCGCCGGCGCCGATGAACAACCCTCCGGTCATGACCGCGGCGGCCAGCGTCGGAAGAGCGGCGACGATCGCGAGCCGGACGATCGGAAATTCGGGACGCTCGAGCCCGACCGCCGTCGTCGCCGGCACGGGCGTGGTCGTTTCGGCCTCGACCGCCGGCGTCTCCTGCGTTACATCCGGATCGCGCGTTTCGATGGTCATCAGCGACTTCCCGCGCCGATGTCGTGATAGAGCGCGGAACGCAGATCCTGCCCCGGACGGACCGCCGCGACCTGACAGCCGAGCGCGGCGGCGGCGTTCAGTGTTTCGTCCGAATCCTCGCGCCACAGCAGCGCGACGACGAGCAGTGACACGCCCTTCTGCAGAAGAAGTCGAAGCTGCGCGGCTTCGTGCTGACCGAGGCGCGGCGAGATGAGGATGTTGTGTGCGTCACGCCGAGGATCGGCGATGAGGCGCGTGATCATCGTCGTCAGCGGCTCGCGCGACATCTCGACGCGTGTCAGCGCGTCGAGGACCGGGAGCTGTCCGGTGGCACCTCGCACCGGGCGGACGAGCGGGCCGCCGTTCGCTTCGAGCCTGCACTCGTAACCGTCGCGAAGGTGACGCGTCGCGAGCGACGCGGCGGCGGAGACGCCGACCTCGAACGACTCGGAGATCTCGCCGTCCTGGCTGTTCGAGCCGCGATCGGTGTCGAGCATGATCGTGATGCGGTCGGTGATCCCCTGCTCCGCTTCGCGGACCATGAGCTTGCCCATGCGCGCCGATGCACGCCACACGATGCGGCGCAGGTCGTCGCCGGCCGAGTACTCGCGCATGCCGTAGAACTCGTTCCCGGTCGGGAACGGCTTCGAGACGGGCGGACGGATCGGCGGGTCTTCGAACTGCCGCGTGAGTGGCCGGTCGGCGACCTCTTCGATGCGTGGATGCACGAGGAGCTCGAACTTCCCGGCGACTTCGTTCTCGCGCTGCGTGAAACCGAGTGGATCGCTCGTGATCGCAACGAGCGGGCCGATCTCATAGACACCGCGACGCGCACACCTCACGCTGTAGGTGTGCGAAACCGCGCTCCCGGCCGGGAGACGCGCGATCGGAACGCGGACCGAACGGCCGAGCCGTTCCGGAAGACGCTCTTCGAGGATGAACGTCGACATCGCACGCCGCGAGCGCAGCACGACCTCGACGTTCATGCGGTCGCCTTGCTGTGCGCGCGGGAAGAGTCCGGTGCGCTCCCCTTCCATGCGGATACGCCGTCTCGCGAGGACGAAACCGATCACGAGGAGGAGGAGCAGTCCGTACGCGAGCAGCAGGATCGGCAGTCCCCCGATGATGCGTCCGAAGATGTAGGTCGCGACGACACCGAAGAGCGCGACCTGGCCCGACGTCGTCAGACCGATCTTTCGGCGAACGGTCGTCAGGCTGCGCCTGACGGTCTGCGGGGACAGCGAATCGCGCACACGGTCGAACCTCGTGCGCACGGCGACCCCGGTTCCCCGCGACCTGCGGGAGGTCCTGCGTCCGATCTTCATGCCTGTGGTGGCGGCCTATTCGGCCGCGGCACGCACCGCCTTCCTGCTCGAGCCACGCCTCCCCGATGAACCCGTCGCGGCCGCTGCACCGCTCGGCGGCTTGACGCGTCCGACGATGCGTTCCATCACACCCTCGATGTTCTCGCCGCGCAGGACGGCGTCCGGGTTGAGGAATACGCGGTGCGCCATGATCGGGATGAGCACGGCGCGCACGTCGTCGGGATACACGTCGGTGCGTCCGTCGCTCGCTGCGAGGGCACGCGCCGCGCGCAGGAGCGAGATCGACGCACGCGGACTCGCGCCGAGCGACAGCGCCGGTTCGTCACGCGTGGCCTGCACGAGATCGACGATGTAGTACGCCACGTCCGGCGCGACGTTGACCGTCGTCGCGTAGGAGATCATCGCCTGAACAGTCCTCGTGTCGACGACGGAACCCAGCTGTTCGATCGACAGCTGCACCTGGTTCTCGAACATGACTTCGACCTCGGCATCGCGCTCGAGGTAGCCCATGGAGAGCTTGAAGAGGAAGCGGTCGAGCTGGGCTTCCGGGAGCGGGAACGTACCGGCGAGCTCGATTGGGTTCTGCGTGGCGAGCACGAAGAACGGACGAGGCAGGTTGTACGTGACGCCGTCCGCCGTCACACGGCGCTCGGCCATCGCTTCGAGGAGCGCCGACTGCGTCTTCGGCGTCGCGCGGTTGACCTCGTCGGAAAGGAGTACGTTCGCGAACGCGGGACCCTGCTGGAACTCGAACTTGCCTTTGCGCTGGTCGTAGATGGACGAGCCGGTGATGTCCGCGGGGAGCATGTCCGGCGTGCACTGGATACGGGAGTTCGTCGCGTTCATCGACTGTGAGAGCGCGCGGGCGAGCACCGTCTTGCCCGTCCCCGGGACGTCCTCGAAGAGGATGTGACCTTCACAGATCATCGCGACGAGCGCGAGACGGATGATGTCGTCTTTGCCTTTGATGACGGTGGCGACGTTTTCGACGATCCCGTCGAAGAGCTCCTTGAAACGCTTCGCCCCCATCCCCCCGCCGGAATGACCTGAACTCGACGGGCGCGAACGGCCACGCTTTCTTGCCGAGGCCGATCTCGACCTCGTACGGGCCGCCTTCGCCATCCTCTACCTCCTGTTGTGTACTTGCGACGGGCACGGCTGGCCGCGTCTCTCGGTGTTCGACCGCTCAAACAACGGCGCTAAGGGTAACAGGCGCAACACGAGGAACGAGGCTCAACGCAGCGATACGAGCCTCAGTGCGGGCCGAGCTTCCCGGCCCGGACGTCGGAGAGGTCGGCCAGGTCGTCGGCGTCGAACGTCGTCGGCGGCGCGGTGTGCCCGCCGAGGAGCGTCGCAACCCCGACGTTGTCGACCGCCCAGTACATGACGGAGTTCGGGTCGTTCGAATGGCCGGGATGATCGGGGTCCTCGTGAGGGCGCGGAGAGCGGTAGGTGAGGTTGACGAGCGACAGCAGGTGCCCGACCTCGTGGATCATCGTCGACCGCTCGATCTCCTGGGCCGAGACGAGTGGCGTCGCGGCCTGACGGATGGCGTCCTCGAAGATCACGGCGGACGAGGCGTTGAACGCGGCGCCGATCGCTCCCTCGTGATCGGAGGAACCGTCGACGAACAGGAGGTAGACCGACGCCCGCTGGAGCGCGTTGTGGGTCGTCCTGTTCGCCTGCTCGGCGGCGGCGATGTCGTCGCCCGTCCAGGTGCCGTGGGAGCTCGAGATCGTCCGGATCGGCAGGACGTCGACGCCTCCCGGCTTGTCGGCCACCTGCTCGATGCGCTGCTTCAGGAGATCGACGGAACGTGAGGACGGAGCCATCCCGGAAACGGCGTCGATCTCGACGTCGAGCGCGGGAGTCGTGCGGTTCAGGTACCAGTAGCCGTTCGACCCGGTCCGGCCGTCGTCGGTGGGGGTCGCGACGACGTGCGGTGGGCGGCTCGACGCCTCGGCCGATGCCGTCCGTCGGGGCGACACCGCCGCACCGGACGACCCGCGAGATGGGCCCGAAGCCTCCGGCGGTCGGGTCGCCGCGCCCGGGAGGCCGGCGCTCGGCGCGGCCCCCGTCGTGAAGGGCTGCGTCCCGCCGGACGGCCTCGCACACCCGGAGGCAGTAGCGAGGAGCGCGACGAGGACGCACGCACGGAACACGGCGGTCAGCATCGCACGGCTTCAGGCGACCGGTGTGAGGTGCCACGTCGCGGCGCCGGCGAGCGGGCCTTCGAGGGTCCCGGACGGGCGGGGGCCGAAGACACCGTCGCGGGCGACGATCCACGTCCTGAGCTGCACGATCGGGTCGATCGTCGCCGCTGCGTACAGACCCGCTTCGACCCGGTCCCACGCCGCCGGCTCGAGGCCCGTCGTGACCGCCGTCCCGGCCCCCGTGGTCTCCGCCGCGACGACATCCGCACCGGTTCCGTACGCGCCCGCCTCGGGCGCGTCGGCGGCGCGGCGCACCCGGAGGACGGCCGGCGAACGATGCTCGGGGAGCCACGTCTTCTCGAAGGTGGCGTCGTCGATGCCGGCGATCTCGACGGACATCGCGGGGGCGAGCCGGAAGTGCATGAAGTTCGCGATGGCTCCCGCGCCGCCGTTCGGGAACCCGAGCTGGAAGCCGGACGAGGTCGTCTTCGCGAGGGCCGAGGCCTTCGCGAGGTCGCCGCGCCGGAGCCAGGGCTCGGCGGTGGGGGTCGTGCGGAAGCTCGGCGGGACGGCGTCGAGACGTCGCGCGGAGTCCTCGAAGATCTCGGCGGCGAGGTCGGGGCCCGTCCCTTCCACGACGGCGCGCCGGAGCGCGTCCGACATGCGCGATGCGTCCAGGTCGAGCTCGATCCACGTGGGCCCCCAGACGCCGGAGGCTCCGGCGGCTCCGTCGATCGCTTTTGATGTGACCGGGAAGCCGTACGCGGTCGCTCGCCGGCCCATGTTCGCACTGCCCTCGGCGAAGAAGGCGTCGATCTTCTTGGAACGAAGGAGCTGCAAGCGCGTCTCGTCGTCCGGGACGAATTGGATGTCGAGGGTTCCGATCCGCGCGCCCGGACCGAAGTAGCTCGCGTTGCGAGTGAGCTGCACGTCGAGACCTTTCGTCCAACTCTTGAACGCGAGCGGTCCACCGGAGACCGTCGGCCCGCGCGCCCACGACTTCGCGTACGCGTGCGACGGCAGGACCATGTCGTCGAGCGAGAACAGCGACCACCACCGCCGCACGGGGCGATCGAATCGCAACCGGAACGTGCGCGGCGAAAGAACGTCGACGCTCGTCAGGAAGCGGTAGCGGTACGCGGTTGGTCCGGTGCGGAACTTCGACAACGTGAACGCGACGTCACGCGAGGTGATCTGACGACCGTCGCTCCACCGTGCGTTCTTGAGCTTCAGTCGAACCGAGAACGGATCGAATGAAAAGTCCGACTTCGCGGGCCATGTCTCGACGAGGTCGGGGGCCGGGCGGAGGTTCGTCCCCAAGTGGAAGAGCGCGGGCAGGACGGGACGCAGGATGTCGCGCGTCTCGCTCGACCCACCGCCGGGCGCCAGCGGATCGAGCGTCGGCGGTTCGGCCGGATAGGCGAAGCGCATCGTCGTCGTCGGTGGCGCGGACGACGACGGCTCCGGCCGGACGGTGCCCTCACGTCCGCAGGCGGCGAGGACGGTCAGGAGCACGCCCGTAACGAGGGCGCGCGTTCGTCTCAGCTCGAGAGGCGTAGGCCGAGAAGGATGGTCGTGATGCCGAAGACGATCGCCGCGGCGATCGTGATCCGGTCGAGATTGCGCTCGACGGCACCCGTCGCACCGAGGCCGCCCCCGCCCCCGCCGAAGACGTCCGAGAGCCCGGTGCCCCGTCCAGAGTGAAGAAGGATGAACAGGACGAGCAGGCTCGAGGCGATGACGTGCACGGACACGAGGATGATGTTGATCACGGGGGCCGATTCTAGACCGTTTTAGGACCGCGCGAGGTCAACGAGCATCGGCAGCACCCGCGTACCGTGCAGGCGGCCGAGCGAGCCGGACGCGGCCTCGGACTCCGAGTACGCCCGGGTGCCGTCCGACGCCAACCCCCCGGCGGCGATGACGATCGGCACCGGGTCTGCCGTGTGTGCTTTCCGGACGCACGACGTCGAGTGGTCGGCGGTCACCGCGATCACGACGCCGCCGCCGAGCTCGGGGAGGAGCGTCCCGAAGTAGCCCTCGTCGATGTCGGCGATGACATCACGTTTGTCGAAGGCGCGGCCGTCGTGCGCGGGGACGTCCGGGCCCTTGAGGTGGACGTACAGCGCGTCGAAGCCGTCGAGGGCTTCGATCGTGCGCTCCGCGAGCTTCGAGTACCCGGCGGGATCGGTCGGCGAGGTCACGAGGATGGGTTCCATCCCCGTGACGATGGAGATGCCGATCTCAACCGGCATCTCGGCGAAGCACGCGAAATTCATGCCGAAACGGTCCCGGAGCGACTCGACGACCGGGATGTGATTGCCGGCGTCACGGACGAGGACGATGTTGGCGACCGGACGGCCGCGCTTGTCGCGCGCCCGATTGACCTCGTGCGTTTCGAGGATGGCGTGCGCTTTCCACGTCCAGTCGTTCGTCAGCGCCGCGCCGATACGCGCGCTCTCAGATCCGTCGAGCGCTTGGCATTCCTTCACGTACGGATCGAACTTCTCGAGCGCGACGCCGAGCGACCCCTGACGCGCATACGCCGGGTCGGAGTTCGAGATCTCGGCCGACAGCGGCCCGTCGTCGTACCGGACGTGAAACACACCGCGGTGTTCCGACGTCGCGAGCAGTGTCGACGTCGCCGACTCGAGGGCGATCTGGGAGTTGCACGCGTCGGCGAGCTGCGTGGCTTCGTCCGTCGAAAGATCGCGTCCCGCGCGACGATCCACGATCGTGTCGTCTTCGTCGACCGTCGCGAAGTTCGCGCGCCACGCGAGATCGCCGTTGCGCATCTCGAGGCCCGCGCCGAGCGCTTCCAGGGGGCCCCGTCCGGCGTGCTGCGTGTGCGGGTCGTAGCCGAGGATCGAGAAGACCGCGATGTCCGACTCGGGGGCGATGCCCTCGCCGACGGTGACGACGACACCGTTGCGGCCGCGACGAGCGAGCGAGTCGAGGTTCGGCGTGTTCGCGGCTTCGAGCGGCGTCTTGTCACCGAGATCGGGATGCGGTTCGTCACCGAGCCCGTCGAGGATGACGTACAGGATCTTCTTCATCAGTAGCGGACGATCATCGCGAAGGACTTCGCGTCGAGGGACGCACCACCGACGAGCGCACCGTCGATCTCGGACTGTCCCATCAGCTGCGCGATGTTGCCCGCGCTGACGCTGCCGCCGTACTGGATGCGTACGCCGTCGGCGACCTTCGCATCCGAGATCTCGCCGATCGTGCGGCGGATGAACCCGATCGTGTCGTTGGCATCTTCGGGCGTCGCTGCTTTCCCCGTGCCGATCGCCCACACCGGCTCGTAGGCGATGACCATCTTCGAGATGTCGTGTCCGGCGAGCCCGTCGCGAAGCTGACGGCCGATCACTTCTTCGGTGCTTCCGGCTTCGCGTTCCTCGTCGGTCTCACCAACGCACACGATCGGTTTGAGGTCGTTACGGAACGCGGCTTCGATGCGCTTGTTGACCGTTTCGTCCGTCTCGTTGAAGTACTTGCGTCGTTCCGAATGTCCGATGATCACGTAGTCGCAGTGCAAGGCCTTCAGGAACTTCCCGGAGATCTCGCCGGTGTAGGCGCCTTCGTCCTCCCAGAACAGGTTCTGCGCGCCGAGCGCGATCGGGATGTGGTCGTTCTCGAGGATGAGTTGGACGGCGCGGAGCGCCGTGAACGGCGGACACACCACGACCTCCGCGCGGTCGTAATCCTTTTCTTGCAGTTCGTACGACAGGGTCTGGACGAGAGAGATCGCATCGGTGTGCGTCATGTTCTCTTTCCAGTTGCCCGCGATGATCGGTTTTCTCATTTGGTCTCCAGAGCCGCGATACCCGGCAACGTCTTGCCTTCGAGGAACTCGAGCGATGCTCCACCACCGGTGGACACGAAGTCGAGCTTGTCGGCGAAGCCGAACTTGTTCAACGCGGCGACGGCGTCACCGCCCCCGGCGACCGTGTAGGCCTTCGTCGCGGCCATCATCCATGCGACGGCCCTCGTCCCGTCCGCGAAGGCGTCGTTCTCGAAAACGCCCATCGGGCCGTTCCAGAACACCGTTCGCGCGTCTCTGATCGCTTCCCCGAAGGCGACGCGGGTGTCCGGTCCGATGTCCATGCCGGCAAGTTCGGCGGGGATCGACATCGCGGGAACGACGCTTCCCGAAGTCGCATCAACGCTGTCCGCGGCCACGACGTCGGTCGGCAGGAGCAGCTTCCCCGAGGCGAGGAGCGCGCCCACGTCGGCGTCGTCCAGAAGGGAAGAGCCGATCTCGGCCCCCTGCGCCTTGAGGAACGTGAAGCACATGCCGCCACCGATGCAGATCTTGTCCGCGCGGCGGGTCAGGTTCGCCAGCACGCCGATCTTGTCCGACACCTTCGCGCCGCCGATCACCACGACGTACGGGTGCTCGGCGCCCTCGAGCAGCTTCGAGAGGTTCGCGACCTCGTCGGCGAGGAGGTAGCCGGCCGCCGAGGGCAGCTTGGACGGCGGACCGACGATCGACGCATGCGCGCGGTGGGACGAGCCGAACGCGTCGTTCACGTACGCATCCGCCATCGCGACAAGCTTGTCGACGAAGGACGGATCGTTCCGCGTCTCTCCTTCGTTGAACCGGAGGTTCTCGAGGAGTACGACGGGTTCGTCCGGCACGGTCGCGTAATCGGGGACGAGTGGGACGTCCAATGCATCGGCGACCGGTTGCAGCGTGTACTTGGGGTCCGCGCCTTTCGGTCGGCCGAGATGCGAGCAAACGATCACTTGCCGCGCTCGCTCGCGCAGCGCATCAAGCGTTGGGCGGAACGCGCGGATCCTGAAGTCGTCGGTGATGCGTCCGTCGGCGATCGGAACGTTCAGGTCGGCGCGAACGAGGACGCGCTTATCCGCGAGGTCGAGATCGTCGATGGTGCGCAACCGGTGCTACAGGCCCTTGGCCGCAAGGAAGCGGCAAAGATCGACGAGTCGGTTCGAATAACCCCACTCGTTGTCGTACCACCCCAGAGCCTTCACGATGTTGCCGTTAGTCATCGTGTCGCGCGCACTGAAGATCATCGAGTGCGAGTTGCCGACGATGTCCTGCGAGACCAGCGGAGCTTCGGTGTATTCGATGATGCGCTGATACCGAGAGCTGCCGGCGGCCTCGCGGAAGGCGCTGTTGACGTCGTCTTTGGAAGCCGACTTGTCGAGCACAACGGTGAGGTCCGTGATGGACCCGTCCGGCACGGGAACACGGAGCGCCATGCCGTCGAGCTTCCCGTCGAGTTCCGGAATCACCTGGCCGATCGCCTTGGCGGCTCCGGTCGTGTTCGGGATCGTGTTGAGGGCGGCAGCACGCATGCGCCGGAGATCGGCCTTGCCGGTCCGGGTCGCTTGCGCGATGTCGACGAGCGCCTGCTCGCTGGTGTAGGCGTGGACCGTCAGCATGAAACCACGCTCGATCCCGAAAGAGTCCTGGAGGACACGTGCCATTGGTGCGAGGCAATTCGTCGTGCACGACGCGTTCGACAGGACGTCGTGCTTGCTCGCGTCGTACTTGTCGTCGTTGACGCCAAGCACGACCATCAGGTCGGCGTCGCCGCTCGGCGCGGAGATGATGACCTTCTTCGCGCCGCCCCGCAGATGTTCTGCGGCTTTCTCCCGCGCCATGAAACGACCGGTTGACTCGATGACCACATCGACACCGAGGTCGCCCCATGGCGTCTCGGACGGCTCCGTGTTCGCGAGCTTCGTGATCGATTGACCGTCCAGCCCGAAGCCGTCGTCCGTGACCTTGACATCGTTCGGCAAGACGCCACCCACAGAGTCGTACTTCAGCAGGTGCGCCATGACCTCGGGATCGCCGAACGGGTCGTTCACGGCGACGAGCTCGACGTCCCCCTCGCCCTGCGCGAGCATCGCGCGGGTGAAGCTGCGCCCGATCCGCCCGAACCCGTTGATCCCTACTCGAACCGTCATGGCTCCTCCTATCTGCGCCTCCGCTCCGCTGCGGCGTGGTCCGGAGTCTATTCCCGGTCGAGATCGCGGTGACGGACGGCCACGTGATACCCAAGGTCACGCAGACACCCCGCGATCGCATCAGCGAACACGACCGACCGGTGGCGGCCGCCGGTGCATCCCACGGCGACCGTCACGTAGTGCTTGCCTTCCCGGACGAACGCCGGCATCAGGAATCTGAGCATGTCCTCGATCCGCGCGAGATAGGCCTTGGCGTCGTCGTTGCCGAGCACATACTCGCGGATCCGGTCGTTCGTCCCGGGGAGCGGACGAAGCTCCGCCACCCAGTGCGGGTTCGGCAGGAACCGCGTGTCGAAGACGAGGTCGGCGTCGATCGGGAGCCCGTACTTGTAGCCGAAGGCCACGACCGACACCTGCAATTCGTGACCCGCACCCGACCTGGACGGAAACGCGTCCAGGACGCGCTCGCTCAGATCGTGGGGCGTGAGATCGCTCGTGTCGATCACGAGATCGGCATCGTCCTTCAGGACCTCCATCAGCTGACGTTCGCGCGAGATGCCGTCCTGCACGCGCTCGGTACCGAGTGGGTGCGGGCGGCGCTTCTCCTCGAAGCGTCGGCCGAGTGCTTCGTCCGACGCTTCGAGGAACACGATCCGGAAATCGATGCCTTTTTCCCGGAGGCCGACGAAGGCTTGTCCGAGATCACCGAAGAACTCTTGGAAGAACTCCCGTCCGCTCGGACGAACCACCACGGCGGCCCGGCCGAGACCCGTCCGGCGGCAGAGTTCCGTGACCGGTTCCATCACGGACGGCGGGAGGTTGTCCATCACGAGGTAACCCGAGTCTTCGAAGGACTTCGTCGCTTCGCTCATCCCCGAACCCGAGAGGCCGGTGATGACGACGAGATGGAAATCGGCTTCGTCACTCACGCCGACTGCCTCCTGAGGCGCCGGTGGATCTCGTCCGCGAGGTGGCGCGTGATCCCGGGGACGGCGAAGATCTCGTCGACCGTCGCGCGTTCGAGCGCCTCGACGGATCCGAACCACTTGAGGAGCGAGGCCTTGCGCGATCGGCCGATACCGGGAACGTCGTCGAGGATCGATCGCGTCACCTTCGCTTCGCGGCGCTGACGGTGGTAGCCGATCGCGAAGCGGTGCGCTTCATCCCGGATGTGCTGGAGGATGTACAAGGCCTCGGACGTGCGCGGGATGCGGATCGGGTCCGGTCGGCCCGGCACGTAGACCTCTTCGAGTCGCTTGGCGAGCGCGGCGACGGGGATGCCTTCGACGCCGGCGTCCTCCATCGCGCGGATCGCCGCGTTGAGCTGGCCGCGTCCGCCGTCGATCAGGACGAGATGCGGACGGTACGCGAACTTCTTCGGACGCTGCCCGACCTCGAGCGTCTTTCCCTGCTCTTGGACGAACCGCTTGAACCGTCGCTCGACGACCTCGTGCATCGCCTTGAAATCATCCATCCCTTCCTGCCGCTTCACCTTGAACTTCCGGTAATCGGTGTTGCGGGGTGATCCGTCCTCGAAGACGACCATGGACGCGACCGTCTCCTCGCCTTGCAGCGTCGAGATGTCGAAACATTCGATCCGGAGCGGCGCTTCCGGGAGGCCGAGCTCGTCCTGCAGTTGCTTCAGGGCGCGCGAGCGCGCGGCGAGGTCCGTCCGGCGCTTCGACGAAAGCTCGCGCAGCGAGTGCTCGGCGTTCTCGCGGACGATCTGCAGCACGCCGGCCCGCTCCCCGCTCTTCGGCACCCGGATCGTGACCTTCGCACCGCGCAGTTCGGTCAGGAGCTCGCGGAAGACATCGCCTTCGGCCGGCTCGAACGGGACGAGGACTTCGGGTGGGATCTCGTCGCGTTCGGCGTACAACTGCTGGAGGAAGAGCGCGAGACGGTCCTGCGGTGTCTGCTCTTCGATGACTTCGGCGTGGAAGCCTTTGCGTCCGCTGATGCGACCATTCCGGACGAAGAAGACCTGCGCCGCAGCGTCGAGCTCGTTCTCGACGATCGCGATGATGTCCGCGTCGAGCGAGGTCTTCGCGACGATCTCCTGGCGCTCCAACGCCTTCCGGGCCGCGGCGAGCTGATCGCGTCGACGCGCCGCGTTCTCGTACTCGAGTCGTTCGGCGGCCTCGTGCATCTCGCGGTCGAGACGATCGAGTGTTTCGTCCGCCTCCCCGTCGAGGAAACTGCAGAAAGCGTCGACGTTCGCCCGATACTGCTCCTCGGTCACCTCACCGACGCAGGGACCGGGGCATCGTCCGATGTGGAAGTACAAGCACGGACGGTTCGATCTGTGCGACTCGTTGAAGAGGGTCTCGGAGCACGATCGCATCGGAAACACGCGCGTGAGAAGGTCGACGGTCTCGCGGATCGCGTAGGCGTTCGCGTACGGCCCGTAGTAACGGGTGCCGCGGCGACGGCGCCCACGCATGACCGTTGCTTTCGGCCACGTGTCGTTCGTCGTCACGGCGAGGTAGGGATACGACTTGTCGTCGCGGTAACGGACGTTGTACCGCGGCTTGTGTTGCTGGATCAGCGAGAACTCGAGCATCAACGCCTGCACCTCGCCGGTCACGACGATGAACTCGACGCGCCGCGCGACCATCATCAGGGCCTGCGTCCGCGCCATCAGACCGGACGGGGCACCGAAGTAGTTCTGGACGCGTTTCCTGATCGATCGCGCCTTCCCTACATAAAGGACGCGACCCTCGCCGTCCCGGAACAGGTAGACGCCGGGACGATCGGGCAGATCGCTCCACTCCGGCTTCGTCCCCGCGGCGAAATCGAGCGCCTGCATGTCGAGGTCGACCGCGCGGGAGCGGAACGCGGACGCGTTGTCAGGCATAAGGCCAGGTTACAGGCGTGTTTGGACACCACTTCTCGATGTGTGAACCGCGGGGAAACGGGCATTGATTCGGGGAACATCGATGGGTAGGGTCGGGTTCTTCCTCAAACCGCCTATGAGCGATCTCGCCCGGGACATCACACGGCCGCAGTGCGTCTATTGGATGGCGCATCGCCTGGAGAACCCGTAGACGATGCCGACACCGACACGCACGCTCACATCGAAGGCCGCTCGCGAACTCATCGCGGACCATGCCTTCCCGCCGACCACCGGGGATCGTGTCGGTGCAGAGATCGAGTGGTTCACCACGCCCTCGACATCCCCGGCCGACGTTCCCGCACTCCACACCTGGCTCGACGACGTGACGCTCCCGAACGGATCGAAGCTCACCTTCGAACCCGGCGGACAGGTAGAGCTCTCCTCACCGGTCCTCACCTCATGCGCCGACGTGTGCGATGCGCTCGAACGCGATACCGCCGTTGTTCGCGAACGGCTGGCGGTGCATGGCATCGGCTTACATGCCGCAGGCAACGATCCGAACCGTCCGCTCGGCCTCGAGACGACCGAGCAGCGCTACGTCGCGATGCGCGAATACTTCGACGGACGAAGCGCCGCCGGCGCGCACATGATGTGCACGACGGCCGCGATCCACGTGAACGTCGATGCCGGTTCGGACGCGGCCGGCCGGCGACGCTGGCGTCTCGCCCATCACATCGGACCGATGCTCGTCGCGGCCTTCGCGAACTCACCGACCGTTCGCGGCCGGCCGAGCGGCTGGATGTCGTCCCGCATGGCCGCATGGCTCGCGCTCGACTCGACGCGATGCGCGCCGGCGCTGAACGGCGCATCGCCCGCCCGTTCGTGGACCGAGTACGCCCTGAATGCGAATGTCATGTTCATCCGCACGGACAACGCCTACCGTCCCCTGCGGCAGACACTGCCCTTCGGACAGTGGATCGCGCACGGCCATGAGCTCGGGTATCCGACGGCGGACGACCTCCGCTACCACCTGACGACGCTGTTCCCGCCGGTGCGTGCCCGCGGTTGGATCGAGCTCCGCATGATCGACATGCTGCCGGCGCCGTGGTGGCGCGCTGCGATCGGCGTCGGGTTCGCATTGCTCACCGACCCCAAGACGATGCGCATCGCCGAGAAGGCCTGCGCACCCGTCCACGGCCGCTGGTACGAAGCCGCACGCTTCGGACTCGCCGATCCCCTCCTCGCCGCCGCCGCGCGAACATGTTTCGCCGCGGCGGAGGAAGCGACCGAACGGATCGACTGCGATCGCGCCACGTCGGGCGCGATGTCGATGTACCGAAAACATTTCGTCGAACGATCGCGTTGTCCCGCCGCCGAACGCCTCGACGGCTTCGACCTGGAGGCTTCCATATGACGATCACGGAACACGACCTCAAAGAGACGATCGCCGTTTCACTCGACGGTGGACGGAAGCGGACGCTCGGCCTCGTCGATCCCTTCAGCGAAGACGAACTGCGGCGCTCCCCGTCGCGGCTGATGTCACCGCTCGTCTGGGATCTCGGCCACTGCGCGAACTACGAAGAGCTCTGGCTGCTGCGGAACGTCGCGGGATTCGAAGCGACCGACCCTCAGCTCGACGACATCTACAACGCCTTCGAACACCCCCGGTGGGAGCGTCCGTCGCTGCCGTTGCTCGGGCCGGACGAAGCACGTCGCTACATGCACGACATACGAGCAAGGTCGCTCGATGTGCTCGAAGGGGTGGAACTGACCCCGGAGCAACGCTTGCTCGACCGCGGGTACGTCTACGGCATGGTCGTCCAGCACGAGCACATGCACGACGAAACGATGCTCGCGACGATCCAATTGATGAAGGAGCGACCGTATCCGCCTGCGGTCCAAGCGCCGCGAGCGGCCGTGAAGGTCGAACGCGACATGGTGTTCGTTGCCGGCGGTCCGTTCGAGATGGGCACGAGCATCGAGCCGTGGGCGTACGACAACGAACGTCCGGCGCATACGGTCGACGTCCCGTCGTTCTACATCGACCGCGCACCCGTTTCGAATGCCGACTACGTCGCGTTCATGGACGCCGGTGGTTACACGGACCCCCGGTTCTGGACCGACGACGGCTGGGCCTACCTCCAGGAGAACAAGAAGACGAAACCGGGCTTCTGGGAGGACGGCGGCATCCGCCGATTCGGAAGTGTCGTCGCGATCGACCCGGACGAACCCGTGCAGCACGTTTCCCTTCACGAGGCATCCGCGTTCGCGAGCTGGGCCGGGAAACGGCTGCCGACCGAGGCTGAGTGGGAGAAAGCCGCGTCGTGGAGCCCGGACGGTCGGAAGCGCCGTTTCCCCTGGGGCGACGACGAAGACGTCGACGGATCGCGCGCGAACCTGGGACAGCGCTACTTCGGCCCGTCCCAGATCGGCGCATATCCCGACGGCGTCAGCGCCTACGGATGCCATCAGATGCTCGGCGACGTCTGGGAGTGGACGTCGTCCGACTTCCAGCCGTACCCCGGCTACGAGTGGTTCCCGTACAAGGAATACTCCGAGGTCTTCTACGGGACGGACTACAAGGTCCTGCGCGGCGGTTCGTGGGCGACGCACATCTCGTCGGTCCGGAACACGTTCCGCAACTGGGACTACCCGATCCGCCGCCAGATCTTCGCGGGATTCCGGTGTGCGCAGGATGCGCCCGAAGGACGCGCACTCTGATGGCCGGTCGCAACGGGAGCACCCAAGTCACGGCGACGGCGCGCATCGACGTACACCTCCGCCCGGACGATCTCTCGCGCGCGCTGCGCGACGACGCTCGTCGCGGCCTGACGTCGACACCGAAGGAACTCCCGCCGAAGTACTTCTACGACGAACGCGGCTCCCTTCTCTTCGATGAGATCACGCGACTTCCGGAGTACTACCCCACTCGTCGCGAACGCGAGATCCTCGTCGCCCACGCCGATGACATCGCGCGGCTCACCGACGCTCACACGCTCGTCGAGCTCGGGTCCGGTACATCGGAGAAGACACGCATCCTCCTCGACGCGCTCTGCCGGCGCGACTGCCTTCGCCGCTTCGCTCCCTTCGACGTGAGCGAGTCGATCCTGCGGCAAGCCGCGGGCGAGATCAACGACGAGTACTCACACCTCGAGGTGCACGCCGTCGTCGGCGACTTCGAACGCCACATCCCGGCGCTCCCCAACTCGGAGCGCCGTCTGATCGCGTTCCTCGGAGGAACGATCGGCAACTTCGCCCCCGATCCGCGGCGAGCGTTCCTGGCGTCGCTGGCGACGAACATGCACGAGGGGGACGTCCTGCTGATCGGTTTCGACCTCGTGAAGGATGTCGCTCGTCTCGAAGCCGCATACAACGACGCGCGAGGAGTGACGGCGGAGTTCAACCGCAACGTCCTGCGCGTCCTGAACCGGGAGCTCGGAGCCGATCTCGTTCCCGAGCGCTTCGAGCACGTCGCGGTGTGGGATCCGTCCGAGGAATGGATCGAGATGCGTCTCCGGTCCACGGCCGATCAGGACGCGCAAGTGCCGGAGCTCGGCCTCCGCGTGCATTTCGACGCCGGCGAGCAGATGCGGACGGAGATCAGCGCCAAGTTCACGCCCGACCGCATCGTTGCCGATCTCGACGCGTCCGGGCTCGCGCGCGCCGCATGGTGGACGGACGCAGCCGGCGATTTCGGGGTCGCTCTCGCGGAGCGAGCGTAGACTCTCCCCGTGCCAGAGTTCGATCTCTTCGGTTTCCTGCTGCTCGCGTTCTGGGCCTACTGCATCTTCGACGTCATACGCACGCCCGACGGAAACACGGAGAATCTGCCGAAGATCATCTGGCTGCTCATCGTCATCTTCCTGAACTTCGTCGGCGGTCTCGCGTGGCTCTTGCTCGGACGGCCGCGGCACAGTGACCACCCGTCGCGATTCGACATCCGCTCGGCGATCAGGCGCGACGCGCCGCCGCCCGTCGCGCCCGCGGCTCCCGCAGCGGCGCCGCCGATCCGCGATGACGATTACCAACGCAAGCGGGACGAAGCGATCCGTCGCTACAACGCGGAGCGCGAGCAGGAGCTCAAGCGGCACGAGGAAGAGATGGAACGTCGCGCGCGCGAATTACGACAACGCGAACAGGGCACGAGCGAGTCGTCCTAACACGAAGAAGGGGGCCGAAGCCCCCTTCTTCTCCAGCCAGGATTCGTTACGCCGCTTGCGCTTCGGGCGCGGCCTGCGCCACCGGAGCGGGACGACGCGACACCAGCGTGAGCGCGCCCGTCACGACGGCGAGGGCGACGGCGCCGACGCCGTACTGCCAGCCGGCAAGCGTCCAGCCGAAGGCACGGTCGAGCGAGTACGCACCGGCGCCCGTGAAGGCGATCGCCGCGGCGGCTGCCGCGTAGAGCAGATCGATCTCATAGCCGCCGAACAGACCGGCCTTCCGCTTCGCGGTGAAGATCGCGTTGATCATCACGCCGATGATCGCCGCGGCCGCGAGCGGGGTGAACAGACCGGCGGCGAGCAGCAGACCACCTCCGACTTCGGAAAGACCCGCCACCGCCGCGAAGGTACGACCGGGACGGTAGCCGAGCGACTCGAAGAACCCGCCCGTCCCCTCGAGGCCGTACCCGCCGAACCAGCCGAACAGCTTCTGGGCGCCGTGGGCCGCGAACAGCCCGCCGAAAACCACTCGCAGAACCAGCAAACCTGTGGCCATCGAATGCCTCCTCGATATGACTTATGAATAGTTAGCCCCTCACGATGGGTTATTATTCCATGGAGATGAAAGAGGATCTCTCCCCCTTCTGCCCCCGGTACTCCCGGGCCGTCGAGATCATCGGCCGGCGCTGGACGGGCGGCGTCCTGCGCGCACTGATGGCGGGCCGCACCCACTTCAGCGAGATCGCGGCGACAATCCCCGGCCTGTCGGATCGTTTGCTGTCCGAGCGGCTGAGGGAGCTCGAGGACGAGGGCATCGTGCGGCGCAACGTGACGGCCTGCCGACCGGTGAAGATCGACTACGAGCTGACCGAGATGGGCGTCGCCCTGATCCCGGTCGTGCAGTCACTCGCGGCGTGGGCCGAGGAGTGGATCCCCGCGTCCGCGATCACAACTAGAACCAGGTAGCGCTCCACGGCTGGACGTTGCTCGAGAACGCGGCGTCGCAGCGCGCGAGTGCTCCGTCCGAAAGCTCGCGGATCTGTCCACCGCGCGCGAGGTTCGACGCGGTGACGCCGCCGAGGAACAGGGATCCGAGCGACGCGACCGGCATCGAGAGGTCGGCCGCCTTGTCGGTGCGCGAGCACGACGCGCTCCCGCCGTCGATGGCGACCGCGTAACGTCCGCTGTTCTCGGGGAAGATCGCGTCGTCGATCTCGATGACGAGCTCGGTGTCGAAGCTGTACCGGCGCGCCTCGATGCAACGTGTCACGTCGAGGATGCGCGTCCAGAAGAAATCGCCGTACCTCGTCACCTTCATCGCACGCGGGTTCGCGAGCCACCAACGGATCGGGTCGTCCACCGGCTGACCGCCCATGTGCACGGCGCGCACGAGGTCGACGTCGAGGACGTGTCGCCACAGCGCTTGTCGCGCGCGCGGCGTCATGGTCACGAAATCGTGTTCGGCGACCGAGTGTGACGCGAGGCCGGCGTCCCACTTCGGACGCACCTCGTATCGGAGATACCCCTCGACCTCGCCGTCGTCCGACTCGTAGACGACGTGCGCGTGCGCACCCGGCTTCCGGTCGTTCCGTACGCCCTGCCACCACTCGTCGGTGCGCGGGATCGCACCGGGCTGCTGCTTGCGCCATCGATCGTGCACGTCCGGGAAGATCTTGTCGGCTGCTGCTTCGTCGACGAACACGACACGGCCGCCGGGATCGGCAACACCGGACCGATACGCACCGAAGCGCGTCTCGAGTTCGACGTCGACGACGTAGGACGAAACGCCGTAGCCGAAACGTCCGTAGATCACGGACTCGGAAGCGATCAGGATCGCCGCCGCTTCACCGCGCTGTTTCGCATCCCGGAGCTGGCGCGTCTTGAGTTCGGTGATGATGCCGCGCCGCTTATGCGTCGGAAGCACGCCGACCGCGGTGACTCCGGCGACATCGAGCTGCGTGTTGCCCGGAAGCGTGAGCTCGAACAGATACGAATAGACGTTGCCGACGAGCTGTTCTCCCTCGAACGCGCACAGCGATCGTTCTGGATGGAAGGCGGGCGTCCACGTCTCGAGATACGACTCGCTCGCCGGCGGGAAGCCCATAGCGCGGTTGAACACACCGATGGCGACCGGGAACTCGTCGCGCGTGATCGGCCTGACGTCCATGACTAGGACGCTACCCGTTGGCGCTTCGCGCGTTGCGGCTTCGCCGGCGCGCGAGTCTGCAGCAGCGGCGCGAGGAAACGTCCCGTGTAGCTGCCCTCGCACTGCGCGACGACCTCCGGTGTCCCGCTGACCACGATGTGACCGCCGGCATCACCGCCTTCGGGTCCAAGGTCGACGACGTGATCGGCCGTCTTGATGACGTCGAGGTTGTGCTCGATCACAACGACGCTGTTGCCCTGATCGACGAGGCGGTGCAATACCTCGAGCAGCTTGCGGATGTCTTCGAAGTGGAGACCGGTCGTCGGCTCGTCGAGGATGTACAGCGTCTTGCCCGTCGCTTTCTTCGCGAGCTCACTCGCGAGCTTCACGCGCTGCGCTTCACCGCCGGACAGCGTTGTCGCCGGCTGCCCGAGGTGGACGTACCCGAGTCCCACGTCGACCAGCGTTTGCAGGTGGCGCTTCACCGGGGGCAGCGCTTCGAACAGGTCGTTCGCTTCTTCGACCGTCATGTCGAGGACTTCCGAGATGTTCTTGCCCTTCCACCGCACCTCGAGCGTCTCGCGGTTGTAGCGCTTGCCTTTGCAGACCTCGCACGGCACGTAGACATCGGGCAGGAAGTGCATCTCGATCTTGATCGTTCCGTCACCGGCGCAAGCTTCACAGCGGCCGCCGCGCACGTTGAAGGAGAACCGTCCCTGCGTGTAGCCGCGCATCTTCGCCTCCGGCGTTTGCGCGAAGAGCTTGCGGATGTGATCGAAGACACCCGTGTACGTCGCCGGGTTCGAGCGCGGCGTCCGGCCGATCGGCGATTGGTCGATGCAGATGACCTTGTCGAGCTTCTCGAGGCCGGTGATCTTCTTGTGTTTCCCGGGAACCGTCTTCGAGTGGTAGACGGTGCGCATCAACGCTTCGAACAAGATGTCGTAGACGAGGGTCGACTTCCCCGAGCCGGAGACACCCGTCACGACGTTGAAGCATCCGAGCGCGAACTTCGCGTCGTCGCCTTTCAGGTTGTGCTGACGCGGCTCCTGGACGGTGAGCCAGCCGCCGTCGGTCGGACGACGCACCATCGGGATGGGGATCTCGCGCCGTCCGGACAGATAGTCGCCCGTGAGCGAGGACGGATGCCGGAGCAGACCGTCGAGATCGCCCGCGTAGACGATCTCGCCGCCGTGCACGCCGGCACCCGGTCCGATGTCGACCACGTAGTCGGCCGTCCGGACCGTGTCTTCGTCGTGCTCGACGACGATCAGCGTGTTGCCGATGTCGCGCAGACGGATGAGTGTCTTGATGAGCCGTTGATTGTCGCGTTGATGGAGACCGATCGATGGCTCGTCGAGGATGTAGAGCACGCCGACGAGGCCGGAACCGATCTGTGTCGCGAGCCGGATGCGTTGCGCTTCCCCACCGGCGAGTGTCGCCGCCGCTCGATCGACGGTGAGGTAGTCGAGACCGACGTCGACGAGGAAGCCCAGACGCTCGCGGATCTCCTTGAGCACGCGTTCGGCGATCTGCGTCTCCCGCTCGGACAGCTCGACCTCGCCGATGAAGGTGAGCGCGCCGCGCACCGACTTCGCGGTCAGCTCGGCGATATTGATACCGCCGACGGTGACGGCGAGCGACTCCGGTTTGAGACGCGCGCCTTTGCACGTGGGGCACGGGATCTCGCGCATGTAGGCTTCGGTCTTCTCGCGGGCCCACTCCGATTCCGTCTCTTCGTAGCGTCGCTGGAGCCACGACATCACGCCTTCGTAGTACGTGTAGTACGCGCGGCGTCGTCCGTAGCGAGACTTGTACCGGATGTAGATCTGCTCTTCGTCCGCGCCGTACAGCAGGATCTCGCGGTGCGCCTTCGAGAGCTTCCTCCACGCGCGCGTCGAGTCGATCCCGAAGTGCTCGCACACGGCTTCGAGCATGCGATCGAAGTACTCGAGACGTGCTCCCGACCACGGCGAGATGGCCCCTTCGTCGATCGACAGGTCCGGATCCGGAATGACGAGCTCGGGATCGACCTCGAGCTTCGTCCCGAGACCGGCGCATGCCGGACAAGCGCCGTACGGCGTGTTGAACGAGAACTGACGCGGGGCGAGCTCCTCGAAGGACAAGCCGCAGTTGAGGCAGGCGAAGTTCTGTGAGAACGAATGCCGTTCGCCGGGTTCGGCTTCGTCCTTCGGAACCACCTCGACGTCGACGACGCCGTTCGTGAGACCCATCGCCGTCTCGAGCGAGTCGGCGAGACGCGAACGGATCTCTCCCTTCAGGACGATGCGATCGACGACGACCTCGATCGTGTGCTGCTTGTAGCGCGCGAGCCGCGCTCCCTTCTCCGCGAGATCTTTCATCTCGCCGTCCACGCGCGCCCGGGAGAAGCCCTTG
>JAICYB010000127.1 GCA_025934435.1 Actinomycetes bacterium | reverse complement strand
GGTCGCCGGCGCGCGTCGACGGGGCGACGACGGTCACCTCGTGATCCCGGCGGCGAAGCGCGCCGGCGATGCCGGCCACGTGGTCGTTCACCTCGTGCGGCTGCGACCACGCGAACGGCGTCACCAGGCAGATGCGCACGTGTCGAAGGATAGGGGCCCGGCCCCCCAGACCGGAGCCGGGCCCCTGGCTCGTGGCTAGTGGTGCTTGCTCTTCCCCTCGTGCTTGCCGTGCTCGTGCTCGTCGTCGCCGTCGTGCGACTCGGAGTGCTTCCCCTTCGTGAAGAAGTCCGTCATCGGCTTCACGTTCGGGGTGTCGGCCGTGTTCGCGAGCGGGGGCAGGCCCCAGTTCCAGAGGATCGTCGAGAGCATCGAGTAGTGGTTGTAGGGCGTCTGGCTCACGAAGCCCGGCTTGCCTTTGGCGGTCATCACGATCGCCGGGATCTTCCCGCCGCCGTAGACGCCGCCGGCCCACGTGTTGCCGTCGGGGGCCCCGCTCGAGCCGAGGAACACGTAGTGGGGGGGCAGGTACGGCGAGTCGCAGCAGCCCTCCGTTGACTCCCAGCCGTCGGTCGCCTTGTCGCCGGTGAAGTCGTTCTCGTCGGTGGCGATGAAGATCGCGGTGCGCCCGGTCTTCCACTCGTGGGTCGACGTGATCGTCTGTACCGCGCCCCTGACGAAGTCGTCGGCCTTCTGCTTGAGCGCCGCGTCGTTCGCGTCGTCCTTCGTGGAGCCGTACGGGCACGGCGTGCCGTCGCTCCCGTCCGGCGCGACCTGTGCGTTCACGCCGCCGTGCATGTCGTGGCACTGGTTCGGCGAGATCCACACGTAGTTCGGCAGCTTGCCCGACTTCATGTCGGACGCGAACTGCGAGTACGGCTTGATGTGCTGGAGCCGCGCCGGGTTGTTCCGGATGTCCTCGAACAGGACGAACGGGTTGTGCTTGCTGACGTAGAGCGCAGTCTTCACGTCCGGTGCCTGGTCGCCGGTGAAGCCGGCGGACGGCATCGACTCCATGTAGGCCGCCCACGTCAGGTGGTTCGACTCGAGCAGGTCGACGATGTTCAGGTGGTCGAACCTGTTCGTCGGCTGATCGTCGTTGACGCCCCAGTTCGATCCCGAGATCGACGCGATGTAGTTGGGCTCACTCGGGTGCGTGACCCCGTAGTAGTTCGCCGCCATCGCGTACTTGTGCGCGAGCGACGTGATGAACGGCGCGTTCGGGTCGCCGATCACGCTCGACTGCGAGTGGTTCTCGAGCATGATCACGAACACGTGCTCGAACGCGTGGCCGCCTGCCTTGGGCCCCTTGCCGGGGTCGCCGGAGGCGGAGGCCGCAACGGTGGCGAGCGCGGCCGCGACCGCCGCCACGAGCAGGAGCTTCCTCATCTTCTCCCCTTTCCGATTTTCAACTGGACGAGGGGATGCTAGGAAAGAGGAGGGCCGCCTTGCGGCGGCCCTCGGAACGAGCTGCTAGACCTCGGCCGGGGCCGGGTGGGTCACCGAGCGGCGGTTCCGCTCGATGAACTCCTCGACGAGCTCGTAGGCGTCGTCGTCCGGGATCTGCCTCGGCGGCGACTTCATCAGGTACGAGCTCGGCCCCTCCAGCGAGCCGGCGATGCCGTTGTTCAGCGCCAGCTTCGCCAGCCGGACGGCGTCGATGACGATGCCTGCCGAGTTCGGCGAGTCCCACACCTCGAGCTTCATCTCGACGTTCAGCGGCACGTCGCC
>JAICYB010000046.1 GCA_025934435.1 Actinomycetes bacterium | reverse complement strand
GATTCCACCGGCGGCTCGGGGACCCCGCGACGGACAAGGACTTCCTCTGGTCGCGCTCGCCGCTCTCGAAGGTCGACAACATCAAGATCCCGATGCTGATCGCCCAAGGAGCGAATGACCCGCGCGTGAAGCAGGCCGAGTCGGAGCAGATCGTCGCGGCGATGAAGGAGAAAGGCATCCCGCACGAGTACATGCTCTTCCCCGACGAAGGCCACGGGTTCGCGAAACCGGAGAACCGCCTGAAGTTCTGGGCGGCGGCCGAGAAGTTCCTGGCGCAACACCTCTAGCAGCGATCAACCCGACAGGATGAGCCTCCCGCGAACCCAGTCCGCGGCGGACGAAGCTCCATCGCGCGACGTGAGTGTCGCGCGGAGTCGGCGCGCCAGCACGTCGTCGACGGTGCGCGCGCGTTCTGCCCGGATCGCATACTCCGCTTCCGCGCGAAGGTAGGGGAGCTCCGCGTGCAACCGTTCGCCGAACGTCTTGTCGTCACCGACGAGACGTAGCACCTGCGCCGCGTGTGATCCGTAACGGTGATAGAGGCGCGGTGCGTGTGAACGGTCGAGCCGGAGATCGTCGAGGACGACTTCGAGCGCGGGGACGACCCCCTCGAACGACGCGGCACCGGCAAGCCGTGTCTCGTCCGTCTTCGAAGGCGCTTTTCGACCCGCGACCTCGAGTACGCGGTCGACGGCCGCCGCGGCCATCGGACGCCACGCCGTGAGCTTCCCGCCCGTCGCGGTGATCATCCCAGACGACGAGACTTCGATCAGCGGTTTGCGTGAAAGATTCTTCGTCAGTCCGCCGTGTGCGACGAGCGGACGGAGCCCGGCGAAGGACGAGACGACATCGTCCATCGAGAGCGGCGACTGGAGTGCGTCGTTCACGACGTCGAGCACCCACGAGATCTCGCGTTCCTCGGCACGCGGATCATCGAGCGGACCGTCGTAGTCGTCGTCCGTCGTGCCGATCAGAACGGTTGAGTCCTCCCACGGGATCACGAAGAGGAAGCGTCCGTCGGGCGTCGGCAAGATGAGGGCGGACGATGTCGGCACGCGCGACGCCGGCACCACGACGTGGATCCCCTTCGACGGACGGACGTCGCGAGCGACACCGGGCTGATCGAGCGTCCGGATCGCATCGACCCACACACCCGTCGCGTTCACGATCGATCTCGCTCGAACGACGAAAGTGTCGTCGTCCGCGCGCACCGTCACGCGACGGCCGTCGATCGCGGTCACTTCGGCGTGATTCGCGACGGCCGCGCCTTTCTCCGAGGCGGAGCGGACGATCGTCCACACGAGGCGCGCGTCGTCCGTGCGGGCATCGAAATACTCGAACGCGCCGTTCGTTTCGCGGAGCGCGGGTGACTCCTCGGCGACGACATCCGGCGGCAGGACGTGATGGTGCGGGTAGCCGGTTCCCGCGGCGAGGATGTCGTAGAGCATGAGTCCCGCCCGGACGAGGGGATGGCGTCCGCCGAAGCGCGGGAAGAGGAACGGCGTCCGCTGAACGAGCTGCGGGACGACGAGCTCGAGGACGCGGCGCTCGCGAAGACCCTGGCGGACCTGTCCGAGGTGCAGACGCTGCAGGTAGCGGAGACCGCCGTGGATGAGCTTCGAGGACCGCGACGAGGTTCCCGCGGCGAAGTCCGCGCGCTCGACGAGAGCGACGGAGAGGCCGCGCAGCACGCCGTCCCACGCGACGCCGGCGCCGGTGATGCCACCGCCGATCACGAGGAGATCGAACTCCTCGGCGGCGAGACGGCGCAGGTCGGTTGGACGATCCATATGTGCAGGTCAGGCGGGGGGCTGTCAGTACCGGTCCCTATGATGCCCGCGTGCTCGACCTCGCAAGTGTGGCCGCTCAGGTGAAGAAGATGGGGGTGGGCCTCGCGGCGCTCTCCCAAGAGACGGCGCCCCGCCTCGCCCAGGCCCTCGTGGCGTGGGAGCGCGCGGCGACGATGGGTCCTGCGCTCCGCGACCGGGTCGCGGCCGCGAAGACGAGCTGGCTCGTTGCCGAGCCTCTCGAGGAGCTGCACGCCTACGACGTGACGCCGGTTTCGGACTACCGGGTCCTCGCCTCCGACGGGTCGCAGATCCTTCCCGACCGCCACGACCACGTCCCATGCTTCCTGGTCAACGTCGGTCTCGTCGAGATCTCGTATATCGAAGGAACCGCGCGTCTGACGTCGACACCGTCCGTTTCGTGGTCGCCCGACGAGGTGTACCCGCTCGTCGGCGGGTCCCGCCAGGAAGCCGACGGACGGGTTGTCGGCGCGCGCCGCTTCGCCGGCGAATGCAACGCACTGAAAGATGCGATCAGCGCGGACACCGTCGCCCTGATGGACGGAACCCTCCTGCTCTGGTGGCTCGAGCCCGACCCCGATCGCCTCCGCGGCCTGCACGAAAGCGACGTGAAGGTGGCGACGTTCGCCGCATTGAACGAGTTCCTCGGGGAAGCACTGACCGTCGGCGCGCTCGTGGGCAGTTACCTGTCGGCGCCGCGCACGAACGACGTCGTCTCGATGCTCAAGGTCGTGTTGTGCACCGAAGACCCCGTCGACTGCGACCGCTGCCCGTACGACAGCGGGAAGAAGGCCTGGCATGCGCAGCTCGAGATCGCCGGTGCGTCGCTGCTTCCCGTTCCGAGCAAGCCGTGCGAAGAAGCGAACCCGGTCACCGACGCATCGCTTTTCCGTTCGCTGCTCGCACCGGGTCAACGGTCGGCGCGCTTCCGCTCGCACGCGAAGGTGTCGCGCGCCTACGACGCACCGATCGACTTCGTCTACCTGAACGTCGGGTCGGAGATCTCGCGTCTCGAATTCCCGGCATGGACGACATCCTCCGCGCTCGAACGGCTCGTCGGCGCGGTGTTCGACCAGTGCGACAAAGGCATGGGGTATCCCGTCGCACTCGCCGAAGCGCACGAACAAGCCGTTGTGCGTGCCGCCGACCGGCGGTCGTTCCTGGAGCTCGCGAGGCGCAACGGCGTGTCGCGTCCGAGCGCGAAGCTGGCGCGGAAGCGGATGGGGGTCCTATGACGAGGCTCGGAGAGATCGTGGAAGCCTCGACCACGAAGTTGCGAGCCGTCGCGCCGCAGACCTTCGAAGGTCCGGCGTTCGGCTCGTTCATCAAGACGTCGGACGGATCACGCACCACCTTCGGTGTCGTCGCGCACGTCGAGCACGTTTCGATCGACCCGTCCCGCCGCGCGATCCCGCTCGGTCGCACGTGGGACGAGCTCCGTCGCGAGCAGCCGCAGATCCTCGAGCTGCTGACGACGGAGTTCGAAGCGTTCTGCGTTGCCTTCGCGGAGTCGGACGGAGCCCTCTGCGCCTACCTGCCTCCGGTGCCGCCACGCGTCCACGACTTCGTCGAACCTTGCACGACCGAGGAGATCGTCGAGCTGACGCAAGACCTGAGCTTCATCCGCACGCTCGGCGCGAGCGGCGTGCTGATCGTGGCGGAGCTCGTCGCCGCCGCGATACGGAGCGCAGCGGCGCACCACGGCGATCAACGTGCGTATCTGGTTCGCGCCGGACGTGAGGTCGCCGATCTTTTCCGTCAGGACTACGAGCTGGCGAGCTCGATCATCCGCCGGATCCGAGTGCCGGAGCGAGCCCACCGATGAGCCGCACGAGGGAAGCCTTCGACGCACTGACCGCCGATCTGACCGGCCGCTCACTCGGCCGGGTGATCAAGGGCTCGCTCCTCGAAGGCATCGAGGCGAGGCTCGACGACGACGTGACGGTGGAAGACGTGCGGGTCGGCCGCTTCGTCGTCGTCGACGGCGCGCGGAACCGGTTCTTCTCCGCGGTGCACAACGTGAAACTCGCGAACACCAACGAGGACGTCCTGCTGCGGCCGCCCGACGACGGATTCGTCCAAGAGGTCCTTCGAGGGACGAACACCTACGCGACGATCGATCTCCGCCCGAAGCTGCTCATCGCGCACGGCGAGGACGGCGTGCGTCCGGTCAAGACGATCCCGCCTCACTTCGCCACGGTCCGTGAAGCGTCGGATGCCGACGTGGCGACGGTGTTCGGCGCCGAAGGCCTCACGTCGCTGGCGATCGGCAAGCCGCTCGAGATGACATCGGATGTGTGCATCGACCTGGAGCGTTTCGTCGAGCGCTCGAACGCGGTGTTCGGCAAGACAGGCACCGGCAAGTCGTTCCTGACGCGCATGCTGCTCGCCGGCGTGATCAAGGCCGACCTGGCGTCGGTGCTCGTCTTCGACATGCACAACGAGTACGGCATGTGGTCCGAGGACGAAGAGACGAAGAAGAAGGCGCCGGCGCTCAAAGAGATCTTCGGGCAGAAGGTGCTGATCTTCTCCGTCGATCCGGCTTCGTCCCGACGGCGGAGTGTGACACCCGACTACGAAGTGCAGATCGCGCTGTCCGACATCGAGGTGGACGATCTCGTCCTGCTGCGCAGCGAGTTGAACCTGAGCGACGCGCAGGTGCGCGACATGGACACACTCTCCGAGGTCTGGGGCCCGAGTTGGCTCCAGACGCTGATGTCCCACCAGGACGCCGGCACCCTCACCGAGGTCCTCGAAGGATTCCATGCCGTGCACGAGCAGTCGGTGAAGGGGCTCGCACGCAACCTCAAGAAAGTCGTGAAACTCCCGTTCGTCAAGGAGTCGGTGACGGACCATTCGGCCGACCGGATGGTGAAAGCGCTCCTCGAACGCCGTCACGTCGTCATCGAGTTCGGTGGAAAGACCGACTTCCTGTCGTACATGCTCGTGTCGAGCATCGTGACCCGTCGTATCCACGAGCGCTGGCGCGAGGAGAAGGAGAAGGCCTCAGCCGACGGGCGGATCGGTCATCCGCCGCAGCTCGTGATCACGCTCGAGGAAGCGCATAAGTTCTTATCGCCGGAAGCTGCGCATCAAACGATCTTCGGCACGATCGCCCGAGAGATGCGGAAGTACAACGTCACGTTGCTCGTCGTGGACCAGCGGCCGTCCGGCATCGACGAAGAGATCCGCTCGCAGCTCGGGACCCGTGTGATCGGCGCGCTGGACGACGAACGCGACCAGGGATCCGTTCTCGAAGGCGTGCCGGACGCCAAGGCACTGCGCGTGTTGCTCAACAATCTCGAGGCCAAGAAGCAGGTGCTGCTCGGCGGTTACGCGCTCCCGATGCCGATCGTCGTCGAGGTCCGCGACTACTACGACTTCGCGAAGGCGACACGCCGTGCGGCGGGGGAGCGCAAGCGCGAGATCGATCTCTGGGACCGCTGAGGCTCAGCCCCGGGAGCGGCCGCCGAAGAGGCCGCTCAGCAGATCGCCGAGCCCGCCGTTCGACGGCTGCGGTGTCGGCGCCGGTGGCGGAGTCGTCACGGGAGCACTCACCGGCTGCGTCGGCTGCTGCACGGGCGCGGCTACCACGGGGGCCGGCGCGCGGTAGGCCCCGAGCACGAGGTCGCCGGGCACGCCGTCGCTGATCTGTGGCGTGTGACCCTCGGCGTTCATGATCGTCTTGGCGTACGCGAAGGCCGACTCGACGGAGCGCGGCGCTTTCCCGTCGATCATGCCGTCGTGGACCATCAGGCGGACGAGATCGGATCCCGCCGAACCGGATTCCCACGTCAATTCGTTCGAGGCGGACGAGAATGTCGCGACGCGTCCCGGCCCGGTTGTCCCGGGGACGGCGTACGCACCGGCGTCGCACATCGCGAACATCGACCAGACACGTCCGCGGATCGAGCCGATGGCGTTTGCAACTTCGTACTTGCTGATGCGATCGCCTTCGTAGGTGCGGAAGGAATCCGGGCTCGAGTGCGTGGCGATAGAGAAGACGGCGATGCCGTTCGACGACGTGCGCGAAGCGAGGGAGTGAAGCGCGGCGAGAACATTTCCCCGCGTCGCTTGGCTTTCGAGCAACGTCTGGATGTTCTCGGGCGGGAAGCCGTACTTGATGAGGGCGCTTCGCATGTTTTGTGCGTCGGTGTCGGCACCCTCGATCACGGTGTTCCCGGCGGCGTGAGCGATGCCGACGATCAGCGCCGTCCGATCCTCGATGCCACCCGCGACATACGAGACCGGGACGACGTGTGACGAAGTGTGATGCGAGTAGTAGTGGACGACCGCTTTGGCTTTCGGCTCGGACGCCGGCTTCGCCGTCGGCGGTGCGTCGCTGACCGTGACGGTTGCGTGCGACGTCGTCTCCGGAGCCGCAAGCTTCGTCTTCTGCGCCGGAACCGCGTGGAAGACAAGCGTGGCCGCAAGCACAACGAATAGCGCACTGCCGACGAGCGTGCTAGGTCGCCTCATCCGAATCCCTCCGCTGATGAGGAAGGGTCGGCCTTCGAACGGACCCGATAACCCGTACTAGTTCGAAGTGATGGCTAGAGGATGAAGTTCCCGGGGACCTGGTCGTTGATCGAGGGGTGACCTGAGCCGTTCGCGAGCATCTCGTGATCGGCGTAGGTGAAGGCGGCTTCGACCGAGCTATTCGCGGCCTTGTGGTCGAGCATCGCTTCGAGGACGAAGGCCCGGATGAAGTCGGAGCCCGCCGAGTTCTCCCACGTCTCCTCGCCACCGGCGGACGAGAACACCGCCACGTGATTCGGACCCGTGACGCCCGGGATGTTGTAGGAATCCGCGAAGCAGACCGCGAAGATCGCGAGCAAGCGTCCGGGCACCTGTCCGAGAAGGCTCGCAACCTCATCGCGCTGGATGCGGTTGCCTTCGTAGGTGCGGAACGATGTGTTGCTCGAGTGCGTCGAGACGGCGAAGACGGCGGTGCCGTTCCGCGCGGTACGGCTGATCAACGAGTGCAGGCCGGCGAGGATGTTCGAACGCGTCGCTTGCGAGTCGATGAGCATCTGGATGTTCCCGGCGGGAAAGCCGTCCTTGAGGAGCGCCGCCTGCTCGTTGCGAGCGTCGGCATCGGCACCCGGGAGCGCTTGCGCGCCGACGGGATCACCGACGCCGATGATGAGCGCGGTCTTCGTCTCCGATCCCGTGGCGACGGGAGGGGAGTAGTGGACGGGGACCGTTCGCACGGCCGCCGGCTGGACGTGAACGACCGCATGCGGCGCCGCGACGGCGGCGACCGGCTTCGGAGCGGCCGGACGAGGCTTCGGAGCGGGTGTGGCAACGACGGTCGGTACGACGGGCGCCGCGACGTTCAAGTGAACCGTGGGCTGTGTCTTGGCGGTTCCGGCCGAGGCGAGGAAGGCGCCGAGCCCCGAGAGGATGAGGACGACAGCCGTGACGGCTGCAACATGCGCGGTGAAGATCCGGTCCTGGAACGTGCGACGGCAAGCGTTCGACTGCATGGAAGCCCCCTCCGGCTCTTGGGAGGGCCGTCCGGGCGATCACTCGTCCGTTGGGGGACCTCTCGGTCCCGGCAATCCGCATTGCCCCCTACATGAGAGGAGTCGGCTCGCGGTCGTTCGTCGTCGATTCGTGCGCAACACGCGTCTTCCTACGTGTCTGCACGGAGGACTAGTTCGGACGGGATACGTAGAACTAGCGATGCTTGCGCTTCGAGCGCCGTCGCAGCAGGGTCCTGAAGAGGATCAACCCCAGAAAGACGATCGAACTGACGTCGATCGTCGGCTCGAAAGAGACGTTCCCGTTCTTGATCACGTAGACGCCGACGGGCCGGGCGACGAGCGCGAACCCGCCCCCGCCGCCTTCCTGCGCGTCGGGGCCGGTGCCCATGCCGCCGCCTCCGCCTCCGAGCACGATGGCCACGGGCACCATCAGGACTCCGTCGTGCTCGATCGGCTCGCCGAAGACGCGCTTGATGCTGAGGACGTCCTTGGCCCGTTCGAGGAGCTGCGCGGCGTCCATCCACCTAGTTTGTCACCCGCGGTCCGTAGCCTCCATCCGTGGCAGACGGGTTGCTGCGGCTACTGCATTTCGCGGACCTCCACCTGGGTGTGGAGTCCGGCGGACGAACCGACCCCACGACGGGCCTGAACCAGCGCGTCGTCGACGTCTGCGCGCGCCTCGACGAGGTGTGCGAGGCCGTCGAGGCCGACGGCGTCGATCTCGTGCTGTTCGCCGGGGACGCGTTCAAGAATCAGCATCCGAGCCCCACGCTGCAAGCGCTGTTCGCCGAACGGGTCCGGCGGATGGCGAGGGCGGGCGCGTCCGTCGTTCTGCTCGTCGGCAACCACGATCTGCCGAAGATGAAGAACCACAAGCACCCGTTCTCGATCTACGACGCGCTCGAGGTCGACGGCGTGGTGACGGCGGAGCGTTCTGCCGTCCACGTCGTGTCGACCGGCGCGGGACCCGTCCAGGTCGCGACGCTCCCGCACTTCTCGAAGCAGCAGGTCCTCGCGCGGCTCGGAGAGGTTGACGGCGACCTCACGGAACTGATCGAGGGTGAGCTCGAACGCCGCGTCAAAGCGCTCGGCGAAGCCGTTGATCGAGATCTTCCGTCGGTGTTCGTCGGTCACTGCCACGTCACGCAGGCGAAGATCGAAGGCGGACAGAAGATGTTCGATTACTCCGACGTCGAGGTGTCGCTGTCGACGCTCACGTCCGGTCAGCCGTTCTCGTACTACGCCCTCGGTCATATCCACGAGAGCCAGGTGCTCGCGCACGATCCATTCGTCGCGTACTCCGGTTCGCTCGAACGCGTCGACTACGGCGAAGGCTCTCGGGTGACGATCTCGCACGACGGACGCATCGACGCGAAGACGTCCGCGCCGAAGGGTTTCTACCGGTTCGATCTCGCCGGCTCCGAGCTCGCCGGTGAACCGGAGTTCCGCTGCGTCCACGCCCGCGAATTCGTCACCGTGCGTACGCCCGAGCTTGATCATGTGGATCCGCTCGCCGACCTCACGCGACGCCTCGAACTGCTCCGGGCGGAACGATCGACGTCGGACGCCTTCGTCCACGTCGTCGCGAGCCTCGAGCGAAGCGATCGCGCCCGCGTCCCGATCAACGCGGTGCGGGACCTTCTCGCCGACGCATACGACGTACGCGTGTCACTCGATTCGCCCGACCATACGGAACGTCGCGATCCGCGATTCGCGCACCGGATGTCGGAGCTCGAAGCCCTGGAGCACTACCTCGACGGCCGTGAGGACTGGACGGAGGACCGGAACGCGCTCCTGAAGCTCGGACGCGATCTCATCGCCGAGGTCTCGGAATGATCCCGGTCCGCCTCGTCCTCAAGGACTTCCTGTCCTACGGAGATCCCGACCCCGTCGACTTCACGACGTTCGACGTCGCCTGTCTCACGGGCGACAACGGTGTGGGGAAGTCGGCGTTCCTCGACGCGATCTCGTGGGCGCTGTTCGGAGCGGCCCGCGGGTGCGAGAACGGTCAGAACCAGGATCGCTTGATCAGGGACGGCGCCGGGGAGGCGATGGTCGAATTCACCTTCGGGCTCGGAGACGCGACGTACCGCATCATCCGGCAACGTTCGCACAAGCGGGCCCCCAGCGTGCGGTTCGAGATCCGCGACGGCGAGGAGTGGACGAATATCGCCGGCGAGACGATCCGCGACACCGAGGCGCGGATCGCGTCGACGCTGCGGATGGACTACGACACCTTCACCGCGTCGGCGTTCTTCGTCCAAGGCCGCGCCGAGGATTTCCTCGCCCGCATGAAGGCGGAGCAACGCAAGGAGGTCTTCGCGAGCCTCCTCGATCTCGGCATCTACGAACGACTCGAGGACGCCGCTCGCAGCCGCGGCCGCGACGCCGAGCGCCGCCGGATCGAATCCGCCGACCGCATCGATCGTCTGACCGCAACCGGTGAGGACGCCGGCGTCATCCGCACCGAGCTCGAAACAGCGACCAACGAGGCCGCCGTGCTTCGCGAACGCGCGGACGAAGCCGAAGTCGCAGCCACGGCCGCTCGGGACGTCGCGAACGCTCTGGGCGCGGTGCAAGCGCGCGCCGAAGGCGAAACGAAGCTGATCGCGAACCTCGGAGCAACCGTCGCACGAGCAGAGCAACTCGGTTCGACGAAGCAGAAGGAACTCGGCTCACTGGACGAGTTACTCGCGCATGTCGACGAGGTCCGCGAAGCACGAGAAGCGCTCGATGAGCTCCGCGAACAGGACGAAGCTCTCCGCACGAAAGAGCGCGAAGCAGCGAAGTTGCGCGAACGGGAGGCCGAGCTCCGTGCCCAGATCAGATCGGAACACGACGCCGCGGTGCGAAGGATCGAAGACGGCCGGCGGGAACTGTCGGCACTTGTGAAGGAACGAACGCAACTCGAACGCGCCGAGAAGGACTTCGAGCGCGCGGAGGCCTCGCTCACCGACGTCGCGGGTGTTCCGGCCGCCCTTGCCGACGCCCGTCGCGGCGTCGAAGAAGCCCGGGCGGACGAAGCGCGCATCGCCGAAGCGATCCGTGCCCTCGAGTCGCGCGCCGCGGAACTCGAAGAGCACGCGCGTGTGCTGGCCCGCGGAGAAGGGGAGTGTCCGGTGTGCGGCAGCGCACTCGACGCGACACATCGCAAGCAAGCGGCCGCTCGCCTCCGCGCCGATCAGAAGGCGCTCACGAAAGAGCGGACGGATCTCAGCGGGCAACACGATGTCGCACGCAAGGAAGCCAGGCGCTGCATGGAGGACGTATCGCGCCTGACGAAAGCCGACGCGGAGCGTGAGCGGTGCGTCACGCTGATCGAGACCTTGCGGGCACGACTCGAACGACTCCCGATCGTCGTCGGCGATGCCGATCGTCTGCAGTCCGACATCGACCGCGACGCGCGGCGCATCACGGAGGGGATCGTCGCCCCGGAGCTCGAACGCGAACTCACGAAGGTCGCTTCCGAGCGGTGCGCCCTGTACGACGCGGACATGCACGCCGACGTCACACGGAGGATCGAAGAGCTTCGTCCGGCCGACGAGATGTGGTTGCGGATCGCGCAAGCAGCGGAGCGGCGTCCGGCGCTCGAGCGGGAGATCGAAGAGGCCGAGTCCGTCGCGGCCGAACACCGCGCGCGGATCGGCGAACACGAGGAAGCACTCGCCGCGCTGCGCAAAGAGCTCGAAGGTCTGCCGAAAGCGGACGAAGCCGTACGCGAAGCCGAACGGGTGGTCAAGGTACGCGCCGCGGAGCTGCAAGCGTCGGCCGTCGACATCGCGCGTCTCGAAGAACGTCTCGCGATGGCGGAGCGAACGGCCGACGAACTCGCTTCCGCGCGTGAAGCCGAACTCGCGGCGGCTACGGAGGCGCGGCGGTATTCCCGACTCGTGCAAGCGTTCGGACGCGGCGGGATCCCCGCCCTCGTGATGGACAACGTGCTCCCGGACCTGACCGAAGAGGCCAACGACCTCCTCGGCGAGCTCTCGAACTACGAGATGTACCTCCAGTTCGACCTGAAGCGTCCAACGAAGGCCGGGAAGGAGCGCGACACCTTCGATGTCCGCGTCCACCACGCGGGAGGCGAGCCTCGGGACTTCGCGATGTTCTCCGGCGGGGAGGCCTTCCGCATCGCCTTCGCCGTCCGGCTCGCGATGTCGAAGCTTCTCGTCCGCCGCGCGGGGGCCCGCCTCGAGACCCTCGTGATCGACGAGGGATTCGGCACCCAGGACCCCGAGGGCCGCGAGAGACTGATCGCCGCCATCCAGCTCGCCCAGCGAGAGTTCCGCAAGATCCTCGTGATCACGCACCTGGACGACCTCAAGGACGCCTTCGCGACCCAGATCCGGGTGACCAAGGATGAGCGGCGGGGGTCCGTCCTGCAGATCGAAACGGCGTGATGGCTACGCGTAGGTGCGGAATAAGGCTTGACCCGCTGTGTTACCGTGTCGCCGCCCAGAGGGATAGCGATGGCTAAAGACGACGACGCAGACCAGACATCAGAAGAAGGCGCGGTCGAGACCTCGCTCGAGGAGTTCCTGCAGCGCCGTGAGCGCAAAGCGTCCGGGCGCGGTGAGGAATCCGATGACGAGGAAGCGCTCCTCGAAGCGATGGAGGAGCGTGAGGGCCGAGGCGCCGAATCGCTCACGGTCAAGGTCGTGCCGGAGCAGCCGGACGAGTTCACCTGCCGGCGCTGCTTCCTCGTGAAGCACCGCTCGCAGCTCAAGGATCGCCGGAAGATGCTCTGCCTCGACTGCGCCTAGGGCGCAACCCTCTTGGGGCTCTGACCTGCACGAACCCTGTCCGCGTTCTGCACTCTCGCGTGCGTAAGTGCAGCGGCCGGGTCGGAGGGGAAGGGGGGCCCGACCCGGCCGCCGGATGAATCTCAATGGTGTAACTCGCTGAACCCTACACCGTGGCACGGACAGCGTCCAGCGTCTGAGGCAATAGACTCCGAGCCGTGGGATTCGACCCGTACCGCCGCGTCCGGCGCCGCCGTATGACGCGCCGAGGCGACCTGATCTTCGTGATCGCCTTCGCCGCTCTGATCGTGGCGGCGCTGCTCTGGGCCTTCCTGTAGGCGCCCCTTAGGGCGATTGCGAGCAGCGGAAGCTCGCGCGTCCGCAGACCTCGACCGTGCGATACCCGCCGTTCGACTCGCCGTCCGAACTCCCGGATCCCTGCTCCGTGGACGGATCGTCCGCGTACTGACTCCCGCCGTTGTACGGCTGAGCCTCGTAGCTCGCGTTTTGGCGGGGCGGTGGCGCGGCGGAGGTGTTGATCGCGCCGGGCATATCGCCCAGGACGAGGTCGCCGTCGACGCCGTCGCTCATCGAAGGAACGCGGTTGGGGTTCGTCCGTTCGAGGCTGTCGTGCGCCCAGTTGAATGCCGACTCGACCGACTCGGGGGCGCGGCGCTCGATCATGGCTTCACGCACCATGTCGATGATCAGGTAGCTCCCCGCGTCGCCGACCTCGTAGGACTCGCTTCCGGCATCGGAGGCGAACGTTGCGATGCGGTTGTGACCGACGATCCCCGGGAGCGCGTAGCCGCCGGCGAAGCACGTCGGAAGAGCGATCCAAGCGCGTGAGCGGAGGTGCTGGAGGCGCGAGGCGATCTCCGTCGAGTTCACCCGGAGTCCGTCGGCCGCAAGGAGCTGATCGATGCCGCCGTAGGGACGCGAATGGGCCGCGATGGCGACGACGGCCACGCCCGACGGCGGGGTGCTCTTCACGAGGTTGTCGAGGCCCTGCAGGATCGCCGCACGGCTCGCCTGCGCGTCGAGGAGCGTCGTGATGTTCCCCGGCGGGAAGCCGTAGTCGAGGAGCGCCTGCTTGACGTTCAGCGCGTCCGTGACGGCACCTTCGAGCGGCGTGCCGCCGACGGCATGGTTGATGCCGACGAGGAGCGCGAAACGTTGCTCGGGCGCCGGCGCCGGGAGCGTCCCGGGGGAGAAGTGGTGCACTTTCGCTATCGAGACGCTGACCGTCCCGGAACCGACGGCGGCTTCCGACGAAACGCTTACGGACCCGAACGATCTCGCGCTCTCGTGTCGTCCGGGTCTCGAGCCAGGGAGCGCGCAGAGAACGCCGGCGCCGATCAGGACAACGACCAGGTAAACCGCAACGAGCGGACGTGTACGCGCCAACGAACCTGCGCGCAGGAGGAGCCTCCCCGACCCCCAAAGCATGCGCGGACTACTCTGCGCGGCGTTGCTTGATAAAGCAAATCGAAATGAAGAAGGGGGCCCGAAGGCCCCCTTCAACGTGATCTCGTAGCTAGGTTACGGCGTTGCCGTCCCGCGGCGGCGGCGCATCAAGAACCCTCCGGCGAGCGCCAGACCGAGAAGACCCGCGCCGGTGGCGAGAGTGTTCCTCGAGTTCGGGCCCGTCCGCGGGATCTCGACGTTCACGTCGACCGGGACCGACAAGCCGGCGAGTCTCAGGTTGTTGATCGCCAAGCCGTTCACCGCGACACCTGAGTCCGCTCCGCCCTGACAGTTGGTCAGCGTTGCATCGGCGTGCCCGATGTCCTCGATGATTCCGCCGGACGTTGCCGACTTGAGGTCTAAGGTCACGCTCTTCGTCTGTCCTCTGGGTATCGTCCCGAGATCCCACTTCAACGTCGCCTGTTGGACGACACCGGTCGGGACCGCATCAGCGGGCGTCGTGCTCGGGTCCGCGGAGGTGATCTCGAAGTTCGGATCTCCACCAGTCTCAGGCTTCTTGTTGATGGTGTCCGTCAGGACCGTGTCCTTCAGGTCGCAAAGGAACGCGTTGTGCACCGTGATCGTCACGTGCGACGTGTCCGGCGTCTCACCGATCTTGATCTCCGACGGGTCCGCCGTCTTCGTGACCGGGATCGGGCAGTCGACGCCGCCCTTCGGCGAGTTCGCCGAGACTTCCATGTGGCCGAGGCGGATGTCGATGCCGAGCGCCTGGCTCTGCACACGGAGGACATCCACCGCTGCGGAAGCGAACATCCCGTTGGCCTTGTCGACCGAGGGGCTCGACCCGTAGGCCGGCGCCGCACCCGGCTTCGCGAGCGCACGCGGCGCTTCGCCGAGGGTGACGTGGATCAGCGGGTCGGCAGGGATGTCGAGGCCAGTGTTGCCCAGCAGGTCCTGCAGCTTCAGCACCGTCGGGTTACCCGACGACGGAAGGATCCGCAGCACCGGCGTTTCCGGGTTGACCGTACCGGGGCCGTAGAAGACGGACGCACCGCCCTCGTGGCCGGTCGCGACCGCACGGAGGACCCACTCGCCGAGCACTTCGATGGTCAGCGTCTCGACGCCCGTCTTCTCGTTGGCGAGAACGCTCACCGGCGCGATCGTCTCACGCACCTCGGACGCGAGTCCGAAGTTGTCTCCACCCTGGCCGGACGGCACCAGGAACTCGTGCGAGATGGTCTGCGCGACGGCGCGAGAGCTTCCGTTCGGCGCGTCGGTTCCGATCAGCGGGGTGTTCAGCTGGCCGCCGGGGCCGCCGCCCGTACCGGTGTCGACGAGCTGCGCGTCGGCCGCGTAGCCCTTGCCGCGCGAGAGGTCGTCGCCGATGACGCAGACGTCCGGCTCGAGACCGCTTTCGTTACCGTTCGCGACCGCGATTCCGCGCGTCGCCGAGGCGTACGCGAGCGGGGGAACGCTCAGCGGCCCGAGGAGGTCCGTGTCCTTCGAGCTCGGCGGCGGTGCCGCCGCGTCCGTGAAGGCCGCGAGAACGACCTGGTTCGGGTCCGTCGGAGTCGTGCCGAGGCCGACCTCGACGCCCGAGGCGCGAGCGTATGACAGTTTGCCGGGCTTCGACGGTTGGAAGATGCGGTTCTCTTCGTCGAGCTTCGTTCCCGCCAAGCCGGCCTGGCCGGCGTCGACGGACGCGCCCGTCCATGCTTCGTCCGCATTCACGACGCGGGTCGGAGCAGCTTCGAGAACCGTCGCGTGGAGATCCTGGCCCGTCGAGAAACCCTTCAGGCCTTCGACGGCAGCACCTCCCGTCGCGGTCTGCGCGCCCGCCAGGGGAGCGAAGTTCAACACCGAAGCGGCAACGAGCAACGCCGCCCCAACGGGGACTGCGAAGCGCCACCGAGCTTTCATCCTCATCTACATCCTCCTGTCGAAACCTGCGACCCACGGTCGTGCAACAAGAACAATCCGCCCCACAACAAGCGGAGACGCTCCCACGCCTGCGCGCAACGTTACCTACTGCCCAATCCAGAGACAAGCTACGTAGTAGTACCGACGCGGCCTGGTTCTCCTACCCGGGAAAACGACGTTGCTACACGACTAGTTACGCCGAGGAGGCCGAAATAGTTCGCGAAGCCGGAATCGGATCGGTGCCCACGCCGTAGTTCCGGTCCGGCGCAGCGCCTATAATCCCCGTTCTGTTAACTCAACAGGAGCCAGCTCAGGGACGATCCCTGAGCGGTGGCTCCCCCGAGCCTTACAGGTTGCTGGCTTGGCTCGCGGCCGGCAGCACGGCTTCGGCGGCGACTTCGGCGATACGTCCGACCGCGCCTTTGAGCTCGCCGTACACGCGGCCGAGCGCGATGGCGAAAACGCCCTGGCCCTTGCGCAGCAGATCGACGATCTCGCTGTCGGACGTCGCGGCGTAGATCGACCGGCCATCCGACATCAGCGTCACGTTCTCGAGCGGCGTCTTGAGCTCGTCGGCGATGTACCGGATCGCCTTGCGGATCTTCGGCAGCGCGACACCGGTGTCGAGCAGGCTCTTGATCACCCGGAGATGGACGAGATCCGTGAAGGAATACAGCCGCTGGGTCCCAGAGCCTTTGGCGTCCTGGAGCTCGGGACGTACGAGGCCTGTGCGGGCCCAGTAGTCGAGCTGGCGGTAGGTGATCCCAACGATCGCGCAGGCCTGGGGGCCGCGGAAGCCTTCGTCCATTGTCCTCTTCCCCTTTAGGAACTACATCCGGAGGATTCCCGGACCTATGACTATCGCTGCTGCGCGCGCGGGAGTCAACGAACCCCGTGGGGGTAGACGCGAGCTCGGCGGGGGTACCCGATGGGTAAGACGCTACCCCCCCAGGGTAGTTCACGGGCGGCGAGGGGTAGAAAAGGCTCCGGAGATCGGGACGGAACTACTTGAAGTCTTCGGGGCTGACTTCTTCGAGGAACGCGCGGAACTTCTCCACTTCCTGCTCCGCGTCGGGCTCGTCTTCGTCCTTCACGGCGATCGACGCTTCCTCGAGGACATCTTCGTTCGCGAAGATCTCGAGGCCCATGCGGACGGCGAGCGCGAGCGCGTCGGACGGACGGCTCGAAACGGCCACCGAGTCGCCGTTGCTGTGCATCTGGATCTCCGCGTAGAACGTGCCGTCGCGGAGCTCGGTGATGACGATGCGGTCGACGGCGACAGAAAGGCCTTGCAGCAGATCGCGCATCAAGTCGTGGGTCATCGGACGTTGCGTCTCGATCCCCTGCATCCCGAGGGCGATCGCCGTCGCTTCGACCGGGCCGATCCAGATCGGGAGATACCGCTCCCCTTCTCGTTCCTTCAGCAGGACGATCGGTTGGTTGGTCGGGAGCTCGACGCGGACGCCGACCAACTGGAGCTCGATCACGTCCTCAACACCACCTCGTAGTAGTGGAGTAGTTGCACCGAGCGTATACCCTACCCCGCGCCTGAGACGCGCTAGTTCAGCGGTCCGACGGCTTCGCGAAGCAGCGCGCGGACGAGTTTGCTGCCGATGCGAACGACCTCTCGCGTCTTCTCCTGCGCCGCCCGCCGGGCCTCCGGATGGCGCTGGCGCGAGAGCGGGAGCCCGACCTGCTCGGCGAGGTCTGCCCAGCGGTCGGCGGCGTTGCGGAACACCTTCAGATGCCGGGGCTCGAGACCGAGATCGAGCATCGCCCGGCAGAGTTTCGCGACCTCGAGGTCGTTCTCGTCGTAGCGAAGGATCGGCGCGGTCGCTTCTGCACCGTCCCGCTGCTCGCGGATCTCCGTCGGGTGGAGCAAGCGGTGGAGCGTCAGCTCATCGATCTGGTCGTCGGTGAGGCCGCTCGCGTTCGCGAGTTCGATCGTCGACATCGAAACTCCCCCGCCGGACATGTCGGCGATCGTCCTCGGTTCGGATGACGGCGCGGCTTCGGCGCTCTCCTCGAGCGCGAGGCGCGACTGCCCGGCCCCCGTTCCCGAAGAATCGAGCTCGTCGAGTCGTTCGCGGATGACCTTCAAGGGAAGGAAATGCTCGCGCTGGAGGCGCAGGATGAAGCGAAGACGCTCGATGTCCGTTTCCGTGAACTTCCGGTAGCCGGACTGGGTACGTTCCGGCTGGATCAGCCCTTCGCTCTCGAGGAAACGGATCTTCGAGACCGTGACGTCCGGGAACGAGTCCTTGAGGACGTTCAGAACCTCGCCGATCGAGAAGTACGGTCGCCCGGTCTCGAGAGTCACTACTGATCCTTTGATAGGAACAAGAGCCTGAACTTGCCGATCTGAAGCTCATCCCCCGATGCAAGCTTGCTCTGGTCGACCCTCGACCTGTTCACGTAGGTTCCGTTGAGCGAGCCGAGGTCCTGGACGGTGTAGCGCGTGCCTGCGCGGTGGAGCTCGGCGTGGCGACGCGAGACGGTGATGTCGTTCAAGAAGATGTCCGACTGCGGATGACGCCCCACCGTGACGACGTCCCCGTCGAGGGTGAACTTGGTGCCGGCGGCCGGCCCGCGGCGCACGATCAGCGCGGCCTGCCCCGGGCTGAGCTCCCGGAGGTGCGCCTCTTCCTCGGCCTCGGCTTCGATCGGGGCGAGCGTCGCCGTCGCCTCGGCGTCGACCGAGCCCAGGGGTGAGCCGCACCGCGAACAGAAGTTCGCGTTGGACTCGTTTAGGTGGTCGCAGGCCGGGCAGCGCATAAAGGGACTCTCAATCTAGGGCGAAGGGTGAGGCCGGTCAACGAGCCCGGACGGCCCTCGCCTACGACTTTAGGCTTCTTCGTCGAGGCTCTCGACAAGCTCCTCGTAGGCTCGCGCGTCGAGGAGTCCGTCGAGCTCCGCGGGTTCGTCCGCCCGGATAGCGACGAGCCAGCCCTCGCCGTAGGGATCTTCGTTCACGAGTTCGGGGGCGGCGACGACCTCGTCGTTGCGCTCGACGATCTCGCCCGTCACGGGCGCGAAAAGGTCGGAGACGGCCTTCGGAGACTGGATCTCGCCGAAGGGAGCCTCCTGTGTGACCCTGGCGCCCAGCTCGGGCAGCTCGACGTAGACGACGTCCCCGAGGGCGTCCTGCGCGTAATGGGTGATCCCGACCCGCACGAGGTCGCCCTCGAGGCGGGCCCACTCGTGCTCGGGCGTGTAGCGAACGTCGCGTGGGAAGTCCGTCATTCCACGAGCGTACGGATCGCCCTCGTCTGAGTGCCAGCCAGGGCACGAGCCTTCGCCGTCGAGTCGGATTCGGCCCAGACGTGGACCAACGGCTGTTCGGGGTCCGGCAGAACGAGCACCCAATCGTCTGAGTGGTAGACCTTCACGCCGTCGATGAGCTCCACCCGGTCGCCGGAAGCCCGTTCAACGACCGCGCGCATGACGGCACCCTTCTGCTCCCACGGGCACGGCACGACCTGATGCGACACGAAGACCGGTGGGAGCGGCTCGATGAGCGACGAGAGCGGCCGCTCGGAGCGCGCGCGGAATTCGAGGATCTTCGCGAGGGACGTCATCGCGTCGGGGGCCGGCAGGAATTCGGGGAAGATGAGACTGCCGTCCGGTCCGCCGGCGAACGCGACTTCCCCGGACGCGGCCGCTTCCATCAGCGCGGCGGACGAAGCCTTCGTCCAGCGGATCTTGAGTCCGTGCTGCTGCGCGATGCGCGCGATCTCGCGCGAGGCCGTGACGGGAAGCGCGATCGTTCCGCTGTCGAGCATGGCGACGGCGAGAAGGAGCATCGCGACGCCGTCGAGCATCGTCCCGTTGTCGTCCACGATGAAGAGCCGCTCCCCTACCGGATCGAACAACGCACCGAGATCGGAACCGGACACCGTCACGAGATCGGCGAGTCGAGCCTGGTGTTCGGCGAGCTGTTCTTCCGTGAGGACGCCGCGTGTTTCGTCGACGATCGAGTTCACGGCGAGCACTTCGCAGTCGAGTCGTCCGAAGAACCCCGGCAGGACGAGTCCCGTCGCACCGAACCCGTAATCGCACACGAGCTTGAGGCTCGCCGCGCGGACGGATTCCGCGTCGATCGACGCGAGGAGTCCCTCGGTGTAGTACTCCCAGGCGCGCGGCGGATAGTGCAGCTCGCCGATCTCGCCCGGATACGCGCGCCGGACCTCCTCGCGGTAGAAGGTGCGCTCGACCTTTCGCTGAGCGCCGGGATCGAGGTCGGTTCCTTCGCCGTCGATGAACGTGATCGTGAGCGCCTGAGGATCGTGCGGCGCCGTGCGGATCGCCATGCCTCCGTGGGAGTGCCTCGTCCGCACGTAGTAGCGCGCGACGGGAACGGGTGTGAGCTCGAGATCGTGGCAGTGGACGCCGGACATGTTGAGCCCGGCCATCGCGGCGCGCTTCATCGCGCGCGCGGAACGTGTGGCATCCCGCGACACGGTCACGATCGCGCCCTTCTTGAGTGTCGAGCCGTACGACATGGCGAGCCGCACGACGGTTTCCGGCGTCACGTCGACGTTGACCAGTCCGGTGACGCCTTGCGCGCCGAAGAGTGTCCGAACGCCGCGCGACTCCCAGATGATCGACTGGGTGATGATCGCGCCGGGCTCGACGGTCTTGAACGGATAGATGCGGACGTTCGGATTGATGACCGCTTCGGCCCCGATCGAGCAGTCGTCACCGACGACGACGCCTTCTTCGAGACGGGCGGAACGACGGATGTCGGAGTTTCGTCCGACGATGCATCCCCGGAGGTTCGCGAGCGGTCCGATGTACGCGTTGTCGTGGACGATCGCGCGGTGCGTGAACGCGCCTTCCTTCACCACGACGTTCGCGCCGAGGACCGTGAATTCGCGGAGATGCGCACCCTGTTCGATCCGGCAGTTCTCACCGATGACGGCCGGACCGTCGATGCGCGCGCCGGGATCGATCTCGGCTCCCTCGCCGAGCCAGATGTTCTCGCCGAGGGCGAAGCCCGGGACCTCGACGTCCACCCTTGCTTCGAGGACGTCGCGCTGCGCCGTCATGTACGCGTCGATGGTTCCGACGTCCGTCCAGTAGCCGTCGGCGACGTAGCCGAACAGCGGGAGGCCCTTGTCGAGCAGCAGCGGGAACAGATCCTCGGAGAAGTCGAAGACGGTCTGCTCGGGGATGAAATCGAAAACTTCCGGTTCGAGGACGTAGATCCCGGTGTTGATCGTGTCGCTGAAGACCTCGCCCCAGTTCGGCTTCTCGAGGAATCGCTCGATCGATCCGTCCTCGCGGGTGATCACGACGCCGAACTCGAGCGGATTCGGAACCGCCTTCAGACAGAGCGTCGCCACCGCGCCCTTGCTGCGGTGGAACTCGATCAGCTCCGTCAGGTCGATATCGGTGAGCGCGTCGCCGGAGATGACGACGAAGGTTTCGTCCCGTAGCTCGTCTTCGGCGTTCTTGATGCTGCCGGCCGTGCCGAGCGGCGTCTCTTCCGTCGCGTACTGCAGGCGCACTCCGAGGTCTTCCCCGCTCCCGAAGTACGAGCGGATGACGCTCGAGAGGAACTGCACCGTCGCGATCTGGTCGACGAAGCCGTGCTTGCGGAGCAGATCGATGATGTGCTCCATGATCGGCTTGTTGACGACCGGGAGCATCGGCTTCGGCTGGTTCGAGGTAAGCGGACGCAGCCGTGTCCCCTGTCCGCCCGCCATAATGACGGCCTTCATGTCGCGACCCTTCCTTCGGCACCGCGGTGCTCCGCAGCCTGATCGCTCGCCTCGGCTGCGCCTCGGCGTGGGATGACGGCCTTCATCAGCGCTCCCCTGTTGAGGGGGTCAGTCTAGGCGCCGAATGGGCGGCGCTGATGAGCGAGGAAGGTCCGGACATCCTGCCAGTACCTGTACCCCGCTACGTAATAGAGGACGCCTCCGATGACGAAGAGGGCGAGCCCGAGCGGACGGAGCCCATGACCGAGGACGAGCGCGGGCATCGCGCAGAGCAGCGCGAACGTCGCCGTCTTGCCGACGCGCCGCACCTTCGGCTTCCCGAAGCCTCGGCGCGCGAGGCCGAGGAACGCGACGGACAGAACAAGGTCCCGGATGAGCACCGGGATCCCGAGCCAGAGCGGAAGAATGTGCGCGAACATCATGGTGATGCCGGCGACGATCGCGAGCACGCGGTCGGAGATGGGGTCGAGCGTCGTTCCGAGGTCGGTGACGGTGTTGGTCCGGCGCGCGATGTATCCGTCGAAGTAGTCGGTGACGCCCATCGCGCCGAACAGTCCGGCCGCGACGTTCGTGTGGTGCTCGAGGATGAGCCAGCCGAGCACGGGAGTGGCGATGAGACGCGCGAAACTGAGCAGGTTCGGGATCGTTCGCCACTCGCGGGGACTACTGGCGGCCGGGCTGACGGGGGCCTCGCTCGAGGTGCTCATCCGGCCTCATCGTAGCCCCGGGAGGCCTGGGGCACAGGGAACCCTCTAGGTTCGAGTTGCTTGACGCTCGCCGTTCGACGTGGGCGTCCACAGGCTCGTGTGAGCGGGCTGGAGCGCCTGGGTGACGACACCTGTGAGCTCGGCGCGCAGGGTGTCGATGTCGATCTCGTCTCGCAGTCGGTGGGCAAACACCTCGACCGTCCGCGCCGCATCCGTTCGTGCGCGGTTGAACCTTCGATCGATCAGGCTCTGCGCGCTTCGTCGCAGTGGACCGAACGACGCGGCCATGAGCAGCACCGCGGCGGCAACGAGGGGCGCCGGTGTCCGCTCGGAGCCGAGCAGTGTCGCGGGTGCGACCACGATCAGCGCATAACCACCCCCGAGCACAGCGGTGATCAGTGCGTAGCTGAGCGTCCGGCTGACGATCCTGTCGATGTCGTACAGCCGGTAACGAAGCACGGCGAAGAGCGCGGCCGCCGGGATGGCACCGATCCCGATCCCTATCGAATCCTGGAGCATCGCAACGACGAGGCTCGGATGCCGGGCGGGGTCCTGCCACGCGATGGACGAAACGACAAGGACGACGAAGAAGATCGCTCCTGCGTACGCGATCCACTTCACCTTCGCCTTCACCTCCCGGGTCGCACCTCGGAACCGCATGAACAGGGACAGGACGGAAGCGACGATGCTCGCGAAGAGCAGGCCCGTCAGGAAGGGCGCGATGCCGTCGAGCGACCGCAAGAGCGCCCCGTGCGCGAGCAGCGGGTTGTCCGTGCCTTTGAACCAGACGACGGTTCGGGTTGCGAAGACCTGGTCGAGCGTCAGAGCGACTATCGCGAACGCGGCGGTCCACGCGACCGGACGCCAACGAGGCGACGGCAGTGCACCGTCCGGGAAAAGGAGCAGGAAGAACGTTCCGAGGATCCCGACCTGCGGCACCCATGACGACGACGCGCCGACGATCGCGGCGTGCGGGAGCCCGCCGGGACCCGTGACGCCGTACGCTGCGTACGCGATCTGGAAGACGCTGACGAACTGGATGCCGCCGACGAGCAGGCACATCCAACCCACGCGGTTCTCGGGACGACGAACGAGCATGATCGCGCCGAAGACCGGGAACGTGAGGCATGGGAGGAGCAGGGCGAGGATCGCGCCGGAGCCGGGGCCGACGGCGGATCCGGACGCCGGAGCGGCCAGGAAGATGAGTGTGACGGCCGCGACGAAGCACGCGATCTGCAATGACGCCAGCAGATAGATGACGACGGTCCTCGTGCGCCCGCGCATGTCGTTCAGCGAGATGCTACGCCGCCCGCTTCTACGAAGGAGAAGCTTCGCTGAACGTCTGCGTCGGGAACGATGACAGCAAGCTCGAGCAGTCCCCGACGAGGTATTTCTGGTAGCCGCCGACGGACATCGTCGTACGCCCGGCGACAGCGGCGATCGGGACCAGATACATGTGCCCGAGACCGTCGATGACGAAGAAGTAATCCAGTTCGTTGGGGTCATACGCGGTTCGACTCGCCGACTTGTCGAGCACGTACGGGCGCTTCCCGATGCCGACATGCCAGCTGCCATGCCTCCCCCGAAACGTCGACGATTTCACTTGCACCCGTTTCATCCCCGACGGGAATGTGACCACAAGGTCGTACGGCATGGGTCCGCTCGGAAGCGCCACCTCGAGGTTATGAAGTGTGAACCATGCGACGGCAAGCGACTCCGCCGCATCCCGCAGCCGGATCGATGACGGGCGTAGTTCGATGTTGTCGAGTGCGGGGCTTCGGGCCGGCATGGGATCGAGATGTGTCGCGTCGATCCCGAGCCTTTGAGCGACTCCACGGAACCGGCTCACAAGTTCCGTGGAAGCGCTCAATCCGAGTGTTAGGGCTACATCTGACCACGTGAGGGCGCCGCGGATCGCTGTAGCGAGTTGATGGTCTGTCCAGCGCCGCTGCGCGGTGAAGTGCGCGAATGACACGTCAAGTTCCTTGGCGCGGCTCTTCATCTTCCGGATCGCACCGGAAGACGTCGGAGCGTAGCCAAGACGTCGCGCAACGCCGTGCCACGACTTCTCAACACCGATCGCGTCACGAAGTTGCTGATCGGTCCACTTGACGGTCATGCACGAACGCTAGTTCGTGCCAGTGACAGTCGGGCCGGTGAGATTTGAACTCACAGTCCCCAAGCCCCCAGCTTGGTGCCTTAACCGGGTTAGGCCACGGCCCGTCGCGACAGTCTACGGGCTCAGCAGCTCGAGACCTTGTTCCCTTGGGATCGCACGGGCGCGCTGCGCGCGTCCTCGTAGAACGGGTGGCACGCGCCCGTGAAATCGTTCGTCAGCACGCTCAACTTCCCCTGCGCATTCGTGAAGAGGATCGCCGCGCGCAGCGGGACGACCGTCGCGGGCAGGTCGTTGTTCGCGACGAGAACGTTCGTCACATTCGTGAAGGTGATGTACGAGCCGAGCGTCTGCGTCACGTCACCGGTGTTCCGGTAGATCCACCACGTCTGCGAGGGCGCTGCGTCCGCCGTGTGCACGTAGATCTTCGAACGCCCGCCGAGCAGTTGGTTGTCGTGGATCCAAACGTAGGACACGGCGCCGTTGCCGACAGCGCTGACGTCACCGATGTCCGACGTCAGCGAGGAGTTCCGGATCTCGATGTCCTTGACGATCGAACCGGCCGCCGGATCGATCGCGACGGCGACGGCCTTCGTGCTCGTCAGCGAGATGTGGTCCAGGGAAACGCGCTGGGCGCCGGAGATCTCGAGCGGGGCATGATCCGTCCGAGCGGTGAAGCGGTCGATGGTGATGTCCTGCGAGCCGCCGGTGAGCCGGATCCCGAAGCTGTGTCCGCCGAGACGCACATCCGAGAGCGCGATCGACGAGCATCCGTCGAGGGTGATCGCTGGGGCTCCGTCCGGTGCGGAGATGACGAGATTCCGAAGCGACAGACCACTCGACGCCGAGCAGCTGATCGCGCCGGAACGGAGCTCGGCGCCCGCGCCGTCGATCGTGAGTCCACTGAGGTGCGACAGCGTGAGTCCCCCGCCGATCAGGTAGCACCCGCTCTGGTGCAAGGCCACCGTGCTGCCGCTGGGCGCCTCGTCCAGCGCGGCTTGCAGACCGTTCGTCACATCGGTCCGGCACGAGCTGTCGAGCGCCGGCGAGATGAGCGACGTCGCGGCTCTCGCCGCCGGACGCGGCGTCGCCGGGACGACCATCGCCTGCGGCGAGCCGACGGACGGGAGCTTCGTCTTCGACGGCGTCGTCTTCGCCGGCGGGCCGGCTTCGACGGCGACGTGACCGTGACGTCCGACGAAAGCTCCGCGTTCGGTCCTCGTCGTCGGCACGCGACCGTTCAGGACCGCAACGGCGATCAGGGTGATCGCGATGCTGAGCGCGGCGAACGACGCGACTCCGACACGGGCGCGAGTCGGCAGCGGCGGACGATCCACCCCGCGGAGGCGGGCCGACCGCCGGAGGAGCCGACCCTCGCCGACCCCGGACGGGTCGCGCTGGATCAGTTTCAGTGACGGACCCGAAACCCCGACGAAGCGGGCCAGGCCGGGTCCGAGTGTGACCGTGTGGACGTGTTCCTCGCGAAGTTGTTCGACGGCCGGACGGAGCGCTTCGGGCGCGAAAGCGCCGCGCGCCGAACCGTGCGCGATGAGGTTGCCGCGCGCGTTCTCGATCCCCGTTTGGATGGCGGAGTCGAATCCGCCGGCTTCGTCCCGATGGACGACGACGACGTTGCGATCGCGCTTCGCGAAGACGTTTGCGCTCTCACCGGTTCCGTCGGTGGACGCGTCATCGACGAGGACGATCTCGTAATCGTCGATCGATCCGTCCCACACGAGGGGACGAACCGCGTGCGCGATCTCGAGGCACGCCGCGCGGATACGACGTTCATCGTTGCGTATGGGAACGATGACGCTCAACACGTCCACAGCGGCCCTCCGCACGTCCGGACCCCTCTCCCCGCTCAGATGCTACCGCGAGGTCGCGTCAATCGGAAGACCGACATTCGAACGACAGGACGAACCGCTTCGCGGCGCGGAAGTCGTCGCGATACGCGGCTTCCGACGGCCAGGTCTTGCGCTCGGTGACGACCGCCCCGACCTCGAACCCGACGGGATCGGCGGTGAACGGATACGGGTCCAGGATCAGAGCACCGTCCCGGCCGCGGCCTTCGATCGTCACGTCGCCCGTGGCCGTCGCGACCGCGGGGAACGTCTGCTTCGTCGGCTCGGTGAGCGGCGACATGCAGACGAGGAGCGAGAGCCGGTCCCAGACCTGCAGGAGACGCCAGGCTTCGTCCGCGACCGCTGCATCGACGCCCGTCGATGCAGCAAGACGTTCCTGGCGCCGGCGTTCACCGCCGACGTACTCCTCGGCGAGGTCGTGATCGGCGCCGTCGAGGTGCTCGATACGCGGGTCCATCCCGGGGTGGAATGGACGGGTGTACAACCGCTCGCCGTGCAGCGACGCGACGAGGCCCGCGTAGTCGTTCTCGCGTTCGACGAGATCGATCCCCCGACGGTAGAGCGGAACGTGGTCGGACACCGGGATGCGGATGAAGTCGACCGGTGTTCCGTCCGGCCGGAGGGTCGGCGCGAGCTCCCAGTCGGCCCACCCGTCGTCGTGGCGCGCGGCCGCCACGAGCAGCTCGTCGCGGCGCTCGAGCGCCGGGAAGATGCCATTCCCCCACGCGCGCGCGAACGCACCGGACAGCAACGCGTGGTCGGTCTGGCGGAAGATCAGCAAGCCGTCGCCGTGCTCCTGGATGATCATCCGGCGCGACGTCGT
>JAICYB010000026.1 GCA_025934435.1 Actinomycetes bacterium | reverse complement strand
GACGATCGCGCCGAAGACGATCGTCCAGACCGGACGCATTCCGAAGCCGAACACGCGTTTGCTGATCGCCGCGCACGCCGTTCCGATGATGATCAGCTCGAAGGAGCCCCAACCGACGTTCTGGGCGACGTTCAGCGTGGTCGGGAGGTAGGAGCCCCGGCGTCCGAGGGACGGGCGGTAGAGGACCATGGCCGGAGCCCCGGTCGCGGCGCCGATCCGGGCGGCGTACCCGAGCATCAGATTCCCGATGACGACCCCGACGACGATCGCCGCCATGGCCTGAGCGAAGGACAACCCGGGTACGAGGAAGGCGGCCACGACGGGGAGGAGCAGCGAGATGCCGAGGTTGCCCCAGAGCGCTGTGGTGTCGAGCATCCCGAACTGCCGAAGCTCGGACGGGACGGGGTCGATGCCCCAGTCGGGAACGGTCTTCGTTGCCACAGGTGCCTCCCTTCGCCGGCATTACCCGGATCAGGTGCAAGGGGTCGGCCGACCTATCGGACGGAGTCGCTACGCTCCATCCAGCGGCCCTCTCAGCCCGCTCCGTGCGAGCTCCCCCGGTCGTGCAGGTATCTTCCTTCGCGCCGCGCGGCGGCGCAAGCGCCCGGGAACCTTCAGGACGAAGCTCTCGTTCTGCTCCGAGATGCGGGGAACACATCGAGTTCGTCGAGCTGCGCTCGGCGCCCTGGTGGGCGCCGCTGTCGCGTGCGCGGTGGTCGCCCAAGCCGTCGCCGCCGCCGGCTACACCCCGATCGTGGTTGCCCGCAACCAGGGCGTCGGCGAGCCCCGCGTCTTCGTGGACGCGACCTCCCGCGGGCCGCGGTTCTTCTACCTCGGACCGGGGACGGACAACAAGGGCAACCTCAACACGCTCTTCTGGTGGTCGAACGACGGATCGCACTGGTCGGGCCCGGCGACGACCAACCAAGCGAACGGCGGCAACGACTCGGACGTCGCCGTCGACTCGAACCACACGATCTACGTCGCCGACCTGAGCGACCCCGGCGGGAACTCGAGCATCCCGATCTCGATATTCAACCCGTCCACGCACCGCTTCTCACACGCCGGGACGGTGGCCCCGGGCGTGTCGGGGCTCGACCGCGAGTGGATCGCGTCGCCCTCGCGCTCCGCGATCGTCGCGATCGCGCTCGACGACGGCGGCAACGAGCGGCTCTGGATCAGCGGGGACGCCGCGCGTCACTTCCGGAGGGTGGGCAATGTCGACACCGGCGTCGGCGTGGCGGGTCCGCTCGTCACCGGCAAAGCGTCGCCCGGACATCCCGCGCCGCTGTACTTCACGTACCTGAAGGGCAGCCAGCTGCGTCTCGCGAAGAGCACCGATGGCGGCAACCACTGGGCGAGGTACCTGATCGCGAACAACCAGTCGGTCGGGCTCTTCCCGGTCGTCGCGTCCGATTCGACGGCGAACCTCTACGCCACGTGGTCGGGGACGGACCCGGCGTCGAACACCCTCAACGTCATCATGGTCGCGGCGTCGCACAACGGCGGGAAGACGTGGGGATCGATGCGAGCCGTCTCGAGCACGAAGAAGGACGCCTTCGGCGACCCGCCCGCGGCGATCTTCCCGTGGGTCGTCGCGGGCAACACGGGGCGCGTCGACGTGACGTTTGCCGTCGAGCACCCGGTCATCACGAATTCGTTCGAAGGTTCGGATATCACCTACCCCGGCACGACGTGGGATCTTCGCCTTGCGCAAACGACGAACGGCACGAGTGCGCGCCCGACGTGGACGGGAAGCGTCCTCAAGGCGAACTTCCATCGAGGCTCGATCTGCACCTTCGGAACGGGCTGCGTCGGGCCGCAGCAGTTCGGTCTCGTGAACGTGGCGACACCGTTCGACCGCCGCGACCTCGACTTCTTCGGCGCGGCCCTCGACGGCAAGGGCAATCTCTTCGCCCCGTACATGCAGGACAGGCCGATCGTCGCGACGGATCCCACGAGCGCGCTGTTCTCGACCACCGACCTCGACCTCATCCGTCAGCTCGGCGGGACGAACCTCGGGTCAACCGGCCACTAAGGCTTCGCGGTAGGAGCCGGGGTCGGCAGCGGTGTCGGTGCCGCCGGCGTGCGAACCGGTGCCGGCGTCGACGGACCCGCCCCCGGCGAGGGTGACGGCGATCCTCCCGGACCGAACTCGATGATCTTCGGCTCCGCCAGGTAGCGCGTGAAGAACGTCTGACGCGTCGTCTTCCCGTTCTGCGTGATGACGCGCGTCACCGTGATGTCGAAGCCGTCCTCGCCGCTTTGCTTCACGGATTCCTTCCCGGGCGGCAGATCGGGATTCGCTTTCCGCTGGGTCTTCGGGTGCGTGATGTTGGTACGGTCGCTCGACTCGGAGGTGACGTCCTTGCCTTCCTTGTTCCCGTAGAACGTCACGGTCAGGGACGTGTCGTCGTACGCGGTCTTGATGAGGACACCTTCCTTCGTGTTGTTCGTGAACTGAAGGTCGGGACGGGGCCACGACACGGTCGCTTCGCGACCCGGTGGATAGCGCGAGATGTAGTACGAGTGTGCTTGGAAAGTGTCGAAGTGATAACCGCCGAAGAACACCGCGTTGTACAGCGTCGTCGCGAACTGCGAGACGCCGCCGCCGGTGTCGTCCTTGTATTCACCGTCGTAGATCATCGGCGCCATCACGTAGCCCTTGTCCGGCGTGCGTTGTCCGACGTAGCCGTTGAGGGAGAAGGTCGCGCCGGGTTTCACGATCGCGCCGTCGACCGTGTCGGCGATCTTGTGGATGTTCGTGACGCGCGACTGGCAGCACGGGTAGTGCGTCGTGAAGGACGAAACGAGCTGCGTGATGTGGAGCGCCTCGGCGTCCTGCGTCGAGAGCTTCGGCGCGACGTTCGAGAAGATCGCCTGGACGGGACGATGATCCCCGTCCGCGCTCGACGCGAGAGCTCGCGACGTGCTGTCCGCGTCGAACTTCTTCCCGGCTTGTCCCGGAACAACGGCGACGGACGGGCCGTTCACGGCGAAGGACGCCGACTTCGCGGGCGTCTCGAAGGGTGTCATGTCCGACCCCACGGTGTCGACGAGCTTGGACGGTGAGAACCGGACCTCGAGGTGCCAGCCGCCCTTCGACACGGGAACCGCCTCGATCATCGACGCGAGCGTCGTCCGCGAGAGATAACGGCGTGAGCCGTCCGGGCCGAGGAGGGTGATCGACGAACGCACCCAGTTGTTCGCCTTGGACGCTGCCGCCCGCGCGTCGTCCATCGTCGTGTGACGATCGCGAACCGCGACGGGAAGGTCCATCGAGCGGCGCGGCCAGGTCTCGAGGCCGCGCACGATCGCTTTGACCGTTGCGGTGTCGTCGAGACGTCGTCCGGGCACGGCGCCGATCGGCACGATGGTCGACCCGCGCGCTTCGATCCCGGCCTCGTGTCCCTGCGTGTCGATCTGGGTTCCGAGGTTGTCCGCGAACGCTTTCGCTCTCGTCTTGTCGTAGTTCGCGTCCCAGCCGACGTTCGTTGACGCGAAGAGTGCACGCACCCGGTGCCACAGGCGCACGAGCAGCGATCCCTGCCGTCCGACGGCCATCGCGTCGTCGAGCGTCGCTTCCACGTCGGGACGGAACCCGATCTGCTGCGGGGAGACGGTGAAGCGGTGCGTCCCGTCGAAGAAGTCGACGGAACGGGACAGCAGGAGCTGCGCGCGGTCGGTGAGCTTCGCCCGCGCTTCTTCTCTCGTCATGCCTCCGAGCGAGAGCGAATCGGCCTTCACACCTGCGCGAACGTGGTCGATCGACGCCACCGCGTCGGCCGTATACGAGGACAGCGCGAGCGCGAAGATGGCGAGGATCGTCCAACCTCGCCGTGTGGGATGGAATTTCAGTTTGCCGATCTTCATTGCCGACGCCCCGGGAGCCTTGCCGCGGACGCGAATGTATCACCAGGTAGTGCCATTTTTGGGGCGTTTCTACGCCTAGTTGCGGCCGGCGCGCTTGACCTGTCCGGCGACGACGTCGGGTCGTCCGAAGGACAGGTAGGTGAAACCGGCGGCGGCCATCGCTTCGACCGGCCAGAGGTTGCGTCCATCGATAACGATCGGGCGTCGCAGCGCGTCTTTGACCTGCTGGATGTCGATCGCCGCGAACTCCCGCCACTCAGTGAGGACGACGAGCGCGTCGGCGCCCTCGATCGCGGTCATGGCGTCCGCGACGATGTCCGTCGTCGGGAACTCGGACTTCGCGATCTGTCCGGCCGCGGGGTCGAACGCGCGGACGTGCGCGCCTTCCGCTTGCAGCGCCGGGATCACGTCGAGGGACGGAGCTTCGCGGAGGTCGTCCGTGCCGGGCTTGAACGCGAGGCCCCACACCGCGATCGTCTTGCCGTCGATGTTCCAGACCGCTTGCTTGACCTTGTCGATGATGCGGTCGCGCTGTTCGCGATTGATCCGGCGGACCGCATCGAGGATCGACATGTCGGCGCCGACGTCTGCCGCTTGCGCGAGGAACGCGGCGAGATCCTTCGGGAAGCACGATCCGCCGTAGCCGACGCCTGCGCTCAGGAAGTGCGGGCCGATACGAGCATCGAGCCCCATGCCTCGCGCGACCTCGTCGATGTCCGCGCCGGTCTTCTCGCAGACGGCCGCGACGGAGTTGATGTAGCTGATCTTCATCGCGAGGAAGCTGTTGGACGCGTGCTTGATGAGCTCGGCCGTCTCGAGGTCGGTCACGAGGAGCGGTGCTCCCGTCCGTTCGACCAGCGGCGCGTAGATCCCGCGGAGCACCTGCTCGGCGGTGCCGCCGCGTGTGCGCACGCCGATCACGATGCGGTCGGGGTCGAGCGTGTCGCGGACGGCGGCGCCCTCACGGAGGAACTCGGGGTTGGACGCGACCTCGATCATCCCGAGCTTGCCGTCCATCTCGAGCACTTCGATGATCCGCTTCGAGGTGTGCACGGGAACCGTCGACTTCTCGACGATCACGAGCGGTGTCGTCGCGGACTCGGCGACGTTGTGCGTGGCCTGCTCGACGTAGACGAGGTTCAGGCGTCCGTCCGGACGGGTCGGCGTCGCGACGCAGATGAAGGCGGCGTCGGCGTCGACGAGCGCTTCCTTGAGATCGGTCGCGAAGGTGATCCGGTTGCCGTTGTGCTGCTCGAGCAGCTCGGCGAGATCGGGTTCGTAGAACCACGGTTGTCCGGCGCGGAGCAGTTCGATGCGCTGCGCGTCGGAGTCCATGCCGACGACCTGGTGGCCGAGCTCGGCGAAGCCGACGGCGCTGACGAGACCGACGTGCCCGCACCCGATGATCACGATCTTCATCAGGCGCCCGCCATCTGCTTCTCGAACCATTCCGCCGTCATACCCAACCCCTCCTCGAGAGAGATCCGTGGCTCCCAATCGAGGACCGTACGCGCCAGTGTCGTGTCCGGGCGGCGAACCTTGGGGTCGTCGGGAGGCAGAGGGCCGAAGATGATGTCGGACGAGCTGTTCGTCACCTTGATGATCATCTGCGCGAGCTCGAGCATCGTGACCTCATTCTGCGTTCCGAGGTTCATCGGGCCGACATGCGCCGAGCGAGCGAGCCGCACGCACGCTTCGATGTGGTCGTCGACGTAGCAGAGGGATCTGGTCTGCGTGCCGTCGCCGTGAACGGTCAGCGGTTTGCCGGCCAGCGCCGCGGTGATGAACGCGGGACCCGCGCGGCCGTCGTCCATCCGCATGAAGGGACCGAACACGTTGAAGAACCGGGCGATCTTCACGTTGATGCCGTGGATCCGCTGGTACGCCATCGAGATCGACTCGCCGAAGCGCTTCGATTCGTCGTACACGCCGCGGATGCCGATGGGATTCACGTGGCCCCAGTACGACTCGGGCTGCGGGTTCACTTCGGGATCGCCGTAGACCTCGGAGCTCGACGCGAGGAAGAAGCCGGCCCCCTTCGCGCGGGCGAGCCCAAGTGCCTTGTGCGTGCCGAGCGCACCGACCTTGAGGATCTGGATCGGGATGCGTTCGAAGTCGACCGGGGACGCAGGCGATGCGAAGTGGAAGACGAAATCGACGTCACCGGGAACGTGCAGGTAATTCGTGACGTCGTAGTTGACGAGGACGAACCCGCGCTCGCCGACCAGATGATCGACGTTCCGTCCGGCTCCGGTGAGGAAATTGTCGATGCAGACGACTTCGTGGCCGTCGGCGATCAGTCGCGCGCAAAGATGGGAGCCGAGGAAGCCCGCACCACCGGTGACGACGGCGCGCATCCGCTATCTCGGCGTACGGCCGAGGACGATCTCGGGGCCGGCGTCCTGCGCGTAATGCGCGGTGCGCTTGATGATCGAGTCCAGGTTGTGCTGCGGTTCCCAGCCGATGGTCGTCCGGATCTTCGTCGTGTCCGGCGAGCGTCGCATCATCTCTTCGGCCGGGTACTGGTCGCCGTACACCTGCTCGTACGGGACGAACCGCTTCCCCGACGCCGAACCCGTGATGTCGATGATGCGGTCGGCGAGTTCGGCGATCGACACTTCTTCTTCGGAGCCGATGTTGAACACGTCGCCGACCGCGGCCTTCGAATCGATCAGGCCGGTGACGGCGCGAACGGCATCTTCGACGTCACAGAAGCAACGTGTTTGTGAGCCGTCGCCGTGGATCTCGAGATCCTCGCCGAGAAGCGCTTGCGAGACGAGGCGCGGGATCACCATGCCGTACGCCCCGGTCTGACGCGGGCCGACGGTGTTGAAGAACCGTCCGATCACGGTTGGTATCTGACGCTCGCGCCAGAAGGCCATCGCCAGGTGTTCGTCCACCGCTTTCGACGCCGAATACGACCAGCGCGCGATAGATGACGGACCGAGCACGCGGTCCGCGAGCTCGTGCATCTTCCCGGTGTTCTTCCCGTAGACCTCGGAGGACGAAGCGACGAACGCCTTCTTGTGATAGCGGTGCACCGCGTCGAGGACGATCTCCGTCCCGCGGATGTTCGTCCGGAGCGAGCGCAGCGGTTGGTCGACGATGAGGCGGACGCCGACGGCCGCCGCCAGGTGGACGACGATGTCGCAGTCGGCGACCAGCTCGTCGACGAGGAGCTCGTCGAGGATCGACCCGAGGACGACCCGGAAGTTCTGGCGGCCGTCGAGGTGGGACACGTTGCTGCCCGTGCTCGTCGCGAGGTTGTCGAGCGCCACGACGGCATCGCCGCGTTCGAGCAGCCGCTCGCTCAGGTGGCTGCCGATGAACCCCGTCCCGCCGGTGATCAGATAACGCACGGGCACCAGGATAGGGCCTGCCGGGCAAGCCTAGGTAGGATGGGGCTCAACTGGGGAGATGAAGGGAACTGCCGGGAGTCCGCGAGCGTTGCTCGTCCGAGCGCTCATGTCGACACGTCTCGCCCTCATCGATGAACCCACCGTCGGTGGCGGCGCGGTACCGGCCGACCACCCCGACTGGGCCGACATCGTCGCTCGCTACGCGGATGTCGTCTACACGATGGCCTACCGCCTCACCGGCGACGACGAGGAGGCGCGCGATCTCGCCCAGGACGTGCTCATCCGGCTCCACAAGGGCCTCGCGCGCTACCGGCAGGGCAATTTCGAAGGGTGGCTCTACCGCACGACGGTGAACGCCTTCCGCGACCGGCTCCGGAAGCGGAAGCGGCTCCGCGAGGACGTCCTTGCCGAGCACGAACCGCCCGCCATGCGGACGGGACGCATCGTGGAGGAAGCCGTCCAGCAGCAGGAGCTGTTCGAGGTCGTGCAGCGATCGCTCGTGAAGCTGCCCCCGGAGTACCGCGAAGCCGTCGTGCTCCGCGACCTCGAGGGCCGTTCCTACGAAGAGATCGCCGAGATCCTGGAGATCCCACCCGGCACCGTGCGCTCGCGCATCCACCGGGGACGTGAAGCGCTCCGCCAACTGCTCGAGTCATACGTCGACACGAACACGGACCGATGACGAACTTCTTCTACTACGGCGGACGACACGTCGAGCGCGAGATCCTGTCGGCGCTCATCGACGGCGAGCTGTCACCGAACGAGCGCAGGCTCGTCCACGAACATCTGCAGGAATGCGCGGACTGCCGCGAAGCGGCCGACGAGTTCGGACACATCCACGGGATGGTCGGTGACCTCCCGCGACTGATCGCGCCGGAGGCGTTCGTATCGAAGGCGCTTCGTCCGCCGAAGACGTTGTCGTCGAAGATGTTCGGCGGCAAGCGCAAGTTCGTCGCCGGCGGACTTGCCGCGAGCGCGCTCGCGATCACCGTCGCCGGATTCTTCATCCCCCAGCGTGCGGAGACACCGCCGGTGAGCGTGTTCTTCGAACGGCAGGTCAGCCTGCACTCCGGCGAGGAGTCCGGCGGGCAGGTCTTGTTCGCCGTCAACAACCGGTGACGATGACGTCTTCTCGAGCGATGGCGCTGTTCGCGCTGAGCGCGGCGATCGTCGCGCTCTCGCTGGTCATGCCTCCGGCGGACGCCGACGACAATCCCGTCGCCGCGAAGGCGTTCCTGACGAAGGTTGCGGGGGCCGAAGGAACGCCGTACCGCGCGCGGCAACTCGTCGTGTACTTCGGCCGGCCGCAGTCCGCGGCCGTCCTCGACGTGCAATCGACGGCGAGCGGCGAGTTCGTGCGCGCGGAGTCGGGTTCGTCCGTCACCAAGATCTGGCGTCAGCCCGGCATGGGGATCGTTTCGTCCGCCGGGACGAACCTCGAAGAAGCGAACGAGCAGCTCGTGCCGATCGTGCCGTCGGAGATCGTCGCGAAGTACGACATCGAAGTCGGTCCCACGCAGGAGCTGCTCGGCGTGCCCGTCGTCCCGCTGACGCTCGTCCGCCGCGATGACGGACGACTCGTCGAACGGTGGCTCGTCCACGAGTCGTCGGGGATCGTCTACCAACGCGGTCTTTACAACGCGAACGACAAGCTCGTCGCGATGTCGACCATCATCGACATGCAGTGGGGCAACGCCGGTCTCGCGGAACGATTCGATCCGGGAACCGGCACACCGACGGTCGTGAAGTCGGTGCGGGCGACGGACGCCCCGAAGCGGCTCTCGGAGGGGTACCGGCTGCTGCACGCATACCGCTTGAACGTTGGAGGACGAACCGCGCAGCACTTGGTGTACTCCGACGGTCTGCACGCGCTCTCGGTGTTCCGAACGAACGGACGCCTCCGCGCCCCGTCCGGCTTCGTCGCGACGAGGTTCGGCAAGGTTCGCGGCTGGACGGGTCCGGGCCCGGGGACATGGGCGTGGGAAGGAGGCGGACACGGGTTCGTACTCGTGTCCGAGGAACCGGCGCTCGACCCGGCGCAGATGATCCGTCCGTTCCCGAAGGGCGGGCCGTCGGCGCTCGCCCGGATGGGCTCGCTCTGGTCGACGCTGTTCCACTGGATCGCCCACCTGATCCCGTAGATCGGAGCGCTGAGCAGCGCAAACGCGGTTCTGGAACCTACCGGAACCGGCCGCCGTTAATCCGCAGAACATGACTTCGCTGACGATCGACGACGGCATCTGGACGCTCGACGCCAACTGCCGCGGGCGCACACATCTCTTCTTCGCGCCGGACGAATCCGAATCGCGCGCCGAACGTCGTCGACGTGAAGCTCAGGCGAAGTCGGTCTGTCAGGAGTGTGGCGTCCGCGTCGAATGCCTCCAGGAGGCCTTCGAAGCCGACGAACGTTTCGGAATCTGGGGAGGGCTCACGGAGCGCGAGCGACGGGCAGCGCGCCGTGCGGATCCGATGAGCCGCACGCTCCCTATCGCCGTTTCCCCCCAGGACATCGCCGGCCCTGGACGACTCGCACGCCTGCCCGCCGTCGTTGTTCAGGGCCGGCCGATGTCATCTCCGTCGTCGACGACGACGGAGAGCTGAGCGGTTCGGTCGCTTAGACGCGACCGCGTACGACGCCGCGGAGTCCCTTCCAGTCGCCGGTGCGTGCCGGCATCTCGAACTCTGTATACGCGTCGACGTCCGCGAAACCCGCGGCGCGTATCAGGCGCTTGAGCGCGGGCCCTGAGAACACCCACCACTGGAACTCGTCGATCCCGTCGAACCACGCGAGCGTCCGCGTGCGCATGAAGCGCGGACGGATGATCGGCGTGCAGACGATCGCGCGTCCGCGGCACACGCCACGGATGCGCTCGACGGCGGTCACCGGATCCTTCAGGTGCACGAGGAGGTCGCCGCAGAAGACGAGATCGAAGGTCCCGAGTTCGGCGGGGTCGAGGTCGTACACCGACACGAGCCGCCGGTCGACCTTCGAGTTCAAGCAATCGCGCGCGAGGTTGAAACGCGTCTCTTTCGTTTCGTCCAACGACTTCTCGACCTTGTCGCGAAGCGACGCGGGCCAGTCGAGCTTGTTGGGATCCTCGAGGTCGACGGCGACGACCTCCGTCGACCCGCGCTTCTCCATCTCGAAGGCCCAGAAGCCGTCCATGGTCCCGACGTCGAGGCAGCGGAGGCCCGTCGTATCTTCGGGGATCAGGTACTTGTGCTCCGAACCGCGGTGATCGAACATCCCGCGCGTGACGACGCCTTGACCAAGGTCGAGCGTGTGATACCAGGGATACTTCGCGACCGTTTCCGCGAGCGTTGTTCCGTCCATTCCCAAGGATGTTACTGGGTGATCCAGGTATCGGAACCGGCGTAGATCCGCGCGTAGGCCGGCGCGACCTGCGTGTCCCAGTCGTATCGCGCCGCGAACGACCGGCACTTCTCGACCGTTTCGGGACGTTGCGCGAGATCGAAACAGCCGCGTAACGCGTCGGCGACGGAGTGTGGGTCGTCCGGATCGCAGAGCCTGCCGGTGACCCCGTCCGTGATGAGCTCGGGGAGCGCGGCGTTGTTCGACGCCGCGAACGGCGTGCCGCACGCGAGCGACTCGATGACGACGAGTCCGAACGAATCGTTCTTCGAGGGGAGGGCGGAGACCCACGACCGCCCGTAGCGCTCGGCCTGATCCTTGGGCTCGCCGAGCGCCAGGACGTCGATGTGGTCGCGGACGTTTCGCGGGAGCGCCTCGATGAAGTCTTTCGGATCCCCGGGACCGCTCAGCCAGAGCCTCGCCGCGGGCACGTCACCGAGCAGGCGCACGAAGGCCTCGACGAGGACGGTGCCACCCTTGCGCGGCTCGCCGAGGGCCGCCGAGAACAGGATCGTCGGATCGGCCACGCGCTCGGTCGCCGGCGAGAACTCGCCCATGTTGACGCCGCCGGGGTTGAGCGTTCCCTTGCGTCCGTAGTCCCGCTCGAAGATCTCGAGTGCGAACTGCGACATGCATCCGTAGACGTCGATGTCGGCGGCAACGCGTGTGTGGGCGGGCGCCGCCCAGTGCCCTTCCCAGTACTCGCGGATCGGCAAGCCGAGGTTCGTGTAGACGGTGCGCGTCTTCCGTATCCGTGACGCACGGACGGCGGCAAGTGCGTCGTACGGTCCGAACGAATGGATGCAGTCGAACCCGCCGGCGACGAGGCGCGGGACGAGCCACAGGCTGAACAGCTTCTCGTGACGCCGCGCCGACGCGAAATGCCGGCGCCTGAGCATCTTCACCGTGGTGACGCCGTCGGCGGTGGAACGGCCGGGCGTCGAGCCCGCGGTGAGCACGGTGACGTCGTGGCCGAGTTTCGCGAGCGAGCGGCTGAGCTCTTGCGTGATCCGTTCGGCCCCGCGGCGCACCTCGGGCCAGCTGTACGCGTGCGTCAGTGCGATACGCATGCGCGTCTAGCCGTGCTTGAGCGACCAGTCGTATGGGATCGTCGGCGAGAACGGGTCGAGTCGTTCGATCTCGTCCGGACGATGCGGGATCGTCGCACAGTTCGCTACGAGCGCCGTCTGGTCACCGAAGGCTTTGAATCCGTTCCACACGAGCGGGGGGATCGTTACGAGCACGTAGTTCAGCTCACCGATGAACAATTCGGACAACGCACCTTTCGTCGGCGAACCTTCGCGGTCGTCGTAGCACACGAGCTTGATCATCCCGACCGGGACCGCGTAGTTCAGTGTCATCTCGACGTGCTTGTGCCAGCCCTTGATCGCGCCGGGGATCGCCGTCGAGAAGTAGATCTCGCCGAAGCTTTCGAACACCTCACTGTCGTTGCGGAGCATGTGGAAGACCGCTCCACGTTCGTCGGGGATGCGGCGGAGCGGCGTGACGCGAAGTCCTTCGATCTCACTCATACGGTCAGGGCGTCCTTCCACTCGACGCAGAAACGAAGCGTCTCATCGATCGCGTCATCAAGCGTGCCCGTCGCTCGATGACCGGCGGCGGCCAGTTTATCCACGCCGACGGTGTACGGCTGCGAAGGTTCGGCATTTGGAACAGGTCCTTCGATCGTCGCTTGTTCACCGAGGAGCGACTTGGCGTGGTCGCGGATCATCTCGGCGACGTGCCGTACCGTCGTCGATCTGCCCGACGCGAGGTTGTAGATCCCCGGACGCAGCGCGTCGAGTGAGACGTCCGCGACGATGCGGACGACATCGGACAGCGGGACGAAGTCGCGCCACTGCGTTCCGTCCGACTTCAGAACGATCTTCCCGTCGCGGACGACGTGCCGGCAGAGGTCGTTCACGAGAAGCGTCCATCGTTCGATGTCCGGATGCGATGGAGCACCGACCGAGTTCGTGAGCCGGAAGATGACGGGGTCGGACAGTTCTTGCGCGATCTCTTCGGCCGCGAGGCGCGCCCGGCTGTAGGGATGTTCGGGCTGTGCGGGCGTGTCTTCGGTGATGATCTCGCCCGGTCGGACGGAGCTCCCGTACACGTGGAACGTCGAGAGGTAGATGACGTTCGAGATCGAGTGCTCCGCCGCGCCGGTGACCGCGTTGCGCGTCACCGCGACCGTTGCCTCGATCGCTTCGTCGCCGGCGCGTGCGACTTCGACCTCGTTCGGTCCGGCAAGCGCGACGACGGCGGTGACGTCCTCGAACATCTCGTCGGGCGCTGGTGATCGAAGGTCGGCGACGAATTGCTCGGCGTTCAGACGGTCGGTTTTCGATCGAACGACGGCGCGCACGTCGATGCTCCGTCGACCCAGTTCCTCTACGAGCCGGCCGCCGACGTAGCCGCCGGCGCCGGTGACGAGGACGACGCTCAGTCGCGACCCTCTTCCGCGAGGAAGTCGCGGTACCAGTCGACGGTCGACGAGAGCGCTTCGTCCATCGACATCCGCGGCGTCCAGCCGAGGACCCGGCGCGCTTTCTCGGACGACAGGAACTGGTCCTGGATCTCATTTCTCGCTCCGGCCTGCACGACCGGCTCGAGGTCCATCCGCCCCGCGGCCTTGCGGACGAGCTCGACGAGATCGATCACGTTCATGGGCGATTCGACGGAGAAGTTGAAGATCTCACCGACGGCGGCCGGGTCGTCGGCCATCTTCTCGGCCATGCAGACGTAGGCGCTGGCGCCATCGGCGACGTGGATGTAGTCGCGCGTCGGAGATCCGTCCGACCGAACGATGGGACGTTCGCCGGCCAGGAGCGACCGGATCGTTCCCGGCACGAGACGGTCCCAATTCGTGTCGCCGGGGCCGAAGAAGTTGCCGCACCGCGACATCGAGAGCGGGAGGCCGTACGTCTTTCGGTAGCTCATGCAGACGAGGTCCGCGGCTGCTTTCGAGACGTCGTAGGGATGCGTGGCGAGCAGCGGCATGTCCTCGGTGTAGGGGAGGGTCGGCTGATCGCCGTACGCCTTGTCGCTCGACGCGACGACGATCTGCTCGATGCCCGGCGTCCGGCGGCAGGCTTCGAGGAGCGTCCACGTGCCGCGGATGTTCGAGTCGAACGTCGACACGGGATTGTTGTTCGCGACGCGCACCTGCGTCTGCGCGGCGAGATGGAAGACCGTTCGTACCTCGAACTCACCGAGGAAGCGTTCCATCAACGCTTGGTCCTGGAGCTGGCCCTGGACCTCGGACGCCTTCCCGCGCCAATCCTTGACGGTCGGCGTCGGCGGAACGTCGTCGCGAACGAGCACGACGACCTCGGCACCCGCGCGCACGAGCTCGGCGACGAGATGCGATCCGACGAAACCCATCGCTCCGGTGACGGCGACCGGACGGTGTCGCCAGAACGATCCGTTCACGACCACACCTTCCACGGCGCCTCTCCCGACTCCCAGAGCGTGTCGAGGAGCTCCTGCTCGCGAGGTGTGTCCATCGGGAGCCAGAACCCATCGTGTTCGTACGCCGTGAGCTGTTTGTCGGCGACGAGTCCGCCGAGCGGCTCGCGTTCGAGCATGTAGTCGCCTTCGGTGGGGAAGTAGCGCTCGATCGCTTCGCGCTCGAACACCATGAACCCCCCGTTGATCGTTCCCGCGCTCGTCTGCGGCTTCTCGTTCAACTCCCGCACGCGACGCGCATCATCGATCTCGAGCTCACCGAACCGTCCGGGAGGACGAACCACCGTCACGGTGGCGAGTCGTCCTTCTTCGGTGTGCGTCCGGAGGAGCGCGTCGACGTCGACGTTCCCGACGCCGTCGCCGTAGGTGACCATCACCGGTCCGTCGCCGATGGCGTCGGCCGCGCGCCGCACGCGCGTGCCGGTGAGGGAGTTTCGTCCGGTATCGAGGCAGGTCACGGACCAGCCGACCTCCGGATGCTCGCCGAGGTAGCGGACGCGGTCGGGCTTGCCGAGATCGATGGTGAAGTCATTGGTCAGCGCTTCGTAGTTCAGGAAGTACTTGCGGAACTCTTCACCGAGCCAGCCGAGTGCGAGGACGAAGTCGGTGAAACCGTACGAGCCGTAGATCTTCATCACGTGCCAGAGCACGGGGCGGTCCCCGATCGGGAGCATCGGCTTCGGCAGCGTCTGGCTCAGGGGCCCCATCCGCGTTCCGCGGCCCCCGCACAGGATGATCGTCGGGATCTTGCTCATCGCATCAATGCTCTCACTCTTTGACGGCGATCCGGCCCGCATAGTCGATGCGCGAGAGCAGTGGGCCCCCTCCGGCGAAGAACTCGTCGACGGCGCGCCGTGATCCGTCCCAATGGCCGTAGTCGTCGACCATGAGGACGCCGCCCTTCACGACGCGCGGGTACAGATGCTCCATCTCGTGCTTCGTCGACTGGTACCAGTCGGTGTCGAGCCGGAGGACGGCGATCTCGTCGGGGGCACCCTCCGGGATCGTGTCTTCGACTCGTCCGACGACGAAATGGATGCGCTCGGGCGGATACCCGGATGAATGGATCAGCCCCTTCACGTCGTCGAGATTGAAGGTCTCCTTGTTGAACCAGTAGTCCCAGGCCTTGCGGCCCTCGCCTTCGAACTCGCGCCAGGAGTCGAGTGCGGGCTTGTCGTAGAGCGACACGTCGACGTCGCCGGGTTCGGTCATCCCTTCGAACGTGTCGAAGAGGTAGATATCGCGCTCCGTGTCGCCCGCGGCGACGAGCGACATCACCATGGCGAGCACCGCGCCGCCGCGCCACACCCCGCACTCGACGACCGCGCCCGGGATCTTCTTTCGCGAGACGTAGGCCGCGGCGTCGACGCATGCGACGAGGCGCTCGTTCGAGAGCATCGTGAACGGGCGCGCGCGTCCGACGATCTCGCGTTCCGCATCGTTCAGATTGCTCGTGATCTCGAGTCGAGGAGTCACGTCTGACCCGCGGCCGCGTACGCGTCGTGCTATGCGGTTGAGAGCCGATCGGCGATTCATCTGTAGGCGCTCCCGTATCTTAGAGCAGTGTTTCCAACGTTTCGCTCCGCGGCATGATGACCGCCGCGCGTCTCCGGAATGGCCTGCGGCAGGTCTATGGGCGAGTGAAGCAGCGCGTGGTCGTCGCCGACTACCACTTCCGGCGGCGATTCGACCTGTCTCCGACCGATCCGAGGGGCCGTGTCCTCCACGCGTTCGCGAAGGAGCGGCCGGACGCGTTCATCGTCCAGATCGGCGCGCACGATGCGTCGCAGCTCGACCCGTTGCAGCAGTACATCCGGAAGCGGCGCTGGCACGGGATCCTCGTCGAGCCGATCCCGGACGTCTTCTCGCGCCTCGTCAAGAACTACGCGGGCGTGAGCGATCTGATCTTCGAGAACGTGGCGATCGCTCCGGCGAACGGAAGCTTGCAGCTGTATTACCTCCCGCAGACGAGCGATGAAGGGCTCCCTCCTTGGTATGACGCGCTTGCGTCGTTCAGCCTCGACGTCCTGCTGCACCACCGGATCTTCATCCCCGACATCGACCAGCGCGTCGAGACGATGGAGGTGCCGGCAGTCACGTTCGACACACTGTGCGCCCGCAACGACGTCACGCACATCGATCTCATCCACATCGACACCGAAGGTTTCGACGCCGAGGTGCTGAAACTGATCGACCCGGACCGGTATGGTCCGGCGGTGATCCAGTTCGAAGAGCTGCACTTGGACGAAGCCACGCGCACGCAGACGATCGATCGGCTCCGCGGCTACGGCTACGAAGCGATCGGCGACGGGATGGATTGTGTGTGCGTCCGCCTCGATCGCGTCGGAGCGAACGTGCAGCGCGTGTGGAGCCGCGTCCACCGGGGCGAGGCCGTACGCGCATGAACGTGAAGCAGGTCGCTCGTCGCAACCTCGACCGTCTCCTCCGCCGCCGCGGACTCATGATCGTCGAGGTGCCGAAGAATCAGCGGACGGGCTGGCTCGTCGACATCTCCGACACGTCCACCGCGCTTCCCCCGGGGGCCGAAGAGTATCTGCGCGCGGACAATCCGCGACTGCGCGAGCTGCGTGAGGAATACGCCAAGCTCGATTGGCCGGTCACCGTTCGCGGCCGCTGGACAGACGACGTCGTCGACCCGTGGCTCGTCCTTCATTACTTCCGCGGCGACACGCCGTACGTCTGGCAGTACCGCGAGCCCGACAGGCGCTACGCGATGCTCAAGTTCTTCGCGTTCCTGCGCTACGTCCTCGATCACGATCCGAACTCGCTCGTCGAGCGTCTCGGTGAGGATGGCGCCTTCGGGTGCTTCACGTACCGGTTCCCCGGATACCCACCCGTCAGCCGCGATCTGCTCGATGCGGTCGACGAGATCTCGTTCCTGGAAGAGGAAACGAAGATCTTGTCGTCGGACGGCTTGCGCATCCTCGACATCGGCGCCGGATACGGCCGACTCGCGCATCGGATCGGAACCGCCGTATCGACGCTCGGTGCGTATGCCTGTGTCGATGCGATCCCGCAGTCGACGTTTCTCTGCGAGTACTACATGCGGTACCGGGGCCTCGTCCCGCCCGTTTCGGTCGTTCCGCTTCCCGAGGTGCCCGCCCTTCAGCCCGGTGCATTCGACATCGCGTTCAACGTGCACAGCTTCTCGGAGTGTCCGCGCGAAGCGATCGCGTGGTGGATGGAGCAGCTCGTCCGCTTGCGGGTCCCGCGGTTGTTCCTCGTCCCGAATGAAGCGGAAGGGTTCCTCTCGACCGAGGCGGACGGATCCCGCCTCGACTACGAGGACCTCATCACCGGGGCGGGCTACCGATCGATCGCGACACGACGGAAATTCACGGACGAAGCCGTTCGCGAGCTGATCGACATCCACGACCGGTACTGCTTGTTCGAACGAACTTGATCCACATCGCGATCGCGACGGACGACACGTACGTCCCGTGGGCCGCAACGCTGATGCGATCCGTGATGGATCACCAAGACGACGTGGCCTTCCACGTGCTCGGCGAGACGTCACCCGGTGTCGTCGGTCGGCTGCGAACGTGGGTCGAAGAAGCGGGCGCGTCGTTCCATGCGTACGACGTCGAGCAGCTTGTCGAAGGCCTTCCCGCTTTCGATCGGTTCTCACGCATCGTCTGGTCGCGCTTCTTCCTGCCGCGCCTGCTTCCCGGCGTCGACCGCATCCTCTACCTCGACGCGGACACCTTCGTCGTCGCTCCGCTCGACGAGTTGTGGGAGACCGATCTCGGTTCGTGCGTGCTCGGCGCGGTAGCGAACGTCCTCGAGCCGGAGATGTTCGGTCACGCACGCGAGCTCGGCGTCGATCCGCACCGCTTCCTCAACAGCGGCGTCCTGCTGATGGATCTCGAGAAACTTCGCGCGGAAGATCCCGTCGACCGTTTGCGCTCGTTCCTCGAGCGCACGGACGTGAACATCGTCTGGCCCGATCAGGACGCCCTCAACGTCTTGTACGAGGGCCGGTGGCTCCCCCTGCACGCCCGGTGGAACGCGATGTACAGCCTCTGGATCTGGCGGGCATGGGCCGCCGGCGTCTTCGGAGCCGACGTGGTGGACGAAGCCACGCGGTCGCCGGCCGTCGTGCACTTCGAGGGACCGACACTCGCGAAGCCCTGGCACCGGCTCAACACGCATCCCTTGCGCGACGCCTACCTCGCGACCGTCCGGCGGACGCCGTGGCCGAACCCGCGCGTCGAGGGCACCGCCGCCGACCGTTTGACCTCGCTTCTGCCGGAGCGCATGTGGTTCGACGTGTTCGTCCGGCGTCAGCGGCTCGCCTACGTTGCGAGTAGGCTGGCGCGTCGAGTGGCGAAGGGGTGGAAGTGATGGCGCCGCGTAAGGCCGACCAGATGCGTTCCTTCTGGGACGAACGTGCCCGACTCAACGCTGCGTGGTACGTCGACACGTCGCTCGACTACAACGACCCGGATCTCGAGCGCTTCCTCGCCACCGGCGACCGCGTCGTCGAGATCGCGCTCGGCGGAGCTCCGAACCCACCGCAGCGACGGGACGCCGCCCTCGATATCGGCCCCGGACTCGGACGCATCTCCCTCGCGCTCTCGAAAGAGTTCCGCAACGTCATCGGCGTGGACGTGTCCGAAGAGATGGTGCGCCGGGCGCGCGAGATGATCCCCGATCCGCGTATCGCATTCATCGTCGGGGACGGAACGTCGCTTGCGACGATCGCCGACTCCTCGATCGATTTCGCCGTGACGTTCACCGTCTTCCAGCACATACCGCAGCCGGCCATCGTCGAGCACTACATCGCCGAGACGGCGAGGGTGCTTCGTCCCGGCGGTGTGTTCGTGTTCCAGTGGGCGAACCAGCACCGTCACAGGTTGTGGGCGCTTCGTCGCCGCGCGAAGCACGCGATGACGAAGGTCGGGATCGGCGTCGATCCGTATGGACGGGACACCGCGCAGTTCCTCGGCTCCCGGATCCCGCTCGACCGCATCACGCACGCCGTCGAGAGCGCGGGCCTTCGCGTGGCGAAGACGGACGGGCTCGGCACGCTCTTCGCATGGATGTGGGCTGAAAAACCTGCCGCGCAGCCTGGATGAAATCGATCGAGCGCGAAGCAGAGCGGACGTTCCGAGGCGGCCGCGACCCGGCGCTCGACGGTCTGCGGGCCATCGCCGTCATCGGCGTGATCTTCTTCCACGCTTACCAGGGGCAGTCCTTCTGGACGTGGAGCTTCGTCGATCTGTTCTTCGTGCTGTCCGGATACCTCATCACCGACATCCTCGTGCGCGGCGTCGGCACGCCGCGATTCCTGAGGAACTTCCTCGCGCGCCGCATCCTGCGCATCTGGCCGGTCTACTACCTCACGCTGATCGGGATCTTCGTCTTCACGAATCTCCACCTGTTCGGCGTGCGTCTACATGTCGAACACGGCGCGTACTTGCGTTCGATGTTCTTCGTGCAGTTCACCGGTCAGTACGTGCATCACCGTCCGCTCGCCGAGGTGATCGGCAACTACGTGCCGTGGTTCAGCCACAGCTGGTCCCTCGCGGTTGAAGAGCAGTTCTACGTGCTGTGGCCGCTGGTCGTGCTCTCGCTCCGGAAGCGTCCGCGAGCGCTTGTCAACGTTTGCGTCGCGTTCGTGTGCACGAGCATCGTCCTGCGCTGGCTGGGTGTGCCCGGGTACATCCTCTTCGCCCGCATGGACGGACTCGCACTCGGCGCGATGCTCGCCGTGTTGATGGCGAACAAGGAACTCCTCCGGATCACTGAAGCAACCGTCGAGCGTCTCGCGAAGATCGCGCTCGTCCTGGCGACGCCCGGGATCGCTGCGTACCTGTTGCTCGGGTACGCCGGGAAGATCGGATCACCGCCGCCGGACATCGACTGGCACCCGTGGGTGATCACGAGCTTCGCGCTCGCGTACTTCGGGATCGTCGCGCTCCTCGTCTGCCAGCGGTTCGCGGCCGGACGCGCCGTCCTGTCGAAGCAGCCCCTTCCGCAGCTGGGACTCATCAGCTACGCCGTCTACCTGTTCCACCTCCCGGTGATCCAGGTCGTTGTGAATGCCGGCTTGTCGACGCACCGTTTCGGACGGACCGCCGCGATCTGGATCGCCATACCGCTGACGTTCCTTGCCGCGCAGATCTCACGTGTCGCGGTCGAGGCGCCGATCCTCTCCTTGAAGCGCTACTTCCCGATGCGTCCGGCACCGGCCGTCGAGGCATTGCCAAGCACGGAAGGTCGGGGGACACTGTCCGACGACTCGGACGAAGCACGGAGGAGTTGATGGCACGGACGGCTGCGTCGCAGGACGTCGGACAACAGTCCTCCGGACGTTCGCTCCGTTACCACCCCGAGCTCGACGGCGTCCGTGCCTTCGCGATCATCGCGGTCATGGCGTTCCACGTGACGTCGTACGGCCACGGCTACCACTTCCTAGGCGGGTTCCTCGGAGTCGATCTCTTCTTCGTCCTCAGCGGTTACCTCATCACCACGCTGCTGCTGCGCGAATGGCAGCGGTTCAGCACGATCCACTTCCGCCAGTTCTATGCGCGTCGCGCGCTCCGATTGTTGCCGGCGCTCGGCGTCTTGTTCGTGTTCGCGTACTTCGTCTCGCGGTCGCTGACGCATCCGCTGACGACAAGGTCGTTCCTCGGCTCCGCGGTGTACGTGATCCTGTACGTCGGCAATTGGGCGGCCGCGAAGCGTTCGATCGGCGTGTTCGAACACACCTGGTCGCTCGCGATCGAGGAGCAGTACTACCTGATCTGGCCGGTGGCGTTGTTGTTCGCGCTGCGGCGTTTCAACTCGAAACGCATGATGGCGCTGTTGCTCGCCTGCGGCGCGGTGGGCGTAGCCGTCCTGCGCTACGCCGCGTTCTTCACGGGACACCAGGTCGGTGCGTCGCTCTGGACCGTGACACGCGCGGACGGGATCATCCTCGGAAGCGCGCTCGCGTTGTTGCTGAGCGATCCGCCGGAGTGGGCGAAACGCCTCCTTGCGCGCCGGGAGCTTGCCGCGATCGCCGCCGTTGCTCTCGTCGTCGCGATGTTCAAGGTCTACTGGAACATGCCGTTCCTGTTCCGCGGCGGCCTGCTGCTGCTCAACATCTGCGGCGCGATCCTCGTCGGGCATCTGGTGGTTCGTCCGAACTCTGCGTCGACGCGGCTCCTCTCTACGCAGCCGCTGCCGGCCATCGGACGCATCTCCTACGGCCTGTATCTCTTCTCGGCGCCCATGAACCGTCTGATCTTCGGCAATCCGGAGCACTGGGAGGGCGCGGTGCCGACCGTGCTGGCGCTCACGCTCAGCGTCGGGCTCGCCGTTGCGTCGTACTGGATCTGGGAGTCGCGCGTCTTGCGACTGAAATCGCGCTTCGGATCGATGTCCGAGATGCCGAAGCAAGCGGTCCCCATCTGATCGCTCGGTAGGCTGGTTCTTCCATGACAGATCAGACCGACGTGGGCTGGACGGACGACGAGGTCGCGAAGGCCGTCGGGACGAACCCGCTCTGGTATCACACGATGGAGCTTCGGCCGGGCATCGTGACGCCGGGGTGGTTCGATCTTCGACCCATCGTCGGATCGTTCCCATGGCCGGACGTGCGGGGGAAGCGCTGCCTCGACATCGGCACCTACGACGGCTTCCTCGCGTTCGAGATGGAACGGCGTGGTGCGTCCGAGGTCATCGCGACGGACATCGGCGGCCACGAGAACTGGGACTGGCCGCCGCGCCTCCGCGCCCGGGGTCTCGACTTCATGGAAGAGTTCGCGGGACCGAAGGGACTCGGCTTCGAGATCGCGACCAAAGCGCTGAAGTCCCGCGTGCAGAAGAAGGTCATCAACATCTACGATCTCTCGCCGGAGACCGTCGGAACGTTCGACGTCGTCGTCTGCGGTTCCCTCTTGCTGCACCTGCGCGATCCGTTCCGCGCGCTGGAGGCGATCCGTTCCGTGTGCACCGGAGAGCTCTTGTCCACGGAACAGATCGAGCTCGAGCTCACGGCTCTTCATCCCCGCACGCCCGTCACGTCCGTCGCGCACATCCCGGACGTGCAGTGGCACGTCGCGAACCTCGCCGGACATCGCGCGATGATCACCGGTGCCGGCTTCGACATCATCCGTACGATCCGTCCGTACTGCGATCCGTTCGGGCCGGGCCACCCGCCACCGTCGACGAGCGCGTGGCGGCGCGCGCTGTGTAAAGCGATGACGGGCCGGTACGGCGTCCCGCATTCGGCGGTTCTCGCTCGTCCCTTCCGAACGACATGACAACGGTTTCCGTGATCGTGCCGACGCGTAACCGCGTCGATCTCTTGTCCCTGCTGCTCGATGCGATGTCGCAGCAGACCTACCACGACTTCGAACTCGTGCTCATCGACGACGGATCGACACAGGACGTCCAGGCGACCGTGGCGAAGCACGCGCTCGGTATCGAGGTGCGTTACATACGTACCGAAGGCGTCGGTGCGGTCGAGGCGCGCTGCCGGGGGATCGCGCAGGCGCAAGGACGGATCCTCGCGTTCACCGACAGCGACTGCGAGCCCGAGCCGCGTTGGCTCGAAGAAGGCGTCGCGGTGATCGACTCCGGCGCGGACGCCGTACAGGGCGTCACGCTTCCGGCTCGCGGCGTCGGCCTGCTCGAGCGAACGATCTCCTACTCGGGCGGAGAAGGTCTCTTCGCGACGTGCAACATGTTCTACACGCGCACCGCGTACGACTCGGCCGGCGGCTTCGACAAGGGCGCCGACACGCGGTGGCGGTTCCGTGCGGACGAGCACGCGCAAGGGCTCGGCTTCGGTGAGGACTCCCTCCTCGGCTGGCGTGTCGCGCGAACCGGTGTGGTGAAGGTCGCCGAGAAGGCGATCGTGCGGCATGCGGTTTCGAAGCCGCCACTCAAAGAACAGTTCTCGCGCGCGTGGCAGGTCGGCGCGTTCCCCGCCTTGATCCGTGAGATCCCCGAGCTGCGCGACACGCTGCTCAAGCGGCGTCTCTTCCTGCAGTCGCGTGACAGGTTGCCGCTGTATGCGGCGGGAGCCGCCTTTCTCGTGCGACGCCGGCGACCGGCCTGGTTCTTCCTCGGGGCGTGGGCGGCACTGCTGACGGACGGCATCACCCGCCGGAGTTCCGAGCCGGCGGCCGAGCGGATCGCCGCGCTGCCGATCGAAGCGGCGATCGAAGTGACGAAAGCCGTCGCGCTCGTGGTCGGCAGCCTCCGCAGCCGGACCCCCGTGCTCTGAAGCATTGAGCGCGACGGGGCGAGACCTGCCGCGCAACCGCGGCCTCGCGCGGCTGCGATGGGATGCCCGGAGCTACCTCGCGAACGTACGCCCGTCGCGTGAGATCAAGCGCTTCTGCATCGTGACGACGTTCCGGACGGGAAGCGAGCTGCTCATCGATCTCCTCAACTCGCATCCGAAGATCCGCTGCGACGGCGAGGTGCTGACCGAAGATCCGCCGCTCGCCTACCTCCTGGTCCGAGGGAAGGCGCGTGCGGCTGCCGCCCGTCACTACGAGGCGTACGGCTTCAAGGCGCTCGCGATCCACCTGATGGATCACTTCAGCCTTCCCGATCCGAGCTTGATGCAACGGCTCGCGGCGGACGGAACGGTGTTCATCCATCTGCAGCGGCGCAACATCCTTCGCCAGATGGTGTCGTACCTCAAAGCGTCTTCGACGCAGCGCTGGCACGCGCGCTCAGAGGACGATACGGATCCCCCGGTCGCCCGCGACGACCAGTGGTTCGAGCCCCTGCGCTGGCGTCAGCCGCTGACCGAGTCGTTCACGGTCGACATCCCGACGCTGCTCTTCGGGATGCGCGCGATCGAGATACAGAACGACGGGCTCGCCTGGTTGATCGCCGGGTATCCGCAACTGACGATGTGGTACGAGGACGCGCTCGAGGATGCGGCGAACCATCAAGCCACGGTCGACAGTGTCTGCGACTTCATCGGCATCGCGTCGCATCCGGTGAAGACGCAGATGCGGAAGCTCGCGGCGCGATCTTTGGTCGAGGACGTCCCCAACTACGACGAGGTTGCGTCCTTCATCGGCTCGACGAGGTACGCGGGACTGCTCGACTGAGCCGGAGCGGACCGGCGTGAGATCCGGTGTGCGAGATCGTTCAACGGCTTCTCGAAGAAGTACCAGCTCAGCCAGGCGACCGGAAGTGTCAGTGCGAGGATGAGCGTGACGTGCACGACGTACGCGAGCGCGCCGTCGTGGGGGAGCGGGATCAAGTTCTTACCGGCGTGCACGAACGCGTACATGAAAACGCTGTGGTACAGGTAGATCCCGTAGGAGATCAGTCCGAGTTCGACGGCCCACCGCCGTGTCCTCCGTGCCGCGTGGGGCGTCAACGCCCGGGCCACGAGCAGGCCGAACGCCAGCGTGTAGAGCTGCTGGCCCGCGTCGAACAGCCCGGATTCCACGAACGGAACCGTCGCTCGCGCCGCCAAGACGTTCGTGAGGAAACCGATCCCGATGAGGACGACGCAAACGATCGTGTTCAACGTTCCCGTCGACAGACGCGTCACCGCACGGGTCAACGATGAGGGTCGGAGCCAGGGGAGAACGATCAAGAGCAGACCGGGGCAGAAGTAGCACCACCGGGCGGGGAAGACCGCGTGCATCCAGTTCCGATCGAGTGGCTGAAGTCCCGCATCGACGACGAGGTTCCACAGCAGACTCATCGCCCACGTGACGATGATGCCGATCGCCAGCGTTGCCGGAGCGATCGGTTTGCGGCGCGCGATCGCGCGCACCAACGACGCGAGGATCGGAACGCAGATGTAGAAGATGACTTCGATCGTGAGCGTCCACGCGACGGAGAAGATCGCCGCTTGGCGGCGTGGAACGAGGTTGTTCAGCAGCACGTAGTGGAACGGGTACTGCCAGATCTTCGTCGCGCCGGCTCCCGCAACGATGATGACCGTCGTCAGTGCGAGCCAATACGCGGGATAGATGCGAAGCGATCGTCGTATCGCGTAGGGGACGGCCGCCGGCGGCTCGTCACCTTTGATGAGCGCCGTGACGAACGGCTTCGCGATGAGGTAACCGCTGATCACGAAGAACAACCACACACCGCTCGCCGTCTGCCGGAGCAGCGTGTCGGTCAAGCTTCGCGTCAGGATCGCCGGCTGCCGCCCGCCGAGGTTGTACGCGTGACCGAAGAGCACCGTGAGCGCGGCGACGGCGCGCAGGACGTCGACGTTCGCGACGCGCTTGCCACCGACCTTCGACGCCGCGACCTCGACCAGAACGAGCTCCCTTCCCCGACCTGTTCGCCGATATTACGTCGGTTCCAGGGATGCGTCCGGCGGTGGAAGGTCGGGCGGGCGCCCGTTCGCGTACCGCTCGTGTGCGGCCACGTGCCAGCGCTCGATCGCATCCGAGAACCGGTCGATGGTGAGTTCGCGGGCCGTGCGGAGCCCTCCGTCGACGAGGCGCGCACGAAGTGCGGCGTCGTCCGCCAGACGACGGATCGCTGCGGTGAGCGCCTGTTCGTCGGAACGAGGGACGAGGAGACAGTTCCGTCCGTCGACGAGGTATTCCGCCGATCCACCCGTTCCGGTTGCGATCACCGGCGTCGAGCACGCCATCGCTTCGAGCGGGACGATGCCGAACGGTTCGTCCCACGTTACGGGGAACAGGAATACGTCGGCGGCGGCGTAGCGCGCAGCGAGCTCAGATCGCGGGACGATGTCGAACCGCACCCGCTCGCCGTACGGTTGCGCCATCTCGCGCAGACGCTCGCCGTAGGCTTCGGCCGTTGGCCCGACGATGTCGAGCGTCGCTTGTTCGGGGAGCGCACCCATCGCCCCGAGCGCGATGTGCGTTCCTTTGCGCTCCTCCTGACGCCCGACGCAGAGCAGTCGCCACTCCCACGGTCGAGCCGGCCGAGTCTCCGCGGGAAACTCCGCGGCGTCGATCCCGCCGTACACGAGCGTCGTGGTCTCGACGTTGAGCACGGACATCGTCAGCGCACGTTGCCGCAACCAATCGCTCATGAAGCAGAACGGTTCGGACGGACCGATCTTCGGCAACGTCGTCGGCACGCCCGATAGCGCCCGCACGAACGGCGCCAGCCTCGGATGGCGGCGCCACACGCGCATCCACGCGTCGACGTTGGGTCCGTAGATCAACCAGTCGTCGCACATGCAGAACACCGTCGGTATCTGTCGCTCGAGGAGCGTCGTGATCAACCCCATCGACATCGCTCCCATGTGCCAGAGCGACACGACGTCGGGACGGAACTCATCGAGCGTTCGCTTCAGCCATTTCTGGTTGTTGCGTTCGATCGCGAGCCGGCGTCGCGGGGGCGGCGAGATGATCAGATCGTCCGCCCAGTAGAACTCGAGCTCGCGCCGCACCTCCGCGGAAGGGTCGTCGTCCTGATCGACCCACGGGAAACGCAGCGTGGTGGCGAGCACCTTGACCTCGTGGCCGTGCTTCACCCACCGGACGACGCAATCACGGTTGAGTTGTTCGTACCCGCCGAGATGGTGCGGCGGGTACATGTTCGTGATGACGAGGATGCGCACGGTCAGTCGCGGAGCGACGATCCGAGCGGCAGCTTGTAATACGTGAAGCGCATGATCTCGCCGTGGTTGAAGTACATGACCATCGCGCGGTCGTGCAGCGCACCGTCGGGCGAGCGGTAGGTGAACATCGCGAAGTAGCCGGACAGGGCCGGCCACGTGTCGCCCCGCACCTGCCGCCCGTTGAGGGCCTCGTCGTTTTCGAGGGTCGACTGCAGCCGCTCGATCGCCTCCGGACCCGTTCCGGTCCACTCGCCGGACGAATCGACGATCTGGATCCGCGCGACGGATCGGAAGAGCCCACCGATCGACGAGAAGCGTTTCGCGGCGATGTCGTTCGCCAGTCGATCGAACGTCGCTTGTGCTTCGTCCATCCCTTCCGGGGCGTCGGTCCCGATGAGCGAGCGCACCACCCGTGTTCGAAGTGATGACGCCTTGCGTCGCGCGTATTCGCTGAGCGTGACGCTCTCGCTCGTTTGCGACGGTCGGACCGCCGGCGCGGCGGCGGTCGCGTCGCGTTCGTACCCGAGCTCGTCGAGCAGGTCACCGGCTGCCGCGTCGAAGGCTGCTATGTCCTCCGGCGAGAACCGCGCCTTCCACTTGTCGGTCCCGATCCGCTGATCCGACGGGTCGACGTTGTACGGACGCTGCGCCTCGTGCAGCACGTTTTCGAGGAGCTCGGGGGAGTGTTCGAGCCCGAGCCAGTCGAAGAGCTCGATCGCGCCGGCGCGCGGATCGGCGATGAGTTGCTCGTAGCGGACCTCGCGGTAGCGCGCGATCTTCGGTGCGGCGGCGCGGGCGATCTCGATCGTGCGTTTCCACTGCGCCGCGGCGCCGCCGATCGTGTTTGGCCCGTACGCCTGCTTCGCGAGCGAGCGGGCGACGTCTCGTCCGTCCCGGATGATGTGGATGTAGTACGCATCCGGATAGATCTCGTTCATGAGTTCGAGTTGGAGCGCGTGGTCGGGCGTACGTTCGAAGATCCGTGATGCGGACGGAGCAACGGAGCGCCGCACGGCTTCGAATGCTGTGTCGCAGAACCGGCGGAGCGCGCCGATCAGCTCGTCGCGTTCGATATACGTCGATGCGAGACGGTAGGAACCGATCGCGCCGTGATGGAAGCGTTCCGTCAGCGGTGCGAGCCCGAGCGAGAAGAGCTCACTCTCGGACGGAACCGTCGCGACGTCTGGATGCATGCCGATGATCCGTTGCAGCCAGTTCGTGCCGCTACGGCGCGAGCCGACGAGGAAGATCATCTTGTCCCGCAGCGGGGACCCCGATACGTCGATCACCGGCTGGAAAGATCGGCTGAGGACGTGTCCCAATCGAGGAGCGGGCGCATCACGCCCGGCCAGTCGCCGGTGTAATCGCCGCGCACGGCGTCGCCGCGACTTCGGTCGACGACGTGGAACGCGACGGCATCGGCTTCGTCCACGTGGTGGCCGCTCGTCCGCTGGGACAGTACGAGCACCTTCACGAGCACCTGGCCTTCGGCGAGGAGATTTCCCGGGATCTGACACTTCGCGCGGATGAGCCCGGGCTGCATGTGCAGCTCGCGCGGATGCGTCGAGCGGTTGCTCGTCGCGAACAGCATGATCCCGTCGTCGTTCCAGAAGGACAGCGTCACGAACGGACCGGTGCCCTCGTCCGCCGCTTCCTGCAGCTTGTAGTCGATCTCGACGGAGATCGGCTCCCGGATGTCGACCTCTTCGCTGATGTTCCCGCTCGAATTCACGACGCGTACACCCATGAGGCGGACGACATCGTCTCCCGGCGCGCTCGACTCGTCGGTCCACTCGCGCGCTGCGGACGTTCCGAGTCCGCTTTCGAGATACGTCCTGATCGTTTGTCGCGCGGCCCCGTCGGCGATCACCGTTCCGCCGTCGAGGAGGATGACGCGCGGGCAGAGCCGGAGCACCGACGGCATGCTGTGCGAGATGAACAGCACCGTCCGGCCCTCGTTGCTGACTTCCTCCATGCGGCCGATGCAGCGCTTCTGGAATTCGACGTCGCCGACGGCGAGCACCTCGTCGACGAGGAGGATGTCCGGTTCGAGGTGTGCGGCGACGGCGAAGGCGAGCCGCACCTGCATGCCGGACGAATACCGCTTGACCGGGGTGTCGATGAAGCGCTCGACGCCGCCGAACGCGACGATGTCGTCGAACTTGCGCTCGATCTCGCTCTTCGGCATCCCGAGGACGGCGCCGTTGAGGTAGACGTTCTCGCGCCCCGTGAGTTCGGGATGGAATCCGGTTCCGACCTCGAGGAGCGCACCGACGCGTCCGTAGACGTCGGCGGACCCGGCCGTCGGATCGGTGATCCGCGCGAGGATCTTGAGGAGCGTGCTCTTCCCCGCGCCGTTACGCCCGATGATGCCGACGACCTCGCCGGGCCTCACTTCGAACGAAACGTCCTTGAGTGCCCACAGGTATTCGACGTTGCGTGAGCCTTCACGTCGCCGGCGGATCCAATCGACCGGTGCGGTGAGAACCTCACCCACGGCGTCGACGAGTGCGTCGTAGCCCTGGAGCTGACCGAGGCGGTACCGCTTCCCGATCCCGTTGACGCGTATCGCTGGATCGCTCATGTCACACCACGTCGGCGACGGTGCCCTCGAACTTGCGGAAGTGCCTCAGGCCGCCGACGAGGACGACGAGCACGGCGAGCATCGAGATGAGCATCAAGGTTGCGGGAGGCCGGCTCAGTCCCGTGAGCGACCAGCGCATCCCTTCGATCGCGCCGGCGAGCGGGTTGAGGAAGTAGATCGCGCGGAGTTTGGCCGGGATGATCGTCGACGGATACATCACCGGCGACGCGAACATCCAGAACTGCAGCAGGAAGGTCACGAGGTAGCGGATATCGCGGTATCGCGCGTACCACGCCGAGAGCCACAAGCTGACGGCGAGTGCCGTGATGACGACGACCAGCGTGAGCGGGATGATCAGCAGCGTCTGCGGACCGAGATGAACATTCGGCGCGTGCTGAACGACGTAATACGCCATCAACCCTGCGAGCAGCATGAACGCGATGGCGAAGTCGACGAGGTTCGACAGGACGGCCGACAGCGGGAACAAGAGCCGCGGGAAATACACCTTCGTCAACATCGGGGCACCGTTGACGACGCTCTGCGCGGCCTGGGACACGGCGTTGTTGAAATACGTCCAGAGGAGCAACGCCGAGTAGTAGAAGACCGGACGCGGACCCTGCGCCGGAAGCTTCGCGAAGTGACCGAAGAAGTAGGTGAAGAGGACCATCAGCGTGAAGGGTTGGATGACCGCCCAGCCCACGCCGATGATCGACTGCTTGTAACGCACCTTGAGGTCGCGCCAGATGAAGAAATAGAGCAGCTCGCGGTACGTCCAAAGCTCGACCAAGCCGGGGACGACCCGGCGACGGTCGCCGCGGATCGTGATGTGTGCGGGACGGTCCGACGTCAGCATTTCGAAGTTCACTCAGGGTAGCGGTCGCAGCGTCCGCAGGCTCGCGGTCGAGGCGGCAGACTCAGTAGATGCGGGTTGCGATCCACTACGCGGGAGCCGCGAAGCTCGACGACGGCCGCGTCCGAACGACGAGCGAGTGCGGACGGATCGCCGATGCGCTCGCCGAGCGCGCCGGCCGGGTCACGGTCGTCGCCTACGAGCCGCGCCCTGGTTCGGCCGATCGCGAGGACGATGTGTCCTACGTCGTTCGTGCGCCGAACGTCGACCTCCTCTCACTCGGCCCCCAGGGGTCCCGGTGGAGCTTGCTCGAGCGCCGCCGGCGCGTTCGCCGCATCGTCCGGGGGCCGAGCGCGTCGTGGGACGTCCTGCTGCTCCGCTTCGCGAACCGCCGCGCGCACACGCTGTGGCGCGCGAGCCGGGCGCCGAGGGTCGTCGTGCAGATCGGCGGCTCGCCCTGGCGACTCGCGCTCGCTGCGCGAACTCGGGTCTTCCGTCTCCTGTACGGGCTGAGGAACGAGCTCAATCAGCGGCGCGTCGCATCGAACGCGGACATCGTGTTCGTGGTTTCGAAACGATCCGCACAGTCCTACCGGGGTGATGTTCGTGTCGTTCCGGACGCATCACTCGTCACGTCGCACGTCGCAAACGACAGGCTCGCCTCGAGCACGCCTCTTTTCATCGTCGTCGGACACCTCTCGGCGGCGAAGGGATCGGCCGATGCGATGCGCGCGTTCGCGTCGATCCGCGCGAGCGTGTTTCCGGACGCGACCCTCGACGTCGTCGGCGACGGACCGGCGCTCGGGGAGCTCCGCGCGCTCGCGCCCGCCGGCGCGGTGACGTTCCACGGCTGGGTGTCCGATGCGGACACGCTCGCGTCGGTGTACGCGGGGGCCGACGTCCTGCTGCATCTGTCTCGCGCCGAAGACGTGCCGCGCGTGATCTGGGAAGCGCTTTCGTCGAGCGTCCTCGTCGTCGCGACTCCCGTCGGTGCGATCTCGGACGAATTCGACGGCGTCGTGTCGCTCGTCGACGACGTCGACGGTGCGGTCGACGCGGTGCGACGACTCGCGAACGATCCGGCGAAACGCCGGCAGATGATCGCGGACGGGCGCGCGCGTGCTTCGTCCGTCACCGTCGACGCCGTCGCGTCCTCGATCGTCGCTGCGATCGAGGAGCGCTGGCCCGAACTCGCCGCGGACGCACGAACGACTCGATGAAGCTCGGCTACCACCACCACACGCCGGTCGCGATCGACTCGGCCGGAACGGCGAAGCTTCCGGCGCACGCCGCGATGTTCGTGAACGAGCTCGCGCGCCAAGCCGGTCATGTCACGTTCTTCGCGTTCGACGCCCCCACGACGGGCATGGAGGACGCACCGCTCGACTCCTCCCTCGTCTCCGTCGTCTCCCTCGGACGGAAACCGGCGGATCCTGTCCTCACCTTCGGCCCCCGGCGTGCCTTGGTTCGGAACCTCGACGCGTTGCTCGTCCGGGGGCCGGGCCCGCTCGTCCCGAGGTTCCTCCGTCTTCGCGAACCGGCCGTGCGCGCCGCGCTCATGGTCGGCAGCTGGCGCTCGTGGCGCGCCAATCCGGCGAACAGCCGCGTCCGCAACGTGGCCATCGCGGCCTACCACGCGCTCTACGACGTCGCGGAGATCCGCGCGCTGCGCAGCGCGCTCGTCCTCACGAACAACCCGTGGCTCTCGTCGGAGCTCGAGCGGCGCGGCTGCCCGGACGTACGGACGGTCTTCACGAGCTCGATCTCCGTGCCGCCGATACCGCGCGACCGGACGATGCCCTCCGAGCCCCGCTTGCTCTTCACGGGGCGCATCGTCGAGGAGAAAGGTGTCTTCGAGATCGTGTCCGCGCTCGCCCTCCTGCGCGAACGCGGTGTCGCTGCGTCGCTCCGGATCGTCGGTTGGTCACCGAAGGGCGATCCCGCCGCGCGACGACTGCTCGACCTCGCCGAACGCCACGGGATCGGCGACGCCGTGACCATCGACGATTACGAAGCCGCGGGCGACGGGCTCGCGCGCGCGTACGAGGACGCCGACGTCTTCGTTTCGGCGAGCCGCACCGAATGGGGGATGCCGCACACGATCGTCGAGGCGATGGCGCACGGGTTGCCCGTCGTGACGACCAACTTCGAAGGCGGACGAGGCCTTCTCGACGACCGGGCGATCGTCGTTCCGGCCCGCGACGTAACCGCACTTGCGGACGGGATCGAGCGGGTCGTCAAAGATCCGTCCATCGGCGCGCGTGGTCGCGCCTGGGCCGGCGGACTCACGAACGAGGCGAGCGTTGCCGCGATCCTCGAGCACATCGGGGGCCGGGTGGGCGCCGCCCGATGACGACGCTCACCGTCTCGGTCGTCTCCGGTCGCGATCCGGCGCTCGTCGAGCAGTTCCTGCGTTCGCTCTGGTGCGACGCGCGGCGATCGTCGATCACGCTCCGGACGACGGTCGTGATGAACGCGCCCGACGAGTTTCCGATCGTCGAGGCGTGGGGCGAGGTCGACGTGATCCGCAACGCCGAACCTCAGGGGTTCGCGCACAACCACAACGTCGCCATCGCGCGGGGTGTCGGCGACTTCCATCTGCTTTCGAACGACGATGTCGTCGTGCACGAAGGCACGCTGGAACGCTTGATCGCGTTCCTCAACGATCCGGCGAACGCGCGCGTCGGAGCGGTGTGTCCGCAACTCACGGAGCCGGACGGAACGATCCAGGGGTCCACGTACGCGTTCCCTTCCCTCGCGCGCGCGATGCTTCCCGCGGCCGGGATCCGCCGGACGCGGATCGTCGACCGGATCGTGCGCCGCGGCGTTGCGATGTTCGGCGCGTCCGCGCGCGGACGGACCGTCTACGCGCCGCACGACGAGACGCTGCTCGTCGACACCGTCCGCGGCGCGTTCGTGATGATGCGCGGTGCGACGATCCGCGAGATCGGTCCCATGGACGAGGTCTCGCTCGTCGGCGGCGAAGACCTCGAGTGGCACCGGCGGATGCTCGACCACGGCTGGCGCGTGGCCTTCTACCCGGGTGCGTCCGTCACGCACATCGGACGCTCCACACGCGGCGATGACCCGGTCCTGCACCTCGAAGCGCTGAAGGGGTTGTTCAACTACTTCCACAAGTACGGACGCGAGAATGACGTGACCGCGCTCAGGGCCGTGCTCGGTGCGTCGAGTGTCGTCCGGATGGCATCCGGGAAGGTCACCAAGCGGGACACGGAAGCTGCGCGCAAGGGGTGGACGCTCGCCCGCACGTGGAGGCCGTCGTGAATCCCCCGCGCGTGACGGTGATCATGCCCGTCCGCAACGAAGCCGCCACGATCGAGCGGTCACTACGCGGCGTACTCGACCAGACCTACCGTCCGCTCGAGATCGTCGTCGTCGACGGGATCTCCGAGGACGGAACACGCGCGCGCATCGAGACCCTCACCGGCGACGCACGAGACGTCAGTGTCCGTGTGTTGACGAACGAACGCCGCACGACGCCGACGTCGCTGAACCTCGCGCTCGAAGCGGCGACGGGCGACGTCATCGTCCGGGTCGACGGTCATGCGGAGATCGAGCCCGACTATGTCGAGCGTTGCGTCCGGCTCCTCGAAGAGCAGGACGTCGCGTGCGCGGGCGGACGAATCGTCAACGTAGGCGAAGGTCTCCAGGCGCGGGCGATCGCGATCGCGCAGAGCAGCCGGTTCGGCGTCGGTGATTCGTCCTTCCGTGTGGGACGCCGTTCGCCCGGCAGCGTGGAAACGCTCGCGTTCGGTGCGTACCGGCGCGGCGTGTTCGAGCGCTACGGGAACTTCGACGAGGAACTCGTGCGCACGCAGGACGGCGAGTTCAACTTCAGGCTCGTCCAAGGCGGCGACGTGCTGTGGATGGACCCGTCCATCGTTGTGACCTACCGGGGCCGTTCCTCGCTCCGTGAGCTGTGGCGGCAGTACTACGGCTACGGGTTCTACAAGGTGCGCATGATCCAGAAACGTCACGGTCTCGCGGCGAAGCGGCAGCTCGTGCCGCCGGTGTTCGTCGCCGCACTCGTCGCGGCGATCGTCGTTGCCGGAGTGCTTCGCTCGTGGGTTCCGCTCGCGGTCGTGGTGGGCCCCTACGTCGCCGCCTCGCTCGTCGCGAGCGCGATAGCGGCGCGACGCGATCCCGCGGCATTCCCCCTGGTCCCGGTGGCGTACGGGGCGATGCACCTCGCCTGGGGGATCGGATTCTTCGTGGGGCTCCGGCGCTGGTCGTTCGCCCGAGCGACGGCGCGACGCACCGATGAACGACGGGGGTTGCGACTACACTGACGCCGACTCTTGGAAGGAGATAACCCCGGGTGGGCACCACCATTGCCGTAGGGGAGAAGCGGGCATCCGCGAGTCCGCGCGCCGCTTCACTCGATCGCAACGACCGTTGGCTGATCCTCATCGTCGGCGACGCGATCGCATCCGCGATCGCGGCTTTCGCTGCGCTCGTTCTATGGAGCCGCGCGAGCACCGTCGGATCGTGGACGTGGCTCCTTCACAAGTCCTTCTGGGCCGTCATCTTCTGCGCGGTGTGGATCGCCGCGGCCGCACTGATCGGTTCGTACATGCCGTCGTACGCGCACCGAACGGTCCGGTCGTGGCCCGTGCTACTCGCAACCGCCGGCCTCGTCTTCATCGCCTACTCGATCGTCTACTTCTTCTCGCCGCGCGCGATGCTGCCTCGCGTCGTCGTCCTTGCGTTCGTCGCGTCCGCGATCCTCGTGGTCGGTGGATGGCGGCGCCTGTGGGACTGGGCGAGTGGTCATCCTTCGCTCAGCCGTGGCGTCGTCGTCGTCGGGACGGGACGACTCGGCGCGAAGCTCGCCGAGATCCTCACCCTCCGTCCGAACTCGGGTTACCGCGTGATCGGGTTCGTCGAACCCGGCCGTCCGCTGAGCACGGCGACGGCGAACGGGATCCCGATCCTCGGCGGTGCGCGCGAACTGTCCAAGATCGTCGACGAACTCGGTGTGCGCGAAGTCGTGCTCGCGTTGCGCGGTCGTCCCGATCGTGCGCTCGTCGATGCGGTGCTCGCATGTCACGAGCGCGGCGTCGTCGTCACGGATGCGTGCGATCTGTATGAAGCGACGACCGGACGTTTCCCGATCTGGCACCTCGCGGACGGCGACATCGCGTTGCCGTGGACGCGCTCCGGTCGTGCGCTGTATCTCGCGACCAAGCGCGTGATGGACGTCGTCGTCGCATCCCTCGGCCTCATCGTCTTCGTCCTCGTGCTGCCGTTCGTCGCCATCGCCGTGAAGCTCGACTCTTCGGGCCCGCTCTTCTACCGGCAATCACGCACGGGACGCGGCGGCCGCCTGTTCACGATCTGGAAGCTCCGCACGATGACCGAAGGCGCCGAAGAGGACGGACCAACATGGGCCGCGGTCAAAGACCCGCGCATGACACGCGTCGGGAGACTCCTTCGCCGGACGCACCTCGACGAGCTCGCGCAACTCTTCAACGTGCTTCGCGGTGAGATGAGCCTCGTCGGGCCTCGTCCCGAACGTCCGGAGATCGATCGCCGCCTGGAAGAGGAGATCCCGCTCTACCGGCTGCGACTCACGGTGAAGCCGGGCATCGCCGGCTGGGGAGCGGTGAACGGACCATACGTCGACGACCCCGAGAAAGCGCTCGAGCGACTCGAGTACGACCTGTACTACATCAACCACCAATCGCTGTGGCTCGATCTGCAGATCCTGACGGCGGCCGTCCACCAGGCCGTGATGCTGCGCGGACGCTGATCCCGTCCAAACACGAAGACCATGTGCGGCATAGTCGGACTCGTCGCTGAGCCGGACTCCCGCGACCTCACCGAGATCGACGCGATGATGTCGACGCTCGCGCATCGGGGGCCGGACGATGCCGGCTCCGCCGTCCTCGCGCCCGAGGGTGTCGCGCTCGGTATGCGCCGGCTGAGCATCCTCGACATCGAGGGCGGCTCGCAGCCCATGTGGGGCCGCGACCAGGCGACGTGTCTCGTGTTCAACGGCGAGATCTACAACTTCGCCGAGCTTCGCGAGGAGCTCCAGCGACGCGGCCATCAGTTCGACACGCGAACGAGTGACACTGAAGTCCTCGTCCGGGGCTACACCGAGTGGTCGACGGGGCTCTTCGAGAAGCTCAATGGGATGTTCGCGGTCGCGATCTGGGATCGCGCGAAACGGCAACTGATCGTCGCGAGGGACCGGTTCGGAGAGAAGCCGCTGTACATCGCCCGGCTCCCGACGGGCTTCGCGATCGCGTCCGAACTCAAAGCGTTCTACGCGATGCACGATTTCACCGCGAGGATCGACCTCACCGCACTCGAGCAGTACTTCGCGTTCAGTTACGTCCTCGGCGCCCGAACGATCCTCGAGGGCGTTTCGCAGCTCGCGGGTGGCGAGTACGCGGTCATCACCCCGGGAAGCTGCGAGCGCTTCAAGTTCTGGGCGCCGCCGGTCACGGACGGGACACCCATCGACGATCGCGAGATGCTCGAGCGCTTCGACGCCCTGCTCGACGACGCCGTCCGTCGGAGGATGGTTGCGGACGTTCCCGTCGGACTCTTCCTCAGCGGCGGACTCGATTCGACGACGGTCGGCTACTTCATGCGCCGGCATCACGACGATGTCCAGTCGTTCTCGATCGGTTTCGATGACCCGCGCTTCGATGAATCGAGCTATGCGGCCCTGGCGGCGAAGTCACTCGGGACGGAGCACCACGTCGAGGTGTTCTCTCAAGACAAGATCCTCGAGTTGATCCCGCGTGTGTCCGAGATCCTCGATCAGCCGATGGGAGACAAGTCCATCTTTCCGACGTATCTCTTGAGCAGGTTCACACGGCAGTCCGTCAAGGTCGCGCTGGGCGGCGACGGGAGCGACGAGCTGTTGCTGGGCTATCGCGCGTACAAGCCGCTCAAAGTCGCCTGGATGCTCGATCGGGTTCCGCGCGTCGTTCGACGCGCTGTTGCGCAGACCTCGCGGAACCTTCCCGATTACATCGGTTCGACGCCTCTCCGCGGTGTTGGATTCGCGCGACACCTCGACCTTGATCCACGGGATCGAGCGGTGTCATTCATCGGCGGCGGTTTCCGGCAAGCGGAAGGTCTCTTCAATCCCGAACTCCGAGCGTCGCTGCCCAGGAGCGTCTTCCCGCCCTCGCCGTCATGGACGGTCGGTGCGACCGACCTACCGCCGGATGTCGCGACCGTGATCGGGTACATGCGCGGCTTCTTACAAGAAGACATCTTGGTGAAGGTCGATCGCGCAAGCATGGCCGCGTCCCTCGAGGTGCGATCCGCGGTCCTCGACCCCGAACTCGTGAACTTCATCCTCGCGTCGCCGACGCGCATCCGGATGCCGCGGATGCGCAGCAAGGACATGCTCCGCCGGCTCATGCGTGGACGGATCCCCGACGAGATCATCGATCGCCGGAAGATGGGCTTCGAGCTGCCGCTCCATCGATGGCTGCGCGAGAGCCTCGCCCCGCTCGTCCGGTCGTACCTCGACCCGAGTCGCATCGCGAGCGCGGGGATACTCGACGCAACCACCGTTCAACGGATCGTGGACGAGCACCTCTCGGGTCAGAAGGACCGCGGTCACGAGGTGTGGCTCTTGCTGCAGTTCGAGCTGTGGCGCGAACGCTGGCTGCCGTAACGCTCAGAGGATGAGCGTTCGCTCTGCGACCGAACCCTTCGCGAGCACGACGATCTCGTAGAGCTCCACGAGCAACGCGGCGGGCGCGTACCTCGCGTTCGTGATCCAGCGCCGCGACGGACGACCTTGGAATATCCGCGCGCGCAGCCACGGCAGTGTCAGCACGAGCGCCGGCGGAAAGACGACGGCGCAGCCGATGGACGCGGCCGCGAGGAGTGCTCGCGGGTGCGAGCGCCGGTAGAACCGTCCGGGCCACGCGCGGCGCGCAAGAACCGGGTGGCGCGCGGCGACGGGCGGGATGCCGCCGCACCGCCGCGTTTCGTCCAGCGCTTGCGCGAGCGTGCGTTGGCGCACGTCGTGGAAGACGACGGCGTTCGGTGCGAAACGGAGCTCACGGCCAAGTTCGGCGACACGCCACGCGAGGTCGGTGTCCTCGCCGACCGGGAGCCGGAACGATTCGTCGAATCCGCCGCAGGATTCGAGGTCGTCGCGCGCGTAGAAGACGTTGCACGTGGGAGCGACCAGGGCCGACCGCACGCGCATCGTCCGAGCGAGGGGGTTGATCTTCGAAACCTCGGCGGGGTCAGGCTCGGTCGCGCCGACGAGGACGCAGGGATCCGTGAAGGCGCGAAGGCCTTCTTCGAGCCACGTCGGCGTGGGCGTGCAGTCGTCGTCGGTGAAGGCGATGAGGTCGGTCGTCGCGCTGCGCCAGCCGGCGTTCCGAGCGGCGGCCGGGCCCCCGTTCCGCTCGAGGCGAACGCTCCGAACCGCTGCGCCACGGAGGACCTCGCCCGTGCCGTCCGTCGACGCGTCGTCGACGACGACCACCTCGAACTCCGTGAACGTTTGCGATCGGAGCGCCGCGAGCAGCGAGCGAAGTCGATCGGCTCGGTTGTGCGTCGCGACGACGACCGTCACGGCCGCGGTCATGACGCGCGCCCGACGACGAGCCCCGCGGCGAATGAGAGCTCCCACGCACTGCGAAGCAGATGTGCGCCGTCCCGCGCGACGACGGCTCTGACGACGAGCTCGACCGCGCGACGACAGCGGTGCGCGATCTCCGCCGACGGAGTGCGGTCGGGTTGCCAGCCCGGAACGGCTTCGCGGATCCGCTTCGCGTTGCGTCCTTGCCGGAAAGCGCGGGCGATGTAGTAACGCGGCGTCGTCTCCTCGGCGTCGGGATGTTCGTAGACGAGCGCGTCATCGCGCCATGCCGCGACCGCTCCGCCCGACAGGATCTCGCGGAAGAACACGGTGTCCTCGCCACTGGTGACGTTGAAACGCTCGTCGTAACGAACGTCACGGATCGAACTCCGTCGGACGATCGTGTTGTTCGTTGCGACGTCCCCGACGCGAGCCGGGGCTGTTCTGATACGGGGCGGCAGATCGGCGCGGCGGATCCAGCCCGGTGTACCCGGCGGCCAGGCTTGCACGACCGGTCCGGTGACGACATCCGCTCCGCGTTCGAGCGACGAGACGAGCCGTGAGAGCCAGGCTTCACACGGGATCTCGTTGTCATCGATCATCGCGATCGCGTCGGCGTCCTTCGTCTCATCGAGGATCCGGTTCCGCACGGTCGCATATCCCTGCTTGTTCTCCGCGACGTAGCGGAAGCCGTTCCGTTTGCACTCGGCGAGCAGCGCCTCCGAACTCTCGGCGTTGTGCACGATGAGGACGGAGCACTCATGGCTCAGCTCGCTGCTCTGCGCCCCGAGCGCTTCGAACAGCGCACCGAGGTTGCGCGTGCCTCGCGTGGGGACTGCGACGACGATCTTCACGGGAACGGATAATCCCACCATGGACGGACCCGTCGTCACCGTGCTCATCGCGGTGCACAACGGCGTGCCCTATATCACCGAAGCGATCGAGAGCGTCCTCGGCCAGTCGATGAGCGATCTCGAGGTCGTCGTGGTCGACGATGCATCGACGGACGCGACCGTCGAAGCGGTAACCGCGATCGACGATCCGCGCATCCGGCTCGTCCGAAGCGACCGGAACGTCGGCGCCTACGCGGCAGCGAACCTCGGCCTCGCGAGTGCGCGCGGCGCGTACGTGGCGCGTCTCGACGCGGACGACGTCTGCGAGCCCGACCGCCTCGAACGACAGCTCGACGCGCTGAAGCGAACGGGTGCTCGCGCCGTCGTCGGCGCCGCCGTCCGCATCAACCGGGACGGGACGATCCTCCGGCCCCCGACGAAGTCAGCGCAGGTCATGAAGTGGGCGCTTTGCGTTGTGTCCGCCGTGGTGCACAGCTCCGCGATGTTCGAGCGAGCCGCGGTGACCGCGTACGGAGAGGACCGGGTCGCATCGGATCTCGCGCTGTGGTGCGAGCTTTCGCGCCGAGGCCGGCTCGCCGCGATGGACGAAACCGTCGTCCGGTACCGCGAGCACGATCGTCAGCTCTCACGAACGGCGCGTACCGAACAGGAACGTGCCGGGGCAGCGATCGTCCGTGAACACATCTCCGAGATCACCGGCGAAGACTGGACGCTCGCACAAGCGACGGCGCTGTTCGCAACGGGGCGGTGGCTACGAACTCCGCTCCTTGGTGGTTTGTCCGCCCTCCGCCGTTTCGACCGCGCGTGGCGGAAGGACGCTTCGCTGTCGGCGACCGACCGGGCCGAGCTGAAGAAGCTGACGCGGCGCGTGCGGGCGCGACACGTCCGCACCAACGTCTTGACGCGCTAGCGGCGGAGACGTATGTGGCCGTTCTCGACCCGGTAGGGGGCGCCCCACGCCATCCCGACGACCATGCCGGCGGTCCGCACGACCGCGACGAGCGTCTTGAACTTGATGCGATGCCGCGCGTAGAAGTACGCATCTCGGACGCCCCACATCCACAGGAGATCCTTCGCGGCGCGACGGAAGCGCCTGCGATCGATACGGAACAGCTTCACGATCCATACGCCGCAGCCGAGTCCGTAGTCGAAGTGCAGCCGCAGCACTTTCTCGCGGTCGCGCCAGGGTTCGTGGACGGTTCTGGCGTTCGGTTCGTACCGGCCGCCTCGCCCGGCCGCGACCAAGCGATAGATGAGGTCCTTGTCCTCCATCGCGCGGAAGCGGCCCCCGGCGCCGAGCGCCTCGTCG
>JAICYB010000057.1 GCA_025934435.1 Actinomycetes bacterium | reverse complement strand
TCGATGAAGCCGTCGAACGCTTCGTGCAGCGACGGGCAGGCGGGAAGCGGCGGCGAATGCGGGATGTCGACACCGACGTTCGCGGTGCCGTCCGGCAGCGGGAAGACCCAGCCGTACGCCGGTAACCAGCGGCCGCTCGCCGTGCGCAACGGATAGAACTCGAGCATCGAGTTCCGGCGGTCGACGCCGCTGAAGTACGCCCGGAGCGCCGTGTACCAGAACCCTTGCCCGGACGAAACCGTGTCGGCGAGACCGGCGCCGCGCGCGACGACCGACGTCGCGCCGTCGGCCGCGACGGTCCACGCCGCTTCGACATCTTCCGTGTTCCCATCGGTGCGCATCCGGATGCCGCGACACACAGCGTCTTCGAACAGCGGGCCCGCAACGCGAACGCCGGTACGCACCTCGACGCCGGCGGCAACGGCCTGGTCGAAGATCTTCTGATCCATGACGACGCGGCGTCCGACGAGGCCGTACGAGGGCCACGTCTTCGTCTCGGGGAAATCGACGGCGAGTGGTCCCTTCGGACCGAACATCTCGACGCCGTCGACGCGAAGTGCTTCGTCCGAAGCGAAGGTGACACCGAGACGTCCGATCGCCGCGACGCCGCGCGGCGTCAGTCCGCCGCCACAGGTCTTCTCACGCGGGAACGTCGCGCGATCGACGAGGAGCACCTTCGCGCCGCCGCGCGCGAGCAGGGTCGCGGTCGCCGCTCCACCGGGCCCCGCACCCACGACGACCGCGTCGTAGCGCGGCACGGCGTTAGCGCTTCGAGTACTGAGGACGCTTGCGCGCTTTGCGCAGTCCGTACTTCTTGCGCTCTTTCACCCGCGGGTCGCGCGTGAGAAGGCCGGCCTTCTTGAGGGCCGAGCGGAACTCCGGGTCGATCTGGAGGAGCGCACGCGCGATACCGAGACGGAGCGCGCCCGCTTGGCCGGACGGACCACCGCCGCGCACGTTCGCGACGACGTTGTAGGAGCTCTGCACCCCGGCGATGCGCAGCGGGTCCTGGATGCGGACGCGCTGCACGAGCGACGTGATGTGCACATCGAGCGGACGCTCGTTGACCGTGATCGTTCCATCGCCGGCGAGGAGGCGCACGCGCGCGATCGAACGCTTGCGTCGGCCGGTTCCCATACCGAGGGTCTGCGTCGCCACGCGCTAACTCTCCTTCTTCTTCTCAGACGTTCCCGCTCCGGCTTCGCCTTTGCGGCGGCTTGGTGCGGACTTCTTACGAGCGCTGGTCTTCTTCGGTGCCGCTTCCGCTTTCGGTTTGTCCTTCTTCGGACGCGGTTTCGGCTTCGGCTCGGGCTCGACGTGCACGGGGATCGGTCCGTCCACCGTCAGCTCTTCGGGCTTCTGCGAGGAGTGCGGGTGATGCGGACCCCCGTAGACCTTGAGCTTGTCGCGGAGCTGACGACCGAGACGTCCCTTCGGGAGCATGCCCCACACGGCCTGTTCGATCGCGCGTTCCGGATGCGTCTCGAGCAGGCGGCGGTACGGGATCTCGACGAGGCCGCCTGGGTAACCCGTGTGGCGGCGGAACTGCTTGCTGTCGAGCTTGTTCCCCGTGAGCTTCACCTTCTCCGCGTTCACGACGATCACGAAATCACCGACGTCGAGGTGCGGAGTGAACGGCGGCTTGTGTTTGCCACGGATCACGGTCGCGACGCGGGTCGCGAGGCGTCCGAGCACCTGGTCGGTCGCGTCGAGGACGAACCACGTCCGTCCGATCTCGTGCGGCTTGGCTGAGTACGTCTTCACGCACACCTCACAACGTCGTCGGCGCACATCGCGTCGCTCCATGGCCACGATACGGGCACGAGCCGCGGCCATGCGATGCCGTCGTAGGCGACGCCCGTGAGTGTCAGGCCGTGCGGCGGAGCGACCTGGCCCGCGGCCTGGCGGTTGCGAGCGACGAGCGCGTCGCGCATGAAGGAAACGTCCTTGCGTCCGGCGCCGATCTCGAGCGCGGTCCCGACGATGCTCCGCACCATCTGATGCAGGAACGACTGACCGGTGACCTCGATGCGCACGAACGGCGAGTCGTCCACCGCGGCCGCACGAAGGATCGTGCGCTCCGGCGATTGATCGGGACGCACCCGGCCGAACGACGTGAAGTCGTGCGTACCGATGACGTGACGCAACGCTTCGTTGATCTTGCGGACGTCGAGCGCTTCACGCATCCGAAGCGAGTACTTCCGGTACATCGGATGCGCTGCTTCGTGGCACCACAGCAGGTAGACGTACGAGCGCGACTTCGCCGACCGGCGCGACTCGAAATCTTCAGGGCCGTCCTGCGCGTCGACGACCCCGATGTCGCTCGGGAGCAGCGCGGGCATCGCGCGCATCACCATGTCGGCGTCCAGTGACTCGTCCGAGAACGTCACGACCTGTCCGAGCGCGTGCACGCCGGCGTCGGTTCGTCCGGCGGCTTTCGTGCGGACGGGACGGTTCGCGACCTGCGCGAGCGCATCCTCGAGCGCGCCCTGGACGGTGCGCTGAGCGGGCTGCGACTGGAAGCCGGCGAAGGACGTCCCGTCGTAGGCGACGAGCAAGCGGACGACACTCACGACTCGGGCGTCTCCTCAGGCTCGGCCGACGCTTCCGGCTCCGGGACCGTTTCGGGCTCCGGCTCGGGCGTCGCTTCCGGTTCAGGCGTCACTTCGGCTTCGGGCTCGGATGGCGCCGCGGCTTCGGTCTCGACCGGCGTCTCGGCTTCGATCTCCGCCTCTTCCGCTCCACCGCGCCGCCGCCGCAGGCGGCGTCGCGGCTCCGCCTTCGGGGCGGCACCGATCGCTTCGCGCTCGCGCGTGTGCGGTGCGTCGACGAGTTCGATGATCGCCATCGGCGTCGCGTCCCCACGACGGGGGCCGAGCTTCATGATCCGCGTGTACCCGCCGGGACGGTCGCCCGTCCGCGGTGCGACGCGTTCGAACAGTTGATGGACGACCCGCCGGTCACCGATCTCCGCAAGCACGAGGCGCCGGTTATGGAGGCCGCCCTTCCGTGCTTTCGTGATCAGCTTCTCGACGAACGGTCGAACGCGTTTCGCTTTGGTCTCGGTCGTGACGATGCGGCCGTGCTCGATCAGCGATCGCGAGAGTCCGCGCAGGATCGCCCGCTCATGAGCGGGTCCGGCGCCGAGACGTGGTCCTTTACTCGGTCGGGGCATCGCCTTCGTCCGTCGTCGTCTCGGGGGCCGCGACCGGTTCGGCAGGAGGAGCAGCAGGAGGAGCGACCTCTTCTTCGGCCGGTGCTTCCACCGCCGGCGCCGGCACGTTGCCGCCGTCCTTCAGGTGGAGGCCCATCGACTCGATCTTGTCCTTCACTTCGATGACCGACTTCTCACCGAAGTTGCGGATGTCCATGAGATCTTCGAGCGAGTAGTTGAGAAGGTCGGCGATCGTGTGGACGCCCTCGCGCTTGAGGCAGTTCAACGAACGAACCGACAGGTCGAGCTTCTCGATCGGCTCGTCGGCGAAGGGAGCCTGCGTCTCGGCCGCGACTTCCTCGGCGGGAAGAGGCCCTTCGACGAGCTCACGGAAGAGACCCATCAGCTCGCCGAGCCGCCGCGCGGCGTGCATGACCGCTTCGGACGGAGACACCGCACCGTTCGTCTCGACTTCGAGGACGAGGCGGTCGTAGTTCGTCATCTGCTCGACCCGTGTGTGCTCGACGACGTAGGTCACGCGACGCACGGGCGAGAAGATCGCGTCGACCGGGATCACCCCGATGACGTCCTTCCGCTTCATGCGGTCGGCGACCTCGTAGCCGATACCGCGCTCGACGGTGAGCTCCATGTCGAGCCGGCCCTTCGCGTTGAGCGTCGCAAGGTGCTGGTCGGGGTTGACGATCGAGATACCGGTCGGCGTCTCGATGTCGCCGGCCTTGACGTCTGCCGGGCCGCGCGCACGCAGCTGCAGCGTCCCCGACGCGTCATCGGAGTCCATGCGGACGACGACGTCCTTGATGTTGAGAACGAGCTCGGTGACGTCTTCCTTCACGCCGGGAACCGTCGTGAATTCGTGGAGGACGCCTTCGACCTTCAAGAGCGCGATCGCCGCGCCCGGCACGGACGAGAGCAACGTCCGGCGCATAGCGTTGCCGACCGTGTACCCGAAGCCGGGCTCGAGCGGCTCGACGACGAACTTCGAGGTCCGTTCGTCGATCTGCTCTTCAGTGACGCTAGCCCTCACGAGTGTCAGCAACTGTGCCTCCCTTGGCGGTTCGAATCTGTAGTTGGCGTTTACCGCGAGTAGAACTCGACGATGAACGACTCTTTGACGGGCACGTCGATCTCGGCGCGCTCCGGGAAATTCAGGACCTGGGCCTCGAACGAATCGAGGTTCGTCGAGATCCACGACGGGATCGTCCGCGACTGGGCGCGCTCGCGCGCTTCAAGCACCCGGACGGTGCTCTTGCTCTTCTCCTTCACCGTCACGACGTCACCGATCCGCACCTGAACCGACGGCGTCTTGGTGATCCGTCCGTTCAGAAGGACGTGACGGTGCAGCACGAGCTGCCGCGCGTCGTCACGCGATTGCGCGAAGCCCGAGCGGAAGACGACGTTGTCCAGACGCCGCTCGAGCAGACGGAGCAGGTTGTCGCCCGTCGAACCCTTCTGTCGCGACGCCTTGTCGTAGTACGAACGGAACTGCTTCTCGAGGACGCCGTACACGCGGCGAGCCTTCTGCTTCTCGCGCAGACGCACTTCGTATTCCTTGTCGCGTCCCGGACGGCGCGCACGACCGTGCTGTCCCGGCGGGAACGGACGCTTCTCGACCGGACACTTCGGCGACTCGCACTTTGAGCCTTTGAGGTACAGCTTCATACCCTCGCGGCGGCAGAGCTTGCAGTCGGCGTCCTTATAGCGAGCCACGCGCTAGTTCCTCGGTCGCTTCCGCGGACGGCACCCGTTGTGCGGCACCGGCGTCGTGTCGACGATGCTCGCGACTTCGAGGCCGGCAGCTTGAAGTGCGCGGATCGCGGTCTCGCGACCGGAACCCGGGCCCTTCACGAAGACCTCGACGCGGCGCATGCCGTGTTCCATCGCTTTGCGGGCCGCGGCTTCGGCAGCGAGCTGCGCGGCGAACGGCGTCGACTTACGCGATCCCTTGAATCCCACCGTCCCGCCCGACGACCATGACACGAGGCCGCCCGTCGGATCGGTGATCGAGATGATCGTGTTGTTGAAGCTCGATTTGATGTGCGCCTGACCGACGGCGATGTTCTTCCGTTCACGCCGCTTGACGCGGTCGCCCTGCTTCTTCGGACCGGCCATTAACCCTTCTTCCCGACCTTCTTCTTCTTACCGGCGACCGTTCGCTTCGGTCCCTTGCGGGTGCGTGCGTTGGTCTGCGTGTTCTGCCCGCGAACCGGAAGCCCGAGAACGTGCCGCATCCCTTGATACGAACCGATCTCGATCTTCCGGCGGCGGTCCTGCTCCATCTGACGGCGAAGCTCCCCTTCGACCTTCAGGTTCGTGTCGATCCACTGACGGATGCGGGTGATCTCGTCGTCCGTCAGGTCCTGGATCTTCGTTGCGGGGTCGACGCTCACGAGCTTGCAGATGTCACCGGCCGTGTGACGGCCGACGCCGAAGATGTAGGTCAGCGCGATATCCGAGCGCTTGTTGCGCGGAAGGTCGACTCCGGCGATGCGTGCCATCTAGCTGCCCTGCCTCTGCTTGTGACGTGGGTTCTTCGAACAGATGACGCGCACCTTCCCGTGGCGACGGATGATCTTGCAGCTGTCGCACATCTTCTTGACCGAGGCGCGCACTTTCATGCCGAAAGAACTCCTGTGAGCTGGAAATGGGACGAACTGCCCCAATGTCCGGACAACGAGCCAGTAAGTATAGCCACAACTAGGCCCGCGCCGTCAGGACCAAGGCTTCGCCATCCTGGACGGCGATCGTATGTTCGTAATGGGCGGACAATGCGCCGTCCGCCGTCACGACGGTCCAGTCGTCGTCGAGCACCTCCGTGCGCCAGTCGCCCACGTTGACCATGGGTTCGAGGGCGAGCGTCATCCCCTCTTCGAGGACCGGCCCCCGGCCGGCGGGTCCGTAATTCGGGATCTGAAGATCCTCGTGCAGCTCACGCCCGACGGCGTGTCCGACGTATTCACGGACGACCGAGAATCCCGCAGCCTCGGCGACCTCCTGCACGGCATGGCCGATGTCCCCCACGCGGTTCCCGGCCCGCGCGGCGCCGATGCCGGCCCAGAGCGAGTCCTCCGTGGTCCGCATGAGCTTCTCGACGGCCGGCGGTGGTTCGTCGCCCACATAGAAGGTCCACGCCGTATCGGCATGGAAGCCTTCGTAGATGGCGCCGACGTCGAGCTTCACGAGGTCGCCTTCGCGGAGCTTCCGGCGGCCGGGGATGCCGTGGACGATCTCCTCGTTCAGCGAGATACACGCCGAACCGGGGAAGCCGCGGTACCCCTTGAAGGAAGGGACGCACCCCTCCGATCGGATCACCTTCTCGACGAGAGCGTCGATGTCCTTCGTCTTCGTGCCGGGTTTGAGGAGCGGCTCGACCTCTTCGAAGACCTTCGCGCACACCTTGCCCGCGGTGCGCATCTTGTCGATCTCGTCGGCGGACTTCTTGATGATCATCCCGATTGGACGGGCGGCCTGACGGCCGATCCTGAGATGCCCAGCGCTTCGTCGATGCGGCGGTGCACCTCGTCGATGTCGGCCTCGCCGTTGATGCGCTTCACGACGCTGTCCGTGTCGTAGTGCTCGATGACGCCGGCGGTCCGCTCCGAGTAGACCTTCAGGCGGTGCCGAACGGTCTCCGGCTCGTCGTCGCTTCGCCGCTCGAGCGGTGTGTTGTCGTCGTTGCAACGCTCGTCGTCGGCCGGCGGGTCGTCATCCATGTGGTAGGAGCGCTGGCACGTCGGGCAGGTGCGTCGTCCCGACAGACGGCGAACCATCTCCTCGACGGGCACTTCCAGCACGATGACGGCGTCGATCGACTGACCGAGGTCGGCGAGCATCTTGTCGAGCGCGTCGGCTTGCGTCACGGTCCGCGGGAAGCCGTCGATGATGAAGCCTCTGTCGGCATCGGGATCGGCGAGGCGGTCCTTGATCATGCCGACCATCACTTCGTCGGGGACGTAGTCGCCGCGGTCCATGAACGCCTTCGCGTTCAGTCCGAGCGGCGTGCCGAGGGCGACCTGCTCGCGGAGGAGATCGCCGGTCGAGATGTGAGGTATGCCTAGGCAGTTGGACAAGCGGCGGCTGTGGGTCCCCTTCCCCGAACCGGGGGATCCCGCCATCAGCAGTCGCATCGGTGGGCCGTCTATCCCAAGAACCCTTCGTAGTGTCGCATCAGGAGCTGCGACTCGAGCTGACGGATCGTCTCCAGCGCGACACCGACCGTGATGAGGATCGTCGTGCCCCCGAACGGGAAGACCTGCTTGTTGAGGTGCAGGGCGCCACCGACGATCGACGGGATGATCGCGACGATACCGAGGAAGAGACTGCCCGGGACCGTGAGGCGCGTGAGCACGCGGTTCAGGTATTCGGCCGTGGGTCGTCCGGGCCGGATACCGGGGATGAAACCGCCGTACTTCCGGATGTAATCGGCTTGCTGCACCGGGTTGAACGTGATGGCGACGTAGAAGAACGTGAACGCGATGATCAGGATGAAGAACATCCCGATGTACGGAAGGGCCGTCGCGTCCGCGAAATAGCGATTGACGAAGTTCCGGACCTGCTGCCACGGTGCGGCGCTCGATACGAGCACCGGGATGTACATCACCGACGCCGCAAAGATGATCGGGATGACACCGGCCTGGTTGACCTTGATCGGGATATACGTCGACCCGCCGCCCATCATCCGGCGTCCGACGATGCGTTTCGCGTACTGGACGGGGATGCGCCGCTGACCCTCTTCGACGAGCACGACGGCGACGACGATCGCGAGCCCGATGAGCAGGAACAGGATCGCGACGAAGGTCCCCGACTGCGACTTGATGATGGACGCATCACCGGGAAGCCGCGAGATGATGCTCACGAAGATCAGGATCGACATGCCGTTGCCGATCCCGCGCTGCGTGATGAGCTCGCCGAGCCACATGATCAGCCCGGTACCGGCGGTCATCGTCAGGATGATCAACGCGATGCGGGGCGGCGTGAATTTCGGGATCAGGTCCACGCCGAAGTTCTGCGGGTTGTGGAAGAGGAAGACGAGTCCGGTCGACTGGATCAGCGCGAGGACGATCGTCTGGTAACGGGTCCACTGCGTGATCTTCCGGTAGCCGATCTCACCCTGCTTCTGCCATTCCTCGATCCGAGGGATGACCACGGCGAGGAGCTGCATGATGATCGACGCCGTGATGTACGGCATGATGCCGAGCCCGAAGATCGCGAACTGCGTCAGCGCGCCACCACTGAAGAGGTTCAGGAATGCGGTGATACCGCCTTGCGTCGAGTTCGCGAGCTGCTGGACCGCGGCGTGGTCGACGCCCGGGTTCGGCAGGTTACAGCCAACCCGATAGATGGCGATGATGAAGATCGTGAAAAGGATCTTCTTCCGTAGGTCGGGAACCTTGAACGCGTTCTTTAGCGCGGTCAGCACTGCCTAGACCACCTCGATCGTTCCGCCTGCGCCCTGGATCTTCTCGGCTGCTTGCTTCGAGAACTTGTTCGCCTTGATCGTCAGCGCTTTGCCGATGTCGCCGTGGCCGAGGATCTTGACCGGCCGCTTCCGACGGACGAGGCCCTTCGTAGCGAGCTCGTCCGGTCCGACCGTCGCGCCCGCGTCGAACACCTCGGCGAGACGCGCGACGTTCACGACTTCGTACTCGACGCGATTGCGGTTCGTGAAGCCGCCGAATTTCGGGATGCGTCGTTGGATCGGCATCTGGCCACCTTCGAACCAGACGGGCACGGTGTTGCGCGCCCGCTGACCCTTCTGGCCGCGGCCGGATGTCTTGCCGGTGCCGGAGGAGTTACCGCGACCGACGCGCTTCTTGCGATGCGTCGCTCCGGCTGCCGGCTTGAGATCGTGGAGCCTCATCTATTCCTCGCTCACGTCGACCAGGTGAGCCACCGTTCGGATCATCCCGCGCAGTGACGGCGAGTCGCTGCGTGTCACGCTCTCACCGATCTTCCGGAGACCGAGCGTTCGCATCGTCCGGCGTTGAGCGGGGTTCCCTCCGATGACGCTCTTCTTCTGGGTGATCACCACTTGGCGACTCCGCTGTCCTTCGTCGTGGCTGGTCATTATCTACCCCCACGAGGATTGCCGCGGTTGTTGCGACGCTGGCCCTGATCGGGCTCGGACACGGGGCGGGCCGGGCGGTCCTTGGCTTCTTCCATCCGCTTCAGCATCACCGGGGGCGCTACCTCCTCGAGGGAGCGACCGCGCACCCGAGCGACGTCCTCCGGACGGCGCAGGCCCTTGAGACCGGCGATCGTCGCGTGGACGACGTTGATCTTGTTCGACGTTCCGAGGATCTTCGCGAGGCAGTCCTCGATCCCGGCGCACTCGATGACCGCTCGCACCGCGCCACCGGCGATGACACCGGTTCCCGGAGCGGCGGGCTTGATCATCACGCGCGCGGCACCGTCCGCGCCGATGACGTCGTGCGGGATCGTCGCGCCGATCATCGGCACGGTGAACATGCTGCGGCGCGCGTACTCTTCCGCTTTCTGGATGGCGAGCGCGACTTCTTTCGCCTTGCCGTAACCCATGCCGACGCGTCCGTTGCGATCGCCCATGACGACGAGCGCGGTGAACGAGAACCGGCGGCCGCCCTGTTGCACCTTTGCGACGCGGTTGATGTCGACGACGCGCTGTTCGAACTGGGGGCGCGAATCGTCGTCGTCGTGACGGCGCCGTCCGCGTTGTTGATCGCTCAAAACTCGAGTCCTCCCTCACGCGCGGCGTCGGCCAGCGCGGCGATGCGTCCGTGGTAGGCGTAGCCGCCGCGATCGAACGCGACCTTCGTCACGCCCGCGGCTTTGGCGCGCTCGGCGATCAGTGTTCCGACTTGCTTCGCCCGGTCCTTCTTCGGTCCGGAGCCGCTACGAAGCGCTCCGTCGAGCGTCGACGCGGACGCGAGCGTTCGTCCGGATGTGTCGTCAACGACCTGCGCGTAGATGTGTCGCGCCGAACGGAACACCGCGAGGCGCGGGCGGGAAGCGACGCCCGCGACGTTCTTCCGCACGCGAACGTGACGGCGTATGCGCGCCCGGCGGCGGCCTTCCGCTCGTTTGCGTCCCGAGATAGTCGATGTCGTCACTTCGCGGCCTTTCCGACCTTGCGGCGAACCTGTTCGCCTTCGTAACGGATGCCCTTGCCCTTGTACGGCTCGGGCGGACGGATCTTCCTGATGTTCGCGGCCGTTTGTCCGACGAGCTCCTTGGACGCGCCCTTCACGACGATCCGCGTCGCCGTCGGCACCTCGAAGGTGATGCCCTCCGGCGCGTCGACCTCGACCGGATGCGAGTATCCAACCTGAAGCACGAGCTTCGCGTCTTGCATCTGCGCGCGGTAGCCGACGCCTTGGATCTCGAGCGCGCGCTCGAAGCCGGACGAAACACCCCGCACGACGTTCGCGACGAGCGCACGAGCGAGGCCGTGGAAGGCTTTGTGGTCGCGATCGTCCGACGGGCGCTCGAGCACGAGCGTCGCCTCGTCCTGCTTGCAGGTGATGACGTCCGGGAACTTGGCCTCGAGCGTGCCGAGCGGACCCTTGGCTCGCACGAGCCCGGGCGTGATCTCGATCTGCACGCCGGACGGGACCTCGACCGGCATCTTTCCTACGCGACTCATGTCTCTATACCTCTCGCTTGCTCCGCGCTTCGCGCGTCGCAGTCGTCACCAGACCTCACACAGAACTTCGCCGCCGACCTTGTGCCGGCGCGCTTCTTTGTCCGTCATGACGCCTTTCGACGTCGAGACGATCGCGATCCCGAGACCGCCCTGCACCCGCGGGAGCTCCTGCCTGTTCTTGTAGACACGCAGCCCGGGCTTCGAAACCCGCCTGAGTCCCTTGATCACCGGCTCGCGCGACGGCGTGTACTTGAGCTTCACGACGATCGACGAGAACTCGCCGGGGATGACCTCAGCTTCCTCGAGGTATCCCTCGCGCATGAGGATATCGGCGATCCGCGCCTTGATCCGCGAGTGCGGGATCCGCACCTCCTGATGCCGTGCGATCAGACCGTTCCTGATCCGCGTCAGCAGGTCGCCGATGGGGTCGGTGATCACGCCTGTACCCATGGAGTTACCAGCTCGCTTTCTTGACGCCCGGAACTTCACCGGCGTGCGCCAGCTCGCGGAAGCACAGACGGCACAGCGCGAAGCGCCGGTAGACGGCCCGCGGGCGGCCGCAGCGGCGGCAGCGTGTGTACCCGCGCACCTTGAACTTCGGCTTCCGGTTGAACGTCTTCTCGTACAGAGCTTTCTTCGCCATCTATCAGCTCGCTTGTTCTGTGTCGTTCTTGCCGGCGAATGGGAACCCGAGCGCTTCGAGGAGCGCGAAACCTTCCTCGTTCGTCCGAGCCGTGGTCACGAATGTGACGTCCATACCGAGCGTCTTCGTGACCTTGTCGTAGTCAACCTCAGGGAAGATCAGCTGCTCCGTCACGCCGAACGTGTAGTTGCCTCGTCCGTCGAACGCGTTCGGGTTCAAACCACGGAAGTCACGGATACGAGGGAGGGCGACCGACAGCAGGCGGTCCGCGAACTCCCACATGCGCGCGCTCCGCAGGGTCACCTTCGCGCCGATCGGCATCCCGGCGCGGAGCTTGAACCCCGCGATGGACTTCCGTGCTTTCGTGATGACGGCTTTCTGTCCGGTGATCGTGGCGAGGTCGGCAGCGGCCATCTCGAGGATCTTCGGATCACGGATCGCTTCACCGAGACCCATGTTCACGGAGACCTTCTCGAGGCGCGGGACCTGCATCGTCGACGTGAAGCCGAAGCGCTCCTTCAGCGCCGGCACGATCTCGGCGTCGTAGCGGTCACGGAGGCGAGGACGAGCAGCGGTATCCGTCACAGCTCACCTCCGCACTTGCGGCACACGCGGATCTTCGCACCGTCGTCGGTGATGTTGTAGCCGACCCGCGTCGGTCCGCAGGACTGGCAGATGATCTGCACATTGGACGCCGCGACCGGCGCCTCCTGCGTGACGATGCCGCCCTCTTGACCGGCGGCGCCACCGCGGGCGGCACGCAGCTTCATGTGCCGCTTCACCATGTTGACGCCCTCGATGATCACCCGACGCTTGTTCGGGTCAACGGAGAGGATGCGCCCCTGGTGACCGCGATTCTTGCCGGTCATCACCTGGACGTTGTCGCCCTTCTTGATCTTCATCTTCATCTAAAGCACCTCTGGAGCGAGTGAAACGATCCGCATGAAAAGCTTCTCGCGAAGCTCACGCGCGACGGGACCGAAGATGCGCGTCCCGCGCGGGTTGCCGCCGTCGTCGAGGATCACGATCGCGTTGTCGTCGAAACGGATGTACGTCCCGTCCTGACGGCGCGTCTCCTTCTTCGTTCGGACGACGACACCTTTGATCTTCGTTCCTTCAGGGATCGCGCCACCGGGCACGGCGTCCTTCACCGTTCCGACGACGAGGTCACCGATCCGCGCGTAGCGTCGTCCCGATCCGCCGAGTACGCGGATGACGAGCACCTGGCGCGCGCCGGTGTTGTCGGCGACACGAACCCTCGATTCCTGCTGGATCATTACTCTCTTGCCTTCTCCACGACTTCCACGACGCGCCAGCGCTTGAGCTTCGACGTCGGACGCGCCTCCATGATCCGAACGAGATCACCGGTCTTCGCGGCTTCACTCTCGTCGTGCGCGTAGTACTTGCGCTGCTTGCGGATCGTCTTCGAGTAGAGGGGATGGCGGTGCGTCGTATCGATCTGCACGACGACCGTCTTCGCCATCTTGTCGGAGACGACGCGTCCCACGCGCGTCTTCCGGTTGCCCCGATCTTCGGTCATTCTTCTTCGTCCTCAGTGCTTTGCGGCGCGGTTTCGGTGACAACTTGCGCCACGGCTTGATAGTCCCGCTCGCGCAGGATCGTCCGGCAGCGCGCGATGTCGCGCTTCACGGCTTTGATCCGTCCGTGGTTGTCGAGCTGTCCGGTCGCGAGCTGGAAGCGGAGGTTGAACAGCTCCTCCTTGAGCTCTCCGATACGCACGTGGAGCTCGTCCGATTCGAGGTCGCGGACTTCGATCGCTTTCATGCGACTGGTATCTCTCCCCGCTTGAGGAACCGCGTCTTCAGCGGAAGCTTGTGCGCGGCAAGGCGAAGCGCTTCGCGCGCGACGGTTTCGTCCACACCGGAAAGCTCGAACAGGACGCGGCCCGGACGGATCGCGGCCACCCACTCTTCGGGGTTGCCTTTCCCGGATCCCTGACGGGTTTCGGCCGGCTTCTTCGTCACCGGACGGTCCGGGAAGATCGTGATCCACACCTTCCCGCCGCGCTTCATGTGACGCGTCATCGCGATACGAGCGGCTTCGATCTGCCGGTTCGTCAGGTAGCCGTGATGCATCGACTGCAGCCCGAACTCACCGAAGTTGACGACGGTGCCGCCCTTCGGATGCGAGCGGATCTTCGCTCGGTGCTGTTTGCGATGTTTGGTGCGTTTCGGCATCAACATGCTGGCTATCCCTGTGTTCCTTCGCTCGGCGCGGCCGGCGGCGCATCGCCGTTCCCGGACGGCGCGGGCTCGGCCGACGGAGCTTCTTGCGTCTGTCCCTCGGGCGCACCTTCCGCGCGAGGACGGCGAGCGCTCCGGCGGCGGACGCGCTCCTGCGCCGCCTTGCGGATGCGCTCCTCTTCACGCTGCGGGAGGATCTCGCCCTTGTAGATCCAGACCTTGCAGCCGATGCGTCCGTACTTCGTCCGTGATTCGTAGAAGCCGTAGTCGACGTCGGCGCGCAGTGTCGTCAGCGGGACGCGGCCCTCGCGGTACGCCTCGCGACGAGCCATCTCGGCTCCGGCGAGACGTCCCGAGCACTGCACCTTGACGCCCAGCGCCCCCGCGCGCATCGCGTCTTGCACGGCGCGACGCATCGCGCGGCGGAAGGAGATCCGTCCGGCGATCTGTTCGGCGATGGCCTGCGCGAGCAACTGCGCTTCGAGGCCGGGCTGCTGCACCTCGAGCGCGTCGACGCGAACCTCGCTCGTGCCGGTCATCTTCTGGATCTGCTGCTTCAGGTGTTCGACCTCGGCGCCACGGCGCCCGATCACGATGCCCGGACGCGCGGTGTGGATGTCGACGCGAACGCGGTCACGTGTGCGTTCGATCTCGACGCGCGAGATCATCCCGTGCGGCAGCTCCTTTCGGATGTAGTCGCGGATCGCGAGGTCCTCGTGGAGGTAGGTGCGGTATTGCTTCTTGTCCGCGAACCACTTCGCCTTCCACTCGGTCGTGATGCCGAGACGGAACCCGTAGGGATTGATCTTCTGACCCATTAGCTCTCAGCCTTCGTCTTCTGCGCCTTCGCGCGAGGTGCACCCTTCTTGCGCAATGCCGGCTTCCGGCGGCGCGGCGCAGCTTCGACGTCTTTCGCCCGGACGATGATCGTCACGTGCGCGGTCGGCTTGACGATCCTGTTCGCGCGGCCGTACGCACGCGGGTTCCAACGCTTGATGCGCAGACCCTCGTCCACCGTTGCCTTGTGGATGTAGAGGCGGTCTTCCGGCAGATCGAAGTTGTGCGTCGCGTTCGCGACGGCCGACTCGAGCACCTTCGATACGAGCCGTGCGCCCTTGAGCGGCGTGAACGCGAGCACGCGACGCGCCTCGAGGAGGTCCTTGCCGCGGATGATGTCCACGGCGCGGCGCGTCTTGATCGGTGACACGCGCAGCCACTTGGCCACGGCGCGACCTTCTCTCACGTTCTGTTCGGGTGCCATCTGTTACCTGACCTTCGAAGCTCGTTCGGACGAACCGTGTTTGCGATACGTCCGCGTGACGGCGAACTCGCCGAGCTTGTGCCCGACCATCGCCTCGGTGACGAAGACTGGGACGTGCTTGCGTCCGTCGTGGACGGCGATCGTGTGACCGACGAAGTCCGGCGTGATCGTCGAACGACGCGACCACGTGCGGATCACGCGCTTCTGGTTGACGGCGTTCAGGGCGTCCACCTTCTTCTTCAGGTGGTCGTCGACGAACGGGCCCTTCTTCAGACTCCGCGGCATTACCTGGTCTTCCTCTTCTGACGACGACGGACGATGAACTTGCTCGACGGCTTGCGCTTGTGACGCGTGCGGCGCTCGACCTTGCCCCACGGGCTCGACGGCGGTCGTCCACCGGACGCCTTGCCCTCGCCACCACCGAGCGGGTGGTCGACGGGGTTCATGGCGACACCGCGAACCTTCGGACGCTTGCCTTTCCAGCGGTTCCGTCCGGCCTTGCCGATCTTCACGAGCTCGTGTTCGGTGTTTCCGACCTGACCGATCGTCGCCTTGCAACGGATGTGGACGAGGCGCATCTCGCCGGACGGCATACGGAGCGTCGCGTAGTCCTTCTCTTTCGCCATCAGCTGCACGGACACGCCGGCGCTGCGAGCGATCCGTCCGCCCTGTCCGGGCTTGAGCTCGACGTTGTGCACGACCGTTCCGTCGGGGATGTTCGCGAGCGCAAGCGAGTTGCCGGGCTTGATCTCCGAGCGCGGTCCGGAGCGCACGGTGTCGCCCTGCTTCAGTCCGTCCGGCGCGAGGATGTAGCGCTTCTCGCCGTCGGCGTACGCGAGCAGGGCGATGCGCGCCGACCGGTTGGGGTCGTACTCGATCGTTTGGACCTTGGCCGGGATGCCGTCCTTGTCCCGACGGAAGTCGATCAGCCGGTAGTGGCGCTTGTGCCCGCCACCTCGGCGGCGCGACGTGATCCGTCCGTAGGAGTTCCGTCCGCCCGTCTTCGACTGCGCGACGGTCAGCTTCTTCTCCGGACGCTTCTTCGCCAGGTCGTCGAAGGACGCGACCGACTGGAAGCGGCGGCCCGGTGACGTTGGTTTGCGTTGACGTGTCGGCATGTTATCCGCCCTCGAAGATCGCGATCTTCTCGCCTTCGGCGAGGGTGACGATGGCGCGGTGCGAATCGGAGCGCTTGCCCTTCGTGAAGCGACGACGCACGGCCTTGCCGCGACGCGCGATCGTGTTGACCTTCTTCACGTGGACGCCCCAGATCTCTTCGACGGCGCGACGAACTTCGATCTTCGTCGCTTCGTCCCGCACGACGAACGTGTACTTGCCGCGTTCGGCGTCGGCATACGACTTCTCCGAGATGACCGGCTTGATGATGACGTCGCGTGCTTCGGCCACTAGGACGCACCACCCTTCGCCAGCCGGCTCTGCAACGCATCGAGCGCACCGCGCGAAAGCACGAGCGTGTCGGCGTTCATGATGTCGTAGACGTTGATCTGGTCTTCCGCGATGATGTGCACGTCGGGGAGATTGCGGAACGAGTAGGCGACGTTGCGCTCGTCGTTCGTCAGCACGAGGAGCACCTTGTCCGACACGCCCCACGCGGCAAGCGCGGCGAGCGCGTCCTTCGTGCGCGGCTTGTCGGCGGTCGGTGGTTCGACGACGAGCACTTTGTTCTCCTTCGCGCGCTGCGAAAGCGCGGAACGAAGCGCGGACGCTTTCATCTTCTTCGGGAAGGAAACGGAGTAATCGCGCGGAACGGGTCCGAAGACGGTTCCGCCGCCCTTCCACTGCGGCTCGCGCGTCGAACCGTGACGCGCGCGACCGGTGCCCTTCTGGCGCCACGGCTTCGCGCCACCACCGCGGACCTCAGCGCGTGTCTTGGTCTTGTGCGTGCCGGATCGCGCCGCCGCCAGCTGCGCGACGACGGCTTGATGCATGAGGGGGACGCTCACCTTCACGCCGAAGATCGACTCCTCGAGCGAGACGTCGCCGGACGAAGCACCGGTGGCGTTGAGGACGTTCATGCGTTGCCTCGCACGGCGGATCGGACGATGACGAGACCGCCGTTCGGGCCGGGGATCGCACCCTTCACGAGGATGAGGTTGCGCTCGGCGTCGACACGGACGACTTCGAGATTGAGGACCGTCACTCGGTCGTGACCCATCCGGCCGGCCATCTTCTGTCCCTTGAACACGTGGTGCGGCGTGGTGCCGGCGCCGATCGAGCCCGGGCTGCGGTGCTTGCGCTCCGTGCCGTGGCTCGCGGGCTTGCCGTGGAACCCGTGTCGCTTCATGACGCCGGCGAAGCCCTTGCCCTTCGAGGTGCCGACGACGTCGGCCTTCTCGCCGGCCTCGAAAACGTCGGCCTTGATCTCCTGGCCGAGCTCGAACTGCGAGGCGTCGGCGACGCGCAGCTCGACGAGATGACGAGCGGCGTCGAGCTTGTTGCGCTTGAGGTGTCCGAGCTCGGGCTTCGTGAGTTTCGTGTCCTTGATCTCACCGAACGCGAGCTGGATCGCGCTGTATCCGTCGCGTTCCGGCGTACGGACCTCGGCGATGCGGCACGGCCCGGCCTCGATCGCGGTCACGGGGATCGCGCGAGCGGACTCGTCGAAGATCTGGGTCATGCCCAGCTTCCGACCGAGGATGCCCTTCGTGACGACGGCCATCAGATCCCGCTTGCTCCGCAGTCGCCCATCCCTACCGCCCCGAACCCGGCAGCTTGATCTGGATCTCGACGCCGGACGGCAGCTCGAGTCGCGTCAGGTCTTCGACCGTGCGCGGCGTCGGATCGATGACGTCGATCAGACGGCGGTGCGTCCGCATCTCGAAGTGCTCGCGCGCGTCCTTGTCTTTGTGCGGCGACGTGATGACGCAGAAGATGTTGCGTTCGGTAGGCAAAGGAACGGGGCCCGAAACGCGGGCCCCGGATCGCAACACCGTGTCGACGATGCGCTTCGCCGACAGGTCGACGATCTCATGATCGAACGCCTGCAAGCGGATCCTGATGCGCATCGTGGACGGTGCAGCCACTCGTTACGTTCCTTCCCTCTGTTACGTCTCTTTGTCGTTGTATCCGGGGGGCAAAACGGCGCCCCCCGGAAGCCCCCCAACAAACGCTGCGTGCTATTTGAGAATGTTCGTGACTCGGCCGGAGCCGACGGTACGGCCGCCTTCACGGATCGCGAAACGCTGTCCTTCCTGCATCGCGATCGGTGTGATCAGCTCGACCTTCATCTCCGTGTTGTCGCCCGGCATGACCATCTCGACGCCTTCCGGCAGTCCGAGGTTGCCGGTCACGTCCGTCGTGCGGAAGTAGAACTGCGGGCGGTAGCCCGAGAAGAACGGGCTGTGGCGTCCGCCTTCTTCCTTGGACAGGACGTACACCTGCGCGTCGAATTCGGTGTGCGGCGTGATCGAGCCGGGCTTGCAGATGACCATGCCTCGCTCGATCTCTTCGCGGTCGACGCCTCGAAGCAGGACGCCGACGTTGTCACCGGCCTGCGCGCTGTCGAGGATCTTGCGGAACATCTCGAGCGAAGTCGCGACCGTCTTCTTCTGCGAACCGAGACCGACGATCTCGACTTCCTCGCCCGGCGTGATGACACCGCGCTCGACGCGGCCCGTCGCGACGGTGCCTCGTCCGGTGATCGTGAACACGTCCTCGACGCTCATCAGGAACGGCTGGTCGACGTCGCGGGTCGGTTCCGGGATGTTCTCGTCGCAGGCCGTGATCAGGTCGAGGATCGCCTGCTGCATCGCCTCGTCACCCTCGAGCGCCTTCAGCGCCGAACCGCGGATGACCGGCGCGTCGTCGCCGGGGAACTCGTTGTTCGAGAGGAGCTCACGTACCTCGAGCTCGACGAGGTCGAGGATCTCGGGGTCGTCGACGAGGTC
>JAICYB010000122.1 GCA_025934435.1 Actinomycetes bacterium | reverse complement strand
TGGAGCTGCGCGCGCTCGCGCGCGATCGGCAGAAAGATGCGCGTTGCGTCGGCCATCACGTCGCCGACGACCTCGGTGCGACCGCGTATGCCCTCCGACTCGAGCTGCTCGACGGCGCGCTGGTCGGGGCAGAAGAGGAGAGCCGACAGTTGGTCGACCTGCATGCGATTCAACTCCTCCGGCATCGAGAGGTCGAAGCTGCGCAGCCCCGCCTCGACGTGGGCGACGCGCACGGCGCCGGCGGCGCGCGCACCGGCGACGGTCGAGTTCGTGTCGCCGAACACGAGCACCCAGTCCGGCTGCTCGTCGTGGACGACGGAGGCGATCGCGGCCGCCATCGCGTCGATGTCGTTGGTGCGCAGGTCGAGCCGATGTGCGGGTTCCGGGATGCCGAGCTCGTCGAAGAAGATCTGCGACATCTCGGGGTCCCAGTGCTGCCCGGTGTGGAGAACCGTCTCGTCGATCCCCGCGTCGCGCAAGGCGAGCGTGAGCGGCGCCGACTTGATGAACTGCGGCCGGTTCCCGACCACGGAAAGGACGTGCATCGTCGCTACGATAGGCCGTCGCTCGGGCCGTTAGCTCAGCTGGTAGAGCAGGGGACTCTTAATCCCAAGGTCGGAGGTTCGATCCCTCCACGGCCCATCCCGCAACGCCGCACCACGACAGGATTGCGGTCGTAACGGCTCCACAGACCGTCCGGGCGCGCGTACGCGGGTAGTACGAATGGGCGACCTGTCTCGGGGTGGCGGGCGTCGCGGCGAGTCGCGGTGGGTCTAGGGTTGCGTCCGCGTGGTGTCGGCGGAAGGATTCGGCCTGACGTGAACCCGTCCGAGGTGCGCTACGCAAGAACCGTCGACGACGTGAGCATCGCCTACCAGGTGCGTGGCGATGGGCCGGTCGATCTCGTGTACACGCTCGGGATGGCCGGGAACTTCGAGATCGAGTTCGAGGCGCCCTGGGGTATCCGATTTCTCGAGCGACTCGCGAGGTTCTCGAGGGTCATCCTGTTCGACAAGCGTGGCACGGGCCTCTCCGACCGCGTCCTCGGAGCGCCTGACTTCGAGATGAGGGCGGATGACCTGCGCGCCGTCTTGGACGCGGTTGAATCCGAACGGGCTGTGCTCGTCGGGAACCGCGGTGGCGGAAGTCTCGCCGCGTTCTTCGCCGCGATGCACCCCGATCGGGTTTTTGCGCTGGTTCTCTACAACTCGTGGGCACGGACAGCGTGGGCGCCGGACTACCCCGTCGGCACATCCTCAGATGACCTGGCTGCGTGGAGAAACGAGATCGCCGCGCACTGGGGGACAACCTGCCTGGCGAAGCGGTTTCTGCAACGCGTTGCACCGTCCCGCGCAGACGACCCTGAGTGGATCGGATGGGAAGCGAGATCGCTTCGACATGGAGCTTCGCCTGCTGCCGCGTTGGCCTTCGACGAGTTCGAACAGACGATCGACGTCCGAACTGTGCTGCACACGGTGCAGGCGCCTACGCTCGTCCTGTCCCGCTCCGAGGCTGCCCGAGCGCGATCCGTCGATCTCGCCGACAGGATTCCCGGTGCGAGGCATGTTGCGGTGCCGGGCGAGGACTGGATGCCGTACGCAGGCGACATCGACGTGCTGCTGGGCGAAATCGAGCGCTTCGTTCGATCTGTTCATGCTGAGGAGGAGACATTCGAGCGTGTCTTGACGACCGTTCTGTTCACCGACCTCGTCAGCTCAACGGCTACGGCGGCGGAGCTCGGCGACCGCGCCTGGAAGGGCGTCGTCGAGCGGCACCACGCGACGATTCGGGCAATGATCGGTCGATACAGAGGAGTCGAAGTCGATACCGCGGGTGACGGCTTCTTTGCCACATT
>JAICYB010000105.1 GCA_025934435.1 Actinomycetes bacterium | reverse complement strand
GAGATGCCGATCAGCGCGAGCACCGTGATGACGCGATCCGAGAGTCGGCCCGCCGTGACGGCGGATAACACCCCCACGAGGATCCCGAAGAACAGCCAGATGATCCCGGCGCCGACGGTCAACGAGAACGTCGCCGGCATCCCCTGCACGATCTGCGTCAAGACGTTCTGCTGGCTCGTGTAGGAGACCAGCTTGTTCGTGAACATCTTCTTCATCATGATCCAGTACTGCGTGTAGATCGGCCGGTCGAAGCCCCATTGATGCTCGACCGACTTCACGAGATCGGGCGTCGCGTTCTTGCCCGCGATGCGCTCGGCGGTGCCCTGCTTCCCGCCGCCCGGGACGACGATGAAGATGAAGAAGACGATGAAGGTGACAGCGACGCAGACGAGCACGGCGCCGATCAGACGGCGGATCAGGAACGTCGCCACTTAGTGCTCCACCCGCACCTTTGCGCGCGGGTCGAGGGCGTCGCGCAGGCCGTCGCCGAAGACGTTCAGCGCCAGCACCGTCAGCACGATCGCGATGCCGGGCGCGAGCGCGAGCCACGGCCGCGTCACGATCAGCTCCTGGCCGTCCGAGATCAGCTTGCCCCACGACGGCGTCGGGTCCTGGACGCCGGCGCCGAGGTAGGACAGCGCCGCCTCGAGCACGATGTTGTTCGCGATGATCAGCGTGAAGAAGACGAGCACGGAGCTCGCGATGTTCGGCAGCAGCTCGCTGAACATGATCCGGAACGGCCCCGCGCCCTGCGCGATCGCCGCCTCCACGAACTCCTTCTCGCGCAGTGACAGCGCCTGGCCGCGCAGCGGTCGGCCGACGTACGGGATCAGGACGTAGCTGATGATCAGCGTCGCGATCCACGGATTGCTGCCGTCCATCTTGATCGGCCCCCAGTGCACGCCGTTGATCGCGAGCGCCGCGCCGAGCGCGATGCCGAGCAGCACGACCGGGAACGCGTAGAAGAGGTCGAAGAAGCGCGTGATGATGAAGTCGACCCAGCCGCCGAAATACGCGGCGATCAGCGCGAGCAGGACGGCGAAGAAGACGCAGATCGCGGACGAGACGATCCCGACCTGCAGCGAGACGCGGCCGCCGTAGAGCAGGCGCACTGCGTCGTCGCGACCGATGGCGTCGGCGCCGAGCACGTACTTCCCGCCGGCGTTGAACCACTGCGGCCCGATCGGGATCGACGCGAAGAGCTTGCAATCGGCGGGATTGTCGGTCGACGTGCACGGCTTGCCTGTGTGCGCGTTCAGGTAGCCGCCGTTGGTGACGATCGGGATCTGCTTCCCGTTCACCGTCACGTTGCCCTGCACGTTCTGCGTGTTGATGCCGCTGTGCGCGACGTGGTGCGCGTAGAGCGGCGCGAGGAGGCAGGTGATGACGATCAGGAAGAAGATGACGAGGGACGCGAGCGCGACCTTGTTGCGCCGCATCCGGCGCCAGGCCAGCACCCAGGGGCTGCGGCCGACGATCTTCTGGCCGCCCTCCTCGTGGGCGAGCTCTGCCGCGGTATCGAGAGTGAATTCGGTTTCGGTTCCCGCCATTGGAGCTCCTCGACTGTGGAAACGCTCGGAGGGCGCCGTTCCCGGCGCCCTCCGGCGTCAATCGAACGACTCGCCTACTTCTTGCAGATCGCGGCGAAGTCGAACTGGTACAGCACGTGGTTCACGTAGCAGCTCAGATCCATGTCCGAGTTGAAGAAGTCGTTGAACTGACGGTTCATGAACGGGGCCCACGGGGCCTGCTCCATGACGTCGTTGTCGACCTTCTTCCACCGGTCGTTCACCGAGCTGGTGAGCGACGGCTCCTTCTTCAGCGCCTCGATCTCGGAGTTGACGGTCGGGTCGTCGAAGTTGGCGTAGTGGGTGTTGTGCGTCTGCGTGATCCGGTTGCCGTTCAGGAGAACGTCGAACCAGTCGAGCGGATGCGGGTAGTCCTGGAACCAGTCAGCGAAGCCGATCTGCGCCTTCGTCGCCTGGTTGCCGACGGTCGTCCAGTACACGGCCGCGTTGATGATCTTCTCCTTGGCCTTGAGGCCGATGGAGTTGAGGACGCTGACGAGATACGCCGACGCCTTCGGATCGGTGCCGCGGTCGTGGTTCCAGACCGTGACCTGTGCGCCCGTCGCGCCGGCTTCCTTGATCAGCTGCTTCGCCTTCGCCAGGTTGTACGGGTAGAGGTCGTGCTTCTGGTACTGCGGGTAGGTCGGCGGCAGCACGTTCTCCGTCGTCTGGCCGAGACCGCCGTAGATCTTCACGAGCGCGGAGCGGTCGATCGCGTAGTTGACCGCCTGCCGCACCTTGAGATTGTCGAACGGTGCGACCCGCGTGTTCATGAAGAAGTAGTAGACGTTCGCCGGCGTGTAGACCTTGAGCTGGTCGCCGTACTTGTTCTGCACCTCGCTCAGGCGGTCCGGCGGCGGCTGATGGAAGTCGTAGTCGTCCTGGCCGCTGATCACGCGCTGGAGGGCGACGCCATCGTCCCCGATGATGTCGATCGTCATCTTGTCGGGGTTGCCCGCCGGCACGTTGCCGTCGAAGTCGCTCGCGTTGAAGTTGGGGTTGCGAACGACGATCGCCTGCTTGTTCGGCTTGTAGCTCTGGATCATGTACGGGCCGGTCGAGGGGATCGGCGTCGTCGACTGATCCTTGTCCGGCGTGTTGGGCGGCACGAGCGCCGCGAACGTCGTGGCGAGGATGTTCTCGAAGTCACCCTGCGGCGCGGTCAGGTTGATCGTGATCTTCCCGCTCGCGTCGTCGGTGGTGATGCCGCTGATGTCGCCCGACTTCGCGTTCGCCGCGCCGACGATGTTGCCGAAGAAGCCGACACCCGGCGAGTCGATCTTGAAGTCACGGACGATCGCGTTCTCGAAGTCACTCGCCTTGACGGGAGTGCCGTCCGAGTACTTGATGCCCTTGCGGAGCGTCATCGTGTAGGTCTTGCCGCCGTTCGTCACGACCGGCAGGTCCTGCGCGAGATACGGAACGATCGTCGCGCCCTCCGGACCGGCTGCGTGCTTGTAGCCGAGCAGCGGGAGATAGACGTTCCACATGATCCCCCAACCCTCGACCGTGTACGACAGGCCCGGATCGAGGAAGTCGATGCCGGTGTCGTAGGCGAGGCGGAAGTTCGCGAACGTCTTCCCCGTGGACGTGCCACTGGTCGACGTGGTGGAGCTGCCGTTCGTGCTGCCGCTGGAACCGCTCTTGTTGCTGCTGCCGCATCCTGCGGCGACCAGCGCGAGCGCTGCGGCGGCGAAGGCGGCGGTCGTGACCAGCCATCTTCTCCTGCGGATCAAGTGGGTACCTCCCGGTTCGTGTCGCACTAATTGCGCGGCGGAGATTGTTTCAGACTCCGATAGATCGCCGCCACCCCAATCGCTGCTTCAAAGCCTGAAGACCTTGCGGCGACGCGCACGAAGTTCCTCCGGCTCGGTCTCCTCGACGACGCCGTCGACGCCGTCGCGGCGGGTGGAATGGAGGATCCGGCCGTCGCCGAGCCAGAACGCGACATGGTCGGCCGCTTTGCCCGGATCGCCGTAGGTGACGAGGTCTCCCGGCTGCGGAGCGTCGGTCTCAGTGCCTGCGTCCTCCTGCTGGTCGGCGTCGCGCGGGACGAGTCGGCCCGTCGCGCGGAAGCTCATGTGCACGAGCCCCGAGCAGTCGATACCCG